>WGNW01000036.1 GCA_016124315.1 Alphaproteobacteria bacterium
GGACGGCAGCCTGAAGGAAATCCCGTGCCGCTGGGACTTTCCCCACGTGCAGGACGAAGCCTATTCGCTGCCGGAGGTGAAGGTGGCCCGCTGGGGCGGCTTCGTGTTCATCAACATGGACGAGAACGCCGGCCCGCTGGAAGACTTCCTGGAGGTGCTGCCCGCCCACTTCGCCCACTGGCCGCTGGAGAAGCGCTACACGGCGCTGCACGTCCAGAAGGTGCTGCCGGCCAACTGGAAGGCGGCCCAGGAGGCCTTCGCAGAGGCCTATCACGTGCTGGAGACGCATTCGCAGGCGCTCTACACCGCCAGCGACGCCAATGCCCAGTACGACGTGTTCGGCGAGCGCACCAGCCGCTTCATCCATACGGTCGGCATTCCCAGCCCGCACGTCGCCGAGCCGGTGAGCGAGACGGAGATCCTGCGCCGCATGCGCGGCGGCGGGGAGGACTTGTCGGTGCCTGAAGGCGGCACCGCGCGGTCGGTGGTGGCCGAGCAGATGCGCACGGCCATGGGCGAGGCTTTCGACGTGGACCTGTCGGGCCTCAGCCCGTCGGAACTGATGGATTCGATCCAATACCACCTGTTCCCCAACACCTACCTGCACTCGGGCGTGGCGCTGCCGCTGGTCTACCGGTTCAGGCCCAACGGCATGGACGTGAACAGCGCCATCTTCGACATCCTGGTGCTGCGGCCCGTCCCCGAGCACGGCGAGGCGCCCGAGGCGCCCGAGCCGGTCCGGCTCAAGCCGGGCGAGACATATACCACCGTGCCCGGCCTTGATCCCGGCCTCGCCGTGGTCTACGATCAGGACACGGGCAACCTGGAGATGCAGCAGCGGGCGTTCCAGTCGGCCGCCGCCGGCGCCGGCAAGCGGGGCGAGACCCTGGGCAACTACCAGGAGATCCGCATCCGCCGCATCCACAAGACGCTGGACAAGTATCTCGCGACCTAGAGCAAAAGCCGATCAGGTGGGTTCACCTGATCGGCGTACTTTGCTCTAGATTCAACAGATAGAGCATGATGTACCGCTCAGACTGGTCCAGCCTGAGCGGATCACGCTCCAGGACGGCCTACGGTCCGACGAGGCGGGCAAGGGCGGGGAAAGCGAGCGCCATCCATGCCCAGGCGATCAGCAGCGACGCCAGCGTGACCGGGACGCCGATCCTCGCATAGGCGCGGAAGCCCACATGCACCCCCTGTTCGGCCGCCCGTTCGGCGGCGATGATGTTGGCGACGCTGCCGACGATCAGGAAGTTGCCGCTCAGCGTGCTGAACAGCGCCAGCGCGTGCAGGCTGGCGGCGCTCCAGTGGGGCAGCACGGAGAGCGCCAGCATCACGAACGGGACGTTGCCGATGGTGTTGCTGCCGGCGAGGGCGGCGGCGGCCAGCGCGCCCGTCGACCCCGGATTGACCATGGCCGCCAGACCGGCGTCGAGCCGCGCCGTGGTGCTGCCATGGGCGAAGGCGCCGGTCACCACGAACAGGCTGGCGAACAGCAGCAGCAGCGGCCAGTCGACCCGGTCGAGCCGCCGCCTGGTGCCCTCCCGCCGGCTGATCAGCAGTGCCGCCGCCACCGCCAGCGCCCAGGTTCCCCGGTCGTCGGCGACCGTGAAGATCACAAGGATGGCTGCCGTCGCGGCCACGGCCTTCGCCAGGGCGCGCCGGTCGACGGCGGGGCGGGCGGGCACCGCCGCCGGGACCGGCGATTCCGATGCGCCGCGCCGGAACGAGGCGGTGCGCGAGACGACGGCGTGGATCACGCCCAGCGCCAGCAGCGACGGCACGACGGCAGCGGCCGTGTAGGCCCAGAAGCCGAGCCGGCCGGTCTCGCCGATCAGCAGGTTCTGGGGATTGCCGATCAGGGTGGCGGCCGATCCCGCGTTGGCGGCGCAGGCCAGGGCGATGACGAAAGGGCGAGGATCGAGGCCGCGCCGGGACAGTCCGGTCACCAGCAGCGGCGTCATCGCCCACACCACCACGTCGTTGGTCAGCACGGCGGAGAGGCCGGCGGCGATGGCGATCACCAGGGCGAGCAGGCCGTGGCGGGAACGCTCGCCGTCGGCGAGCCGGCTCACCGCCGCATCGAAGAAGCCGCTCGCCGCGTACTGGGACGACAGCACCATCAGGGTGAACAGGATGGCGAGGGTGGAGAAGTCGATGGAACCCAGCGCCTGGGGCGCGGTGACGGCGCCCGTCGCCAGCAGCACGATGGCGCCGATCAGCGCCACGCCGGTACGGTCGACGGCCAGTCCGGGCCAGCCGCCCAGCGCCATGCCGGCATAGACGGCGCCGAAGACGCTGAGGACGATCCAGTCGGCGGGCATTGCGGCTCCGGCGCGGGTTGAGGAACGCACGAGTTGTATCACGGCGCGGTCCGTGCCGGCGCCGCGGGATCGGGATATCATCCGAATCTCTTGACGGCGCGCCTGCCGCCGCCGATACCAGTCTGTCCGGAGACGGCGGGTGGCGCCCGGCCCCGCGCCGTCGACGGAGAGGGGCCGCCGGCCCGGGTCATCGCCGCCACCGTCTTAGGGACAGCAGACACGGAACATGGAAGCACTGGCCCCCTATCTGTCTCTCGGCGTCCTGGCCGTGATGCTGGTGCTGTTCGTCACCGAGCGCTTTCCACCCGACGTGGTGGGCATCGGCGGCGTGGCCATGTGCCTGGCGCTGGGCCTGCTGGACACCGACGGCCTGCTGAAGGTGCTCTCCAACAGCGCGCCGGTGACCATCGGCGCCATGTTCATGCTGAGCGGCGCGCTGGTGGCGACCGGCGTGCTCGACAAGGTCAACCGGCTGATACGGCTGCTGGCGGGGCGCCTGCCGATGGCGGTGCTGCCCATCATCCTCATCCTCACCATCGCCGCCTCGGCGTTCGTCAACAATACGCCGGTGGTGATGGTGATGATCCCCGCCGTGCTCGCGCTGGCCCAGCGGCTCGGCAAGCCCGCCTCGAAGATGATGATCCCGCTGTCCTACGCGGCCATCCTGGGCGGCACCTGCACGTTGATCGGCACCTCCACCAACATCCTGGTCGACGGCGTGGCCCGTTCGCAGGGGCTGCCGCCTTTCCACATGTTCGAGATGTCGCTGCTGGGGCTGACGGTGGCGACGGTGGGCGGCCTGTTCATGGCGGTCGCCGGCCCCTACCTGCTGCCCGAGCGCACCACCGTCGCCTCGGTGCTCGGCTCCCAGCGCAAGCAGCGCTACCTGGCCGACGGCGTGGTGCCCGTGAGCTCGGCGCTGATCGGCCGCAAGCTGAGCGAGATCGAGATGTTCCGCAACCGCGGGCTGCGGGTCATCGACGTGGTCCGCGACGACCGGTCCACCCGCGACCGCATGCACGAGCTGACCATCCGCCAGGGCGACCGGGTGGTCTTCGAATCCACCGTCGGCGAGGTGCTCAGCCTGCGCGGCGAGAAGCACCTCGACCTTGGCCCGGCCGGCGACCTGACCGCCGCCGGCGAGCGCGCCGCGATCATCGCCGAGGCGCTGGTGGCGCCCAACAGCCCGATGATCGGCCAGTCGACCACCGACATGCGGCTGCGCCGGCGCTACGGCAGCTACGTGCTGGCCGTCCACCGCCACGGCGAGAACCTGAAGGGCCAGACCGGCACCATCCTGTTCCAGGCGGGCGACACCCTGCTGCTGGAGGGCGCGCCCGAGGACCTGGTGCGCCTCGCCGAGGACATGGACCTGGTCAACCTCTCCGAGCCGGCCGAGCAGCCCCTGCGCCGCAACCGCAGCCCCATCGCGCTGCTGACCCTGGTGGCGGTGGTGGTGCTGTCGTCCATCGGCTTCATGCCCATCGCCGGGCTGGCGATCCTCGGCGTGGCGATCGTGCTGTTCACCCGCTGCATGGACGCCAAGGACGCCTTCGCCGCCATGGACGGCAGGCTGCTGGTGCTGATCCTCTCCATGCTCGGGGTCGGTCAGGCGCTGCAGAACACCGGCGCCATGGACATGGTGGTGCATGCGCTGGTGCCGTGGATGGAGCACCTGCAGCCCTGGGCGGTGCTCGGCATCCTCTACGTCATCACGTCGCTGCTGACGGAGACCGTGACCAACAACGCCGTGGCCATCGTCATGACGCCCATCGCCATCGGCGTCGCCCAGCAACTGGGCATGGACCCGCGCCCATTCGTGATCGCGGTGATGTTCGCGTCCAGCGCCAGCTTCGCGACGCCCATCGGCTACCAGACCAACACGCTGGTCTACGGGCCGGGCGGTTACCGGTTCGCGGACTTCCTGCGCATGGGGGTGCCCATGAACATCCTGGTGGGTATCGTGACGGTGACGGTCACGCCGCTGATCTGGCCGCTCCAGCCCACCGGCTGAGCGGGGCGGTCCGTCCGCCTCAGTCGGCGGTGCCGACCTCGTCGATGGTGGCGTCGGCGCGAGTCCATCGGTGGACAGCGCCGCAGGCGGGGCAGGGGACCGTCTGCTCGCCGATCTTGGCCCCCTCGAAGCTGTTCCAGTTCAGGTTGACGCCCGTGTAGATCATCCTGTGGGTTTCCGGGCATTCGATCATGACGCGGGGCAAGGCATCCTCCGTGTGCGAGAGTTTGCTGGGTGCAAAGCCTAGCACAGCGCCGCCGCCGCGGGGGCAAAACCTGCCGACAAAACGATCAGTGCTTCCGATCTGCCTGAGATTTGGGCGTTTTTCCCTTCTTGCGCGGGGCGGCCTCAGCCTTGGGCTTGGGCGGAGACGGCGTTTCGTCCGCCGCCCGAGTCGCGTCGCGCAGTTCCTCGAACGCCGCGTCCATGCACTCCTGGTAGAACGCCGGGTCCGGCATGGCCTCGCGGTCGGACATGGCGGTGATGGTCAGCTTGCCGTTGTAGCTGAGGATGCCGTGGAACAGGATCATGCCGTCCTGGACGATGCCCAGGCTGAACTGGTTCACCATCTCGGCGCCGCAGAAATAGAGCGGGAACTGCGGGCCGGGCACGTTGGTCAGCACCGTGTTGACGATCGGCTGCATGGCGGTGGCCAGCCCCATGGAGGTGACCAGCCGCGACGCGAGCCCGGTCATCACCGAGGGGACGAACTGATTGAAGTCGGTCATCAGCTTGGCGCCCACCGCGTTGGTGAGTTCCTTGGAATTGATCGCCGAATCGTGCACCGCCTGCAGCCGCTTCAACGGGTCGGCTTCGTCGGTCGCCAGCGTCACCACCATGCCGGTGACCTGGTTGCCCGGCGCGGCCGCCATGCTGGCCGAGGCCGCGTCCTTGGACGGCCGCACGGCGATCGGCGACAGCGTCACCAGCGAGCGCTCCGGCAGCTCGCCGTGATGGATCAGGTAGCGCCGCAGCGCGCCGCCGCCAATCGACAGGATGACGTCGTTGATGGTGCCGCCCGGCACCGCGTCCTTGATCGCCCGCAACTCGGCGAGGGGGAAAGAGGTGGCGGCCAGCACCCGGTGGCCCGTGGTGGCGCCGTTGAAGCGGGTGCGCGGGACCGTGCCGGCGCTGTCGGGCAAGCGAAACCGGTCGCTGCTCAGGCCGTCCATCAGCCGCTGCGCCGCCGGCGACATTTCGCCGAGCAGCTCCATGAACTTCATCGGCTGGGTGAAGCTGTTCAGGTAGGAGCGGGTGAGCAGCTCCAGCTCGCTGGGCGGCGGCTGCGGCTGCCAGGGCTCGGGCGCCGGGTCGGGCGCGTCCGGCGTGCGCTCATGGATCGCGGTCGCCATGGCGGTGCCCGAGACGCCGTCGATCAGCGCGTGGTGGGTCTTGGTGACCACCGCGAAGCTACCCGGCGGCAGGCCCTTCACGTTGTCCAGCCCCTCGATCACGTAGAACACCCAGAGCGGCCGGTTCATGTCGAGCGGCCGATCGTACAGGCGGGAGGTCTGGATCATCAGCTGGCGCCAGTCGCCCGGCTTGGGCAGCGCCATGTGCCGCACGTGGTATTCGATGTCGAACTTGGCGTCGTCCACCCAGTAGGGATGGTCCAGGTTGCCCGGCACCCACAGCAGCTTCTGCCGGTAGCGCGGCACGCGCGACAGCCTTGCGCCGATGTGCCGGAGGATCTGCTTGAAGGTCACCAGCCCGCCCGGCGTGGTCGACTGGTCGTAGATGTAGAGGCCGCCCACGTGGTTGGCGACCCGATCGTTCTCCGTATAGAGGAACGAGGCGTCCTGTGCGCTCAGTTGGTCCATGGCTCCGTCTCCCCGGCGGCCCGGCGGCCGCACTTGTCTCCCCGGTTCCAAGGGTCCACCGAAACGGGCCGTCCCGTAAAGGGCAAAGCGCCAGCCCCGGTCGCCCGCAAGGCGCGCCGCGTTTACATTTCTTAACGTGCGTCGCGGCCCGGGGGCGCGTAGGAGAAATAATGGGAGCTACAGAGACAATAAAATGAGAGTACAGACGTGCGTTTCGTCCCTGAAGAGGCCAGTTTCGACGCACCATTTTTAGGTGATTTCCGTCGAGATACATATTTTATTTACTTAAAATCCAAACTAGCGGCCGCCGCCGGGCTGGGCGGCAGCCGTTGGAATCATGCCCGCATCGGGCTTTGGGCCGGCATGTGGCGACGGCGGCTTGCGGGCCGTCGTCCCTGCTCCATCACAGCCGGGAGGCCAGCATGAGACTGGGCGATTTTCTCGTCGCGCGCCGAATCGTCACCCGTGAGCAGATCGACGTCGCGCTCGAACGTCAGCGCGACGCGGGCGGCCAGCTTGGCGAGCACCTGATCTCCATGGGCCTGCTCGACGAGCGCCAACTCGCCGAGGCCCTCAGCTATTTCCCCCAGCCGCCGCGGACGCTGGAGGATACCGGCCTCAGCCAGAGCTTCCTGCTCGGCCATGCGCTCAAACTGTTCAACGCGCTGGGCCTCGAGACCATCCAGCACCTTTCGGAGGCGATCAAGCTGCCGGCCACGCTGTGCGGGCAGATCATCGACATCATGCGCGAGCGCGGTCTGCTGCAGGTGCTGGGTGCCGCGCCCGGCGCCGACGGCGCGAGCCTCAGCGGCAAGGGCAGCGCCGACGTGCGCAACACCCTGACCGCCAAGGGCCGGCAATGGGCCGCCGAGGCGACCGAGCAGTGCCAGTATGTGGGACCGGCGCCGGTGCCGCTGGAGGAGTGGATCGCCCGGGTGCGCACGCAGTCGATCCTGGCCGAATCCATCAACCGCGACGTGCTGGGCAGGAACCTGTCCCACATGGTGCTGCCCGAGGGCTTCCTGGACGAGATCGGCCCGGCAGTGAATTCCGGCCGCTCCATGCTCATCTACGGCCCGCCCGGCAACGGCAAGACGACCATGGCCGAAGGCATCGGCAGCGCCTTCGCCAGCGTCGTGTTCATCCCCTACGCGCTGGAGATCGACGGCGAGATCATCAAGTTCCACGACGTCACCCTGCACAAGCGGGCCACCGAGACCGATGACGACGCGCCGCGCAGCCTGATCCGCCGGCGCACCGAGTCCCTCGACGAGCGCTGGGTCCCCTCCAAGCGCCCGGTGATCGTGGTGGGTGGCGAGCTGGGCCTCGACATGCTGGAGATGTCGTTCAACGAGATCTCCAAGTTCTACGAGGCGCCGCTGCACATGAAGGCGACCAATGGCGTGCTGCTGATCGACGATTTCGGCCGGCAGCGGGTCGAACCCAAGGACCTGCTCAACCGCTGGATCGTGCCGCTCGAGAAACGGGTCGACTACCTGACCCTGCGCACCGGCAAGACGATCCAGATTCCCTTCGACGAACTGCTGGTGTTCTCCACCAACCTCATCCCCGAGAACCTGATGGACGACGCCTTCCTGCGCCGCATCCCCTACAAGGTGGAGATCAACCACCCGTCGCGGCAGATGTACGAGGAGATTTTCCGCCTCGTCTGCCGCAATTACGGGCTCAGCCTGCCGGACGACCTCATCCCGTTCATCTACGACATCTACTACGCGCGCAACGGCAAGCCGCTGGCGGCGCACCATCCCAAGTTCATCTGCGAACGGGTGCAGGACATGTGCAGGTATCTCGGCGTTCAGCCCGAGCTCCGGCGCGAATACGTCCTGTACGCGCTGCGCAACCTCTCGTCCAACTCCGAGGACGCGCGACGGCTCGCTGCCGCCGCCTGACAGGTTCCTCCGCCGGCCTTTGGTTCCGGCGCCCCCGCCCCGCCGGGCGACCGGCGGGGCGGGGGCAAGGGAGGAAAGATACCGCCCTCCCGCGCGATTTTTATGCCTGCGGAGGGTCTCCCCGATCACGAAAAGATCATCGCTCGGGGCGCCGCCGCTCCCGCCAATTCGCTGGACGATCCCTCGGAAATCGGGTACCGTCTCGCCATCGTAATGCCCTGGTCGCCGTCGGCCGGTTATAGTCTGTCGGGCCGAAGGTGAGGGGCGGCGCCGCGAGGCGCATGTAGGGGGTTCGTCGAAGGGCTTCGACGAGGGATTGCGCACAGAGGGGGAATCCTGATGCTTAAGACGCGTGTACTCACCACCGTGAGCATGGTTGCGCTCGCCACCGCGGCGGGCGTTGGTGCGGCCAAGGCCGACAACCTGATCATCGATCTCACCGCGGCGCCGCCGACGCTGACCATCGCGGCAGGCTCGTCCGCGGTGCAGATTGCGAACGGGCAGATCGTTCTTTCCGGCTCCGACAAGTCGAGCACCACGAACACGGCCATCGGCTACCCCGGCAGCGACCCGACCAAGTTCCACGACGTGGGCGGCGGCACGGACACCATCATCGTCGACAACGTGAACTCGATCTTCGCCCAGGCCGGCACCAACGACGTCGTCAACCAGATCGATTTCTACGCGGCGACCGGCTCCGGCACGTCCAGCGCGGCGACCCTCGGCTCGCTGCAGGACTCGAGCAGCAGCATCGTGACGGCGGCGGTCGACAATTCGAACGTGCTCGCCCAGGTCCTCGACCTCGGCGCCGGCAGCACCGTGCGGGTCAACGACAACAACATCCATTCCAGCAGCACGGTCAACGCCGCCAACAACCTGATCGACGGCAACATCAACAACGCCGAGAGCAGCACCGAGCTCGGCCAGTCGGTGATCGACCTGACCGCCAACAAGATCACCTCCGGCGCGACCGCGCTGGTCGGCAACACCCAGCTGATCACCGGCGCCGCGTCGACCTTCTCGGAAGTGACCGACTCGCGCATCGGCCTGCTGGCTCAGGTCGGCGGCGTGGTGCCGCAGCCCAGCATCAAGGGCGCGCCCCTCGACATCATCGGCAACACCATCGCCGCTTCCTTCACCGGCAACGACGCGACCAGCGCCGTATCGCTGACCGGCGACGAGGCGATCACGCTCTATGGCACTGCGGGCGTCGTGAACGGCCAGTCGAGCACGGGCGACTACACCTTCCGCTCGACGGTGCGCAACGTCGCGATCGAAGCCGGCAACACCCAGGACCTCGGGGCGGGCAAGGGCTACAACGCCGACCTTGACAGCACCACGCTGACGCTGACCGACAACACCATCTCGACGTCGTCCACCAGCAACAGCGCCGCCAATACGGTGTCGCTGGCCGACAACATCAACCAGTCCGGCAACACCGTGGCGGGCTCCCAGCTCAACACCGTCAACTTCGGCCCCGACATCTTCACGGTGAAGGGCGACCTGTTCATTCAGAGCGGCCAGTTCTCCGACGTCAGCGTCCTGTCCGACATCGACGGCGGCTATGTGAACGTGCTGGCCGAGGATCTCACCGGCTCCACCGTCGTGGCCGACAGCAACACCATCGCTTCCACGGCCAACGGCTCGATTGTCACCAACGGCATCGACGTCGGCAACACCGCCGTGTTCGACTCGGTGGTCGCGATCAACTCGGTGCAGTACACCGAGGGCTCGCAGACCGCCAACAACGACAGCGAGCTGACGGTCGACCTGGCCCATAACGGCGTCAATGCCAACACCGCCGCCGGCGACGTGAAGTCCTCGTCCATCACTGTCGACAGCAACACGCTGTCCTCCGAGGCGATGGGCAACAGCCACGCCAGCACCCTCAACATCAAGGGCACCACGATCACGGGGCCGGGCGGCTCGCCGGGCGACATCATCGACATCAACCGCACCACCGTGAGCGGCGACGTCTCGGCCGACTACAGCATCCTGAACGGCCAGGTGCTGGACGGCGGCAGCGCGGTCGCCGACGTACTGACGGCCATCAATGTCGACGTGGCGGACATCAACTTCACCACGGCCAGCCTGAGCGTGTCGAACAACGACATTCACGGCATGTCCATCGGCAACCTGTCCACCGAGGCGAGCATCGCCATCGACGCCACGACCCTGACGGGCCAGGCGGGCGTCGCCAACGTGCAGACCGTCGAGGACAGCGCCAGCCTCTCGTCGACCATCGCGCCGAACGAGCCGGCCTTCATCGACGTCGACGTGGGCGCGGGTGACGGCGCGAAGGCGGTCACCGTGAAGGATGCCGCGGTCAACGTGGACAGCAACACCTTCAACAGCCGCGTCTGGGGCAACCTGGCCGACTCGACCACCAACTCGATCACGATCTCGGGCGTGACCATCGGCGACGGCGGCGAGAGCCTGCCCTACGCCACGGTCGACCGCACCGCGGCCGTGCCGAACACGGCTGTCGACGCGGGCTTCGCGCTGGCCAACGACCAATCGGTCGAGGACCTGAACGCCTCCGTCGTGACGGCCGGCGCCACGGGCGACCTGATCAATGTGAATGTCGGCGACATCACCGACATCAGCTCGGTCACCGACAGCAACGTCACCGCCAGCAGCAACAGCGCCACCACCAGCGCCACGCTCAACCAGGCAACCGACAAGCTCGGCATCGACGCCGTCGCCCTCGACGGCTCCTCGGTGCTGAGCAACGTCCAGACCCTCGCGGACCAGGACGGCACGCTCGGTTCGGCGGCCATGGCGGTCAGCCAGAACGACCTGGACATCACCATCGACGTCTCCGGTGGCGACGCGCTGATGACCAACAACACGGTCCAGGCGGACACCAACTCGCTGCTCGCCTCGGCCCGCATCAACCTGGCGACCAACTCGGTCAGCGTGAAGTCGCAGACCGAGACCATCGGCTCGGTCTATGACGCGACGGCGAACCCCACCACCGTGGACCTGGCGGCGACCAGCCCGACCGTGAGCACCGCGGCGGCCGAGCACCTGCTGATCAACGACCAGTCGTTTGCCGCGCCGAGCGCCGGCGGCATCAAGTCGTCGATGTTCGACAACGACATCACCGTCGACATCAACATCAACGGCAACGACCTGACCAACAGCGTGGTCGAGGCCAGCGGCAACTCGATGACCACCATCGCCGCCGGCAACGACGCGACCAACAGCCTTGGCTACGACGTCGGGTCGGTGGACCTGACCACCGCCGACGACAATGGCGGTGCGCCGATCAAGGGCAACGGCCCGATCGCCTCGATCGTGTCCAACCAGACGGGCACGGCGGGCACCAGCACCGCCGGCTTCACGGCCAGCAACAGCGGGACCACCATCTCCGTCGACCTCGACACCACGGACACGTACGCCATCGACGGCGTGCAGGCCGGCGTGAACGGCAATTCCATCCGCACCCTGGCACGCACCAACAACGTCTCCAACGTCCTGACGGCCTCGGGCACCACGGTGCTGAACGACGCGAACCCGGATCCCCTGGCGACGCTGGGCGACAAGGGCAGCACCATCGCTCTCGACAACACCGCGTTCGCCGTGGCGTCCCGCCAGGTCAACTCGGTGGCGGTCAACAGCGCGATCACCGGCGCGACGATCAACGTGGCGACGATCGACCAGGGCAACGGCGGCAGCATGGACGGTACCGCGCTGAGCGCCGACTCCAACCTGGTGGTGGCGGAAGCCCGCGGCAACGACGCCGGCAACGGCCTCTCGACCGACTTCGTGGACAACGCGGCCCAGGCCACCGTCGCCAACTCCCAGTCGGCGGCCGACCTCGGCACCTCGTACACCTCCTCGGTGACCGGCACGGAAATCAGCGTCACATCGGATGTGGACCCGACGGATGCGGGTCATGTGGTCGCCAGCTCCATGTCGGCCAGCGGCAATGCGGTGGCGGCGCTCTCCTCGGCGAACCGGGCGACCAACGTGCTCAACGCCGGCGGCACCAACATCACGATGCGCAACGGCGACAACGTCACCTCCGCCGATCCCAATGGCCCGATGACCTCGGATGCCGCCCTGGGAGTGTTCAACATGCAGGGCACGCCGACCGGCGGACTGCCGGTGGATGTCTCCGCCTCGGTCATCGGTACGCTGATCGGCGTCGGCTCGAACGACGTGTTCGACTCGGGCTCGATCAAGGCCGACTCCAACCTGATCCTCGCCCAGGCGGTGGAGCATAGCGCGACCAACACGCTGAACATCACCGCCTCCGCGAACATCGACTCTCAGGGCGTCATCGACGAGACGCCCGGCGCCTCGGTGGCTTCGCAGCAGACCGTCTCGCCGTTGAGCGACGTCACCGCCGTGGTCAACGCCGCGGCCATCGGCGCCGTCACCGACGATCCGCGCGGTCCGGGCAGCTTCGCGGCGACGGCCTCCAGCAACCAGGTCCTGGCCTCGGCCATCGGCGGCACGGCCAACAACACGCTGACCGCCACTGCCGGCGCAGAGATCAACAATCGCTACTCGTCGGCGCCTGTCGTCGGCAACGGCATCGCCGGCACGCCGACGGTCCTCGACGCCGGCTTCAACGTGCTGAACATGCAGAATGCCGACCGGGCGACCTTCACGGCCACAGTGGACACGTTGGGCATCGTTGCCGGCGCGGCCGAGGACTACAACAACGACTCGGTCAACGTGAACAGCAACGTGGTCCAGGCCCAGGCCACCGCCTTCCAGGCCGTCAACATCCTGACGCTGGACGCCGGTTCGTCCAGCAACGCGTCCGCCGCCCTGGCGAACTCGCAGGTTGTCGTCGGTTCGCTGGTCAGCGCCGGCATCGACACGGTCGTGATCCTGACCGGCAATCTGGACGAGGGCGCCATCGACAGCAGCCTGACCGTCAAGGACAACACGGTCCAGGCGCTGGCCTCGGGCAACAAGGCCACCAACACGATGACCAGCACGGCGGCCGCGACGCTGCAGGAGAGCAGCGGTGCGGGCGCGGTCATCAACCCCGGCGCGACGCCGACGCCGATCACGGTGACCGGCTCCGACTACACGGTGCTGAACTACCAGATCACCAGCGGCGCCACCATCAACGCCTCGATCACCGATGTGGGCGTGGGCATCGACGGGTTGAACGCTACCACGGGCGTGGACGACAGCGCGCTCAACGTGAGCGGCAACCAGGTGCTGGCGTCCTCCGTCGGCAACGACGCGGTCAACAGCCTGGTGCTGAACAGCGGCACCTTCCAGCACCCGTCGGCGACGGTCGCCAACCTGCAGGGCAACAACGGCACCACCGTCAGCGCCTCGGTCGACGGCGCGGCCATCGGCATCGGCGGGGCGCTCACCCTGGCCGCGACCAGCTCCAACAGCAGCTTCACCGTGCAGGGCAACAGCATCGGTGCCTCGGCCATCGGCAACCGCGCGGTCAACACCCTCACTTCGGGCAACTGACCGTATCATCCTACCGTTTGCGGCGCGGGCCGGGACCTTCGGGTTCCGGCCCGCTTCGTTTCGCCATCGCGTCAATCGGCAGTTTTCCTAGCCGCGACATTTTCGCCGGTCATTTTAGGTACTTAGGTGCTGGACGCCTGTTTTCCGATCGACTAAGGTTTGCGCCATTCGGCTGGTCGTCTGAGTCCAACGCAGGTGAGCACGGCCGGGCGACGCCAGCCGGCGTTTCGAGGGGGCCTCGCCGAAAGGGTCGGCGGGCGTTACGCATAGAGGGGAACATACCTGATGCTGAAGACGCGTGTACTCGCCACTGTGAGCGTGGTGGCGCTTGCCACCGCTGCGGGCATTACCGGCGCCAAGGCCGACAATCTGGTGATCGATCTCACCACGCCACCGCCGGTGCTGACCATCGCGGGCGGCTCTTCGGCGATCGAGATCCCCAGCGAGCAGCTTCTTCTCGGCGGCGCCGAGACGGCGATCACCACCAATACCGACATCGGCTTCCCGGGCAGCGACCCGACCAAGCTGCATGACGTGGTTGGCGGCGTCGACACCATCATCGTCGACAACGTGAATTCCGTCTTCGCCTCGTCGACCGGCAACGACGTCACCAACAAGCTGGACTTCGAGGCCGCCACCGGCTCCGGCAACACCAGCGCCGCGACGCTTGGCTCGTCCCAGTCGGCCGACAACCACACGGTCACCGCTCAGGTCGATAATTCCAACGTGATCTCCCAGGTCGAGAACCTCGGCGCCGGCAGCACGGTCCGTGTCAACGACAACAACATTCACGCCGACGGCACGGTGAACACCGGCGACAACCTGCTCTTCGGCAACATCAACCTGGCCGAGTCGAGCACTCACGAAGGGCTGGCCAGCCTGTCGCTGGCCGGTCTCGACGCCGGCGCCACGGCGCTGGTGGGCAACCTCCAGACCATCACCGGCACCGCCGACCTGTATTCGGAAGTGACCGATTCGCGCATCGGCCTGCTGGCGCAGGACACCACCGAGCCGAACATCTCGGGCTCGCCCCTCGACATCATCGGCAACACCATCGCCGCGTCGTTCGACGGCAACGTGGTCACCAACGCCGTCTCCCTGACCGGCGACCAGGCGATTACCCTGACCGGCTCGGCCGGCGTGGCCAGCGGCCAGATCGTCGCCGACCAGCAGGACCTGTCGGCGACCGCGCGCAACGTCGTCATCGAGGGCGCCAACACCCAGGACTTCGTCTCCGACCAGTTCATCGCCGACCTGAACTCCAGCACGCTGACGCTGCAGAACAACAAGATCACTGCCAGCGCCAGCGCCAACCAGGCCAACAACTCGGTATCCCTGGCTGACAACATCAACCTGAACAGCGTCAGCACGACCGGCCGTCTGAACAACTTCAGCGCCGTCACCGACACCGCCAACGTCGCCGGCGACCTGTTCGTCGCCAACGGCCAGTACACCAACGCCACGGTCACCTCGACGGTGGACGACGGCGACATGTACCTCCTGCTCGGCGACTCGATCGGCTCGACGGTCACGCTGAACGACAACACCATCTCGTCGTCGGCGACCGGCTCCGGCGTGACCAACGCGATCGACGTGGGCAACACGGCCGACTTCACCGGCATCGTTGCCATCAACACGATCCAGTACAACGAAGGCGTGCAGTCGGCGAACAACAACAGCCTGCTCGCCATCGACACCGGTTCCACCGATGCCTCGACGGAATCCGTCGCCGCCAGCTCGGTCACGGCCGACAGCAACTCGCTCAACGCCGAGGCCATGGGCAACACCCATTCCTCGACCCTGAACATCACCGGCACCACCGTCAACGGCGGCGGTTCGCTGGTGCTCAACCCCATCCTGTCGACCCGCAGCACCACCAAGGGCAGCGTGTCGGCCGACTTCAGCATCCTGAACGGCCAGGTGCTGGACGGCGGCGTCACGCCGTCTTCGGTCACCGCCGACCTGGTGACGGGCATCGACGTCTATGCCGGCGACAAGGTGTTCACGGTCGACAGCCTGAGCGCCTCCGGCAACGACATCCATGGCCTCGCCATCGGCAACCTGTCGACGGAGGCCAGCGTCTCCATCGACGCCACAACCCTGGCCGGCACGGTCGGCGTGCTGACCTCGCAGACCGTCGAGGACGGCGTGCTGCTGTCGTCGACCATCACGCCGGCCGGCACGCTGGGTGCGTATCCGTTCATCGACGTGGTTGTCGGCACCGGGAATGCCGGCGCGGACTCGGCGCTGGTCAAGCAGGCCACCGTCAACGCCGACAGCAACACCTTCGACAGCCGTGTCTGGGGCAACCTGGCGGACGCGACCACCAACTCGATCCAGATCACCGGCGTGACCATCGGCAGCGGCGGCCCGGCGCTGCGCTCGGCCGGCTCCGTCACCCGCGGCGCCGTCTCCGACTCCGCGCTGGACTCGACCATCGCCCTGGTGAACGACCAGTCGGTCGAGGATCTCAACGGCTCGGTCGCGACCGCCACGGCGAACGGCCACCTTATCGGCGTCACCGTCGGCAACGACAACGCCGCCACGTCGGCGACGGACAGCACCGTCACCGCCCGCAGCAACAGCGCGACCACCAGCGCCGCCATGAACCAGGCGACGTCGGAGATCGGCGTTTCCGCCACCTCGCTCAACGACGCCGTCGGCCTGGCCAACGTGCAGACGCTGACCGACCAGGACGGCAACAACGTCTCCGGCTCGATCTACGTCAACCAGAACAATCTGGACATCACCATCGACGTGATCGCCGGCAACAATGCCATGCAGAACCTGACGGTCCAGGCCGACAACAACTCGACGCTGGCGTCCGGCCGGATCAACCAGGCGACCAACAGCATCGACGTCGCGGCGCAGACGCAGACGCTCGAGGACACCATCGATCCGGTGATCGATCCGACGCCCGCCTCCTACGGCGCCATTTCGGCGGCGCCGTCGGCGACCTACGGCAACGCCGAAACCCTGCTGATGAACGACCAGTCGTTCAATTCGCTGGGCGCGGCGGCCGGCCTGAACAATGACGGCCTCGCCGTATTGGTGTCCGACAACGACATCACCGTCGACCTGAGCCTGGGCGGCAACGACCTGGTCAACACGGTCGCCTCGACCAGCGGCAACTCGCAGACGGCGGTCGCGGCCGGTAACGACGCCACGAACAGCCTGAAGCTCGCCGTGGGCAGCTTCGACCTGAGCGCCGCCGCCAACGGCGCGCCGCCGACCGAGGCCAACGGCCCGATCGCCGCCATCGTGTCGAACCAGACCGGCACGTCCGGCACCGACAGCGGCGCCATCACGGCGACCATCACCGACTCGACCATCAGCGTCGACGGCAACACGGTAGACACGTTCAACATCACCGGGTCGAACCTCGCCTCCGACAGCAACAGCGTCCGGACGCTGGCCCGCTCCAACAACGTCAGCAACGTGCTGAACGCGTCCGGCACCACGGTGCAGAACGACGCCAACGACAACACGCTGAGCAGCATCTCGGGCAGCACCGCCATCGTGCAGCTCGACCAGCCCAGCTTCGCCGTCGCCTCGCGGCAGGTCAGCTCGGTCGACATGGTGTCGACCGTCAACAACACGGCGATCACGGTCGATGCGGGCGACGTCGGCGTCGACCCGCTCCTCGGCGGCATCTCCGGTACCAGCATCACCACCGACTCCAACCTGGTGGTGGCGGAAGCCCGCGGCAACGATGCCGGCAACGGCCTGTCCACCGACTTCGTGGACAATGCCGCGCAGGCCACGGTCGCCAACGCCCAGGTGTCGGGCGGTCTCGACGGCGCCAACAACGCCCGCGAATACACGTCGCAGGTGCTGGGCACCCAGATCACGGTGCTCACCGACGTCGCCCCCGTCACCGGCTCGGTGACGGGCAGCGCCTTCTCGGCCAGCGGCAACGCGGTTGCGGCGCTTTCCTCGGCCAACCGGGCGACCAACGTGCTCAGCGCCAACGGCACCAACGTCGAAATGCGCAACGGCACCAACACGACGGAAGTCGATCCCACGGCCGGCTCCGTCACCAGCGACGGCTCGCTGGCGGTGCTGAACGTGCAGGGTGCGCCGGACCTCGCCGCCGCTCCGATCGATGTGAATGCCGGCGTGGAGGGAGCCCTCATCGGGGTCTACTCCAACGGCCTGTTCGACTCCGGATCGGTTACCGCCGACTCCAACCTGATCCTGGCCCAGGCGGTGGAGCACAGCGCCACCAACACGCTCAACATGACGGCCTCGGCGAACATCGGCTCGAACGGCGTCTCGATCGACGATACGCCCGGCGCCTCGGTGGCCTCGCTGCAGACCATCTCGGACAACAGCTCGGTTTCGGCGCAGGTCATCGGCGCCGGCGTCGCGGCCTTCGTCGACGATCAGCGGGATCCGCTGAGCATGACGGCCTCCGCCTCCAGCAACCAGATCCTGGCCTCGGCCATCGGCGGCACCGCGACCAACGCTCTGCACGCCACTGCCGGCGCCGAGATCGACGGCCTGGTGGGCACGACGCCGACCGTGGGTGACGGCACGACGCCGATCGCGCTGAATGCCGGCTTCAACGTCCTGAACGCCCAGCAGGGCACCGGCTCCGACTTCACGGCCGGCATCAGCCTTGTCGGCATTGGGGCGGGCGGCGCCGAGGACTACAACGGCGACTCGGCGGTCGTGAACAACAACGTCATTCAGGCCGAGGCCCGCGCGTTCACCGCGGCCAACACCCTGACCTTGGATGCCGGTTCGTCCAGTAACGCCACGGCGGCCATCGCCAACTCCCAGGTGCTGAGCGACTCGACGATCGAAGCCGGCATCGAGGGGGCGGTCATCCTGACGGGCAACCTGGACGAGGGTGCGGTGCTGTCGAGCCTGACCGTCGACGGCAACACGGTGCAGGCGATCTCGTCGGCCAACAAGGCAACCAACTCGCTCACCACCACCGCCGCCGCC
>WGNW01000001.1 GCA_016124315.1 Alphaproteobacteria bacterium
GCCGGCGTTGGCAAGACCGTTTTGATCATGGAACTGATCAACAACATCGCCCGGGCTCACGGCGGTTACTCCGTATTCGCTGGCGTCGGCGAGCGTACGCGCGAAGGCAACGATCTCTATCACGAAATGATCGAGTCCGGCGTGAACAAGGACCCGCACGAGCACGACGGCTCGACCGCCGGCCCCAAGTGCGCGCTGGTCTTCGGCCAGATGAACGAGCCGCCGGGCGCGCGCGCCCGCGTCGCGCTGACCGGCCTCACCGTCGCCGAGCACTTCCGCGACCAGGGCCAGGACGTTCTGTTCTTCGTCGACAACATCTTCCGCTTCACGCAGGCGGGCTCGGAAGTGTCGGCGCTGCTCGGCCGCATTCCCTCGGCGGTGGGCTATCAGCCGACGCTCGCCACTGACATGGGCGCGCTGCAGGAGCGGATCACCACCACGACCAAGGGCTCGATCACCTCGGTGCAGGCCATCTACGTGCCCGCCGACGACCTGACCGATCCGGCGCCGGCGACCTCCTTCGCCCACCTCGACGCGACGACCGTGCTCAACCGCGCGATCTCGGAGAAGGGCATCTACCCGGCGGTGGACCCGCTCGACTCGACCTCGCGCATCCTCGAGCCGCGCGTCGTCGGCGACGAGCACTACGCCGTCGCCCGTCAGGTCCAGGAGATCCTCCAGCGCTACAAGAACCTGCAGGACATCATCGCCATCCTGGGCATGGACGAGCTGTCGGAAGAGGACAAGCTGGTCGTCGCCCGCGCCCGCAAGGTACAGCGCTTCCTCAGCCAGCCGTTCCACGTCGCCGAGGTGTTCACCGGCTCGCCGGGCAAGCTCGTCTCCCTCGAGGACACCATCAAGGGCTTCCAGGCGGTGGTGAACGGCGAGTACGACCATCTGCCCGAGGCGGCCTTCTACATGGTGGGCAACATCGAGGAAGCGGTGGCCAAGGCCGAGCGCATGGCCGCTGAAGCCGCCTGATAGCAGCGGCCGAGGAAACCCATCATGGCAGACAGACTTTCGTTCGAACTGGTGTCGCCCGACCGCCTGCTGATGTCGGCCGAGGTCGAGGCGGTGATGGTTCCCGGCGGCGAGGGCAATTTCACCGTGATGCCCGGCCACATGCCGGTGATCTCGACGCTGCGGCCCGACGTGGTCGACGTCTACGAATCCTGGGGCGGCGCGCCCAGCACCCGGATCTTCGTGCGCGGCGGCTTCGTCGACGTGGCGCTGGACCGGGTGACCGTGCTGGCCGAGGAGGCCATCGACCTGGCCACCCTGGACAGATCGGACCTGGCGCAGCGCGTCAAGGACGCGGCCGAGGACATCGGCCTGGCAAAGACCGAAACGGAGCGGGCGCAGGCCCAGCAAGTTCACGACAGCTTGAACGAATTGCTCAGCGCCGTAGAATAGCGCTCCCGTTCCGCCCAACTTGTGCGCAGGGGAGGCATGAGCCGGTATTGGACCCTCGACGATATCGATTGGGGAGCGTTCCGCGCCGATAAGGTGGATCAGCGGCTGCTTGCCACGATCAAGGCGGCGGCTCTGGTGGAAGCGAACGCCCCCGACTACGTCACCTATCTATGCAACGTGTTCCGCGGCGACGAGGCGCTGTGCGGCAGCGTGCGGCAGTGGGGCGACGAGGAGGTGCAGCACGGCCGGGCGCTGGCCCGCTGGGCGTCGCTGGCCGACCCGTCCTACGACCTTGACGAAGCGCTGCTGCGGTTCCGCACCGGCTACCGGCAGGTGCCCCTGGACAGTTCGGAATCCACCCGCGGCTCCCGGTCCGGCGAGCTGTTCGCGCGCTGCGTCGTGGAGAGCGGTACCACCTCGTTCTATTCGGCCATGCAGGACGCCACCGACGAGCCGGTGCTGCGCCAGATCGCCCGCAACATCGCCGCCGACGAGGTGCGCCACTACAAGCTGTTCCGCAGCTACCTGGACGCCTACGAGGCGCGCGGAATGGGTATCACCCGCCTGGCCCGGCTGAAGATTCTCGGCGACCGGATCGGCGAGGTGGACGACGACGAGTTCGCCTTCGCCTACTACGCCGCCAACGTGGCGCCGGTCAGCGATGCGCCCTACGACCGGGAGACCTGCTCTCTCGCCTACGAGACGGGGGCCTACGGCATCTACCGCCGCGCCCATCTGGAGAAAGGCGTGCGGATGATGCTGCGGGCGGTGGGATTCGGCAGCGGCAGCGCGTTCGTCGGGATCGCGGTGCGCCTTGCCTGGCGGCTGATGCGGTACCGCCAGAAGAAGCTGGTCAAGCTCGCCGCCGCCTGAAGCCCCGGCGCGCGGGCGCCGGCCTATCCGGCGCTGCGGCGCACGACGTCGCCGAACCGCGCCACCAGATCCTGGTAGAGCGCCCGCTTGAACGGCACGATCAGCTCCGGCACCTGGCCGAAAGGCACCCATTTCCAGTCGCGGAACTCCGGGTGCCGCGTCTCCAGATCGATCTCCCCGTCCTCGCCCAGGAAGCGCATCACGAACCACTTCTGCTCCTGGCCGCGGTACCTGCCGCCCCACAGCTTGCCGATCAGTTCGGGCGGCAGGTCGTATTGCAGCCAGTCGTCGCTCTCGGCGAGGATCTCGGCGTTCGCGGTGCCGATCTCCTCGCCCAGCTCCCGGAAGGCCGCCTCGCGCGGGTCCTCGCCCTTGTCGATGCCGCCCTGCGGCATCTGCCAGGCGTCCTCCGGGTTGTCGATGCGGGCAGCGACGAACACCTCTCCCCGCCGGTTGACGAGGACGATGCCGACGCAGGGCCGGTAGGCGGTGGGCTGCGCGTCCACCGCCCCGCCTACTCCGCCGCCTGGGCCGCCGGCTGCTTGTGCGCGAGCGCCAGGCCCTTGATGAGGTCGAGGGCGTAGGCGAGCTGGTAGTCGTCCTCGGCGAGGTCGGCGCTGCTCTTCTCGTCCTTGGCCTTGTCCTTGTCGTTCATAGGCACGGCGTTCGAGGGGCCCTCGCTCTGATCGTCGTCTTCCGGCGTGGCGGCGGGGGGCGGCTCCTTGTCTTCCTTGGCCTTGCTCTTGTCCTTGTCGCCGTCCTTGTCGCCGTCCTTGTCGCCCTTCTCGTTGGGGTTGGCGAGATGGCCGCGCAGCGAGGCCTCGTTGCGGATCTGCGTCCGGTTCTCGGCCATGGCCACCTTCTGCACCTTGGCCTGCTCCACGACGATGTCGGGCTCGATGCCCTCCGCCTGGATCGAGCGGCCCGACGGGGTGAAATAGCGTGCCGTCGTCAGGCGCATGGCGCCGTTACCCTGTCCCAGCGGGATGATGGTCTGCACCGATCCCTTGCCGAACGACTTGGTGCCCACGATGATCGCCCGGTGGTAGTCCTGCAGCGCGCCCGCCACGATCTCCGAGGCCGAGGCCGAGCCGCCGTTGATCAGCACGATCATCGGCAGGCCGTTCAGCATGTCGCCGGCGTGGGCGTGGTAGCGCTGCACGTCCTGCGGGTCGCGGCCGCGGGTCTGCACCACTTCGCCGTGATCGAGGAACGCGTCGCCCACGGCGACCGCCTGGTCGAGCAGGCCCCCGGGATTGTTGCGCAGGTCGAGCACCACGCCGTTCAGCTTGGGGCCGAGCTGCTTCTTGATGTCCTCCAGCGCCTTCTTCAGGCCCGGCTCGGTCTGCTCGTTGAAGCTGCTGATCCGGATGTAGCCCGAATCGCCCTCGACCCGGTACTTGACCGACTGGACCTTGATGATGTCGCGGATGATATCCACGTCGAACTGGGCCGGCTCGCCGCGGCGGGCGATGGTGATGACGATCTTGGAGCCGGGCGCGCCGCGCATCTTCTCGACCGCGTCGGAGAGGGTGAGGCCCATCACCTGTTCGCCGTCGAGCGCGGTGATGTAGTCGCCAGCCTTGACGCCCGCCTTGTCGGCCGGCGTGCCGTCGATCGGCGAGATCACCTTGACCAGGCCGTTCTCCATGGTGACCTCGATGCCCAGGCCGCCGAACTCGCCCTTGGTCTGGACCTGCATGTCCTCGAAGTTCTCGGCGTTCAGGTAGCTGGAATGGGGATCGAGGGAGGTGAGCATGCCGTTGATGGCGGCCTCGATCATCTCCTTGTCGTCCACCTCGTCCACGTAGTTGGCGCGGATGCGGCTGAACACGTCGCTGAACAGGTTGAGCTGGCGATAGGTCTCGGAACGGTCCGCGGCCTGGCTCAGGGGTACCAGCGCAGCCATCAGCGCAGCACCCACGCATGCGGCAAGTCCGTACCGGACGAGTAGCTTGGAATTCATCCACATACCTTTCTGTCAGCGACCCGCCAGCCAGGGCAGCGGGTTGATCGAGCGGCCGTCATGCCGCAACTCAATATATAGGCGTGGTTTGGAATCGCGCCCCGATCCTGCGCGTTCAGGTCCCATGTGTCCGACGGGTTCGCCGGCGAGAACCCACTGTGACACGGACGCGTCGATACGGCCCAAGCCCGCGAGGAGCGTATGATATCCTTCCCCGTGATCGATGATCAATAGCTCGCCATAATCGCGGAACGGGCCGGCGAATACCACCTTGCCGTCATGGGGCGCGATCACCTGCGCCGAGGGCCGGGTTTCCACGAAGATGCCGTCGGATTCGCGGCCGTTGGCATCCTTGTCGTGGAACCGGCGGACGATCTTGCCCTGGACGGGCAGGGGCATCTTGCCCTCGGCGCTCTCGAAGGACGGTCCGCTGGGCGGCTTCTCCCGCGCCTTGCGGGCCTCCTCCTCGAGCTTCTTCAGCAGATCCTCCAGTGAGCTGGCGTCCTGCGCCAGCTTCTGCAGGTGCTTCGCCTCCTGCTGGGCGGCGGATTCCGTGGTCTCGCGGGCGGCCTTCTTCTCCGCCAGCAGCCGGTCGACCTCCTTCTGGCGCGCGGCAAGCTCCTCGTACTCGGTGCGCAGGGCGGCCTGCTTGATCTCGATGTCCTGGCGCAGCGCCTTCAGTTCCCGGACCCGGCGGCGGACGTCGTCGCCCTCGCGGATCAGCGCCTGCCGCACCTGGTCGAGCACGATCGCCGTGCGCGCCGTGTCCTCGACGCTCGCCGGCCGCAGCACCAGCGCCGCCGTCGGCCGGCGCGACAGCTTCTCCATGGCGGCGAGCGAGACGGCCAGCTCGCTGGACTTGCGGTGCAGGGTCTCCTCGGCCTCGGCCTGCCGGGCCTGCAGCTCGGTGAGGCGGTCCTCCAGGTCCTGGATGCGCTTCTCGTGGGCCCGGGTCTTGGCGGCGGCCGCCACCAGCTGCTCGGCCAGGTCCTTTTCCTGCTTCTTGAGCTCTGCGGTCTTCTCGTCGAGCTGCTTGCGCTTGGCCGCGGCCTCGTCGATCTCGTGCCGGATCGACTTCAGCTTGTCCTGCGCCTCGTCCTTGCCGGGCGGCGCAGCCGACGCCGACCCCGCCGTCAGGAAGAGGGCGCCCGCGAGGCACACGGCCCGGGCGACGCTAGACGCTTCCTGCACGAGCCTCCCGCCGGGCGGCGGTTTCCTGGGCGGCCGGCTCGGTGAGCGGCCGGCCGGTCATCTCGGCTGGCTGGGGCAAGCCCATCAGCGCCAGCATGGTGGGCGCCACATCGGCGAGGGCGCCGTCGTGCAGCGCGGTCCCGGCCGGGGCGTTGGCCAGCAGCACCGGCACCTGGAAGGTGGTGTGCTGGGTGAACGGCTCGCCGCTCCTGGGATCGGTCATCAGCTCCAGGTTGCCGTGGTCGGCGGTGATGAGCAGCACGCCGCCGCGGGCGCGTACCGCCCGGTCGAGCCGGCCGATGGACTGGTCGACGGCCTCCATGGCCTTGATCGCCGCCGGCAACACGCCGGTATGTCCCACCATGTCCGGATTGGCGTAGTTGACCACGATCAGGTCGTAGCGGCCGGTGCCGATGGCCTCCACCAGCCGGTCCGTCACCTCCGCCGCCGACATCTCCGGCTTCAGGTCGTAGGTGGCGACCTTGGGGGAGGGGACCAGGATGCGGTCCTCGTTCTCGAATACCGCCTCGGCGCCGCCGTTGAAGAAGAAGGTGACGTGGGCGTATTTCTCGGTCTCGGCGATGCGCAGCTGCTTGAGTCCGGCCCGGGCCACCACCTCGCCCAACGTGTTGTCGACCTGCTCCGGCGGGAACAGCGCCGGCACCATGGGCGCCAGTGCTGCCGAGTATTCCACCATGCCCGCCACCGCGGCGAAGCGGACCAGCGGATGCCGGTCGAAGCCGTCGAATGCCGGGTCGACCAGCGCGGTTAGGATCTCCCGCGCCCGGTCGGCGCGGAAATTGGCCATCAGCAGGCCGTCGCCGTCCCGCATGCCCGGGTAGTCGCCGATCACCGCCGGCAGCGCGAACTCGTCGGTCACGCCGGCTTCGTAGCTCGCGGCGATGGCCGCGTCGGCCGTCGCGGCCCGTTCGCCCTCGGCGCGCACCAGCGCGGCGTAGGCCTTCTCGACCCGGTCCCAGCGCTTGTCCCGGTCCATGGCGTAGAAGCGGCCGGCCACCGTGCCGAAGCGGACGCCGGACAGCGGCGCGACGGCTTCCTCCACCTGGGCCACGAAGCCGCGGGCGCTGCTGGGCGGCGTGTCGCGGCCGTCCAGGAAACCGTGCAGCACCACCGTCACGCCGGCCTCGCTGATGATCCGCGCCAGCGCCACCATGTGGTCCTGGTGGGAGTGGACGCCGCCGGGCGACAGCAGCCCCATGACGTGGAAGGCGCCGCCCGAGGCCTTGACCCTGGCGATGCTGTCGGTGAGCAGCGGATTGGCGGCGAGCGCGCCCTTCTCGATGGCGACGTCGATCCTGGGCAGGTCCTGCACCAGCACCCGGCCGCCGCCCAGATTCATGTGGCCGACCTCCGAGTTGCCCATCTGGCCCGCCGGCAGACCCACCGCCTCGCCCGACGTGTTCAGCAGGGCGTGGGGCTCGGTGGCGAACAGCCGGTCCAGGTTGGGGGTCTGCGCCAGCAGGAACGCGTTGTTCTCGCGCTCGGCGCGCCAGCCCCAGCCGTCCAGGATGCACAGGACCGCCGGCTTCGGCCGCCGGCGTGCAGGAGAAGTCGTGTCAGTCATGGTCGAAGTCTTGGATCCACGCGTCCGTTGCGATCGTTGTGCGTTACGGTAGATAGGCGTCAGCCCGCCCGGTGGTAGGGATGGTTCGCGGTGATGCTCCACGCCCTGTAGAGCTGCTCGGCCAACATAGCGCGAACGAGCATATGCGGCCATGTCAAATTGCCCAATGAAAACAGGCTGTCGGCCCGCGCGCGAACGGCCTCGCCGTGGCCGGTGGCGCCGCCGATCAGAAACGCCGCGCGCGGCCGCCCGCCATCGCGCCAGCCGGCCAGCCGGGAGGCCAGCTCCTCGCTGCTCCAGGCATCGCCCCGCTGGTCAAGGGCGACGACGACGGCGCCCTGCGGCACCTTGCCCAGCAGCAGGTCCGCCTCGCGGTCGCGCAGCGCGGCCGCCTCAAGCGGACGCTTCTCCTCGACCTCGATCACGTCGAGCGACCAGGGAAGCCGCTTGCGGTAGTGCTCGAAAAGGGTGCGCTCGGCCCCAGCCTTGGCCCGGCCGACGGCGACGATCGACAGGTTCATGGCAACGGGCTCATCGCCGCGGCGTCCGGGGCTGCCCTTAGGACGCCGTCTCCAGTTCCTCGATCAGCGCGGGCGACCACATCTTTTCGAGGTTGTAGAAGGTACGCACCTCCGGGCGGAACAGGTGCACGATCACGTCGCCCGCGTCGATCAGCACCCAGTCGGCGGCCGGCAGGCCCTCGATCTGGAACTGGCGGTAGCCGTGCTTGCGCAGGGTCTCGCCCAGGTGCTCGGCCACGGCCGCGACATGCCGTGCCGAGCGCCCGCTGGCGATCAGCATGTAGTCGGCCAATGTGGTCTTGCCCCGGAGGTCGATGGTGACGACGTCCGCTGCCTGGTCGTCGTCGAGTGACTTCTGCACGATCCCTAACAGGGGATCCGTCGAAGCCTGAACTTGCTGTGTACTAATCTACACTGCTCCTGCTGTGGGCACGCCGGCGGGCGCGTATGGCGGTCGCCGAGGTGGGATCGTGCCTGAAATGGATGAACGTCCAGGCGGGCGGCGTCATCGTGGCGAGAGCGCGCGCGTGCTCCACCGGAACGCGCCGTGTGCCGAATCGTTTTGCTGCCGTGCTGGACATTGCCGGTAAAGAATAGGTCGGCCGCGCCAGAATCGCAACCGGAGCGAGTCGGAAGATGCACTCCCACTGCTTCCAGCGCGGCATCTGCACCATGTTGTCGGCGCCGATCAGCCAGACGAAGAAGGTTTGCGGGTACCGCTGCTTCAGGGCCGCCAGGGTGTCGACCGTGTAGCGGGTGCCGAGCGCGGCCTCGATGTCGGTGGGACGGATGCGGGCGGTCCCGGCGACGCGCCGCGCCCCGGCCAGCCGCTCCGCCAGCGGCGCCATGCCCTTCGTCGGCTTGAGCGGGTTCTGGGGCGAGACCAGCCACCACACCTCGTCGAGCCCGAGGTGGCGGATCGCCTGCAGGCTGATCATGACATGGGCCTGGTGCGCCGGGTTGAACGAGCCGCCCAGCAGGCCGATCCGCCGGCCGCGCCACAGCGGCGACAGGGGATTGGGGACGGACCGGGCCGGACCGGACCCGGCTTCAGGGACGGATCTGCCCGTCACCCCGCACCACGTATTTGAAGGTGGTGAGCTGTTCCACGCCCACCGGCCCGCGGGCGTGCATCTTGCCGGTGGAGATGCCGATCTCGGCGCCCATGCCGAACTCGCCGCCGTCGGCGAACTGGGTCGAGGCGTTGTGCAGCAGGATAGCCGAGCCCACCTCGGAGAGGAACCGCTCGGCGGCCGCCCCGTCCTCGGTGACGATGGATTCCGTGTGGCCCGAGCCGTAGGCGGCGATATGGGCCATGGCCTCGTCGATGCCGCCCACCGTGCGCACGGCGATGATGGCGTCGAGGAATTCCTTGCCCCAGTCGGCGTCGGTGGCGGGGACGATGCGGTGGTCGACGGCGCGGGCTTCGGCGTCGCCGCGCACCTCGCAGCCGGCGGCGATCAGGTCGTCGACGATGGGCTTGAGGTGGGTGCCCAGCACCGCCCGGTCGATCAGCATGCACTCGGTGGCGCCGCAGATGCCGGTGCGGCGCATCTTGCCGTTGACGACGATCGCCCGCGCCTTCGCCAGGTCGGCGCCCGCGTGGACGTAGGTGTGGCAGATGCCGTCGAGATGGGCGAACACCGGCACCCGCGCCTCGTTCTGCACCCGCTCCACCAAAGAGCGGCCGCCGCGGGGCACGATGACGTCGATGGTGCCGGCCATGCGCAGCATGATCCCCACCGCCTCGCGGTCCTGGGTGGGCACGAGCTGGATGGCGGCCTCGGGCAGCCCCGCCTTCCTCACGCCCTCGGCCAGGCACGCCATGATCGCCTGGTTGGAGTTCACCGCTTCGCTGCCGCCGCGCAGGATGGCGGCGTTGCCCGCCTTCAGCGCCAGGGCGCCGGCGTCGGCGGTCACGTTGGGCCGGGATTCGTAGATGATGCCGATCACGCCCAGGGGCACCCGGACGCGGGCGATGCGCAGGCCGTTGGGCCGCTGCCACTCGTCCATCACCGCGCCGACGGGATCGGGCAGGGCGGCGACCTCCTCCAGCCCCTTCGCCAGGGCCGCGATGCGGTCCTCGCTCAAGGTCAGCCGGTCCAGCAGCGCCTTGGAGAGGCCCCGGTCGCGGGCGGCGGCCAGGTCGCGCGCGTTGGCGGCCAGCAGCTCGGCCTGGCGGGCGCGGATCGCCGCGGCGGCGTGGCGCAGGGCGGCGTTCTTCGCCTCGGTCGGCGCGAACGACAGCAGGCGCGCGGCTTCCTTCGCCGCCGCGCCCAGCGCCTGCATGGCGCCGTCGATCTCGTCCGTCTCGCGCTTGCGCATTTCCGCCACGCTCATGGCGTTCCTCCTTACAGCAGCACCAGGTGGTCGCGGTGGATCACCGGACCCCGGCCCTTGTAGCCCAGCAGTTCCTCGATGTCGCCGCTGCGCCGTCCCATGATACGGCGCGCCTCGTCGCTTGAATAGGCGATCAGGCCGCGCGCCAGTTCCCGTCCGTCCTCGCCCTGCACGGTGACCGTGTCGCCGCGGTCGAACGTGCCCCGCACGCCGCTGACGCCCGCCGCCAGCAGGCTCTTGCCCTGGCGCAGCGCCTGGGCGGCGCCGCCGTCCACGGTGATGACGGCGGTAGGCTTCAGCGCGCCGGCGATCCATTGCTTGCGCACGGTGAGCGGCGTCTCGTGGGCCTCGAACCAGGTGCCGGTGCCGGTGTCCCGGTAGCGCCCGATGGGGTGGGCCGGGCCGCCGTTGAGGATCAGCACATGGCAGCCGGACGGCACGGCGATCTTGGCGGCGGCCATCTTGGTGGCCATGCCGCCGCGGCCGACGCCGTCGCTGCGCGCGCCGCCCGCCACCGCCTCGATCTCCGGCGTGATGCGCGGGATGTGGGTGAACAGGGTGGCGGCCGGATCCTCGGTCGGGTCGGCGGAATAGAGGCCGTCGACGTCCGACAGGATCACCAGGCAGTCGGCCGAGATCATCTGCGCCACCCGAGCCGCCAGCCGGTCGTTGTCGCCGTAGCGCAGCTCGTTGGTGGCGACCGTGTCGTTCTCGTTGATCACCGGCAGGGCGCCCAGCCGGACCAGCGCCTCGATGGTGTCGCGGGCGTTGAGGTAGCGGCGGCGCACCTCGGTGTCGTCCAGGGTCAGCAGGATCTGCGCCACGGTGATGGCGTGGCGGGCCATGGTCTCCTGGTAGGCGTGGGCGAGGCGGATCTGGCCAACGGCGGCGGCGGCCTGGCTGTCGGCGAGGCGGGCGCGGCTGAAGTCGGGGCCCAGCAGCGGCGCGCCCAGCGCCACCGCGCCCGACGAGACGATCACCACCTGGGCGCCAGCGGCACGCAGCGCGACGATGTCCTCGGCCAGCGACGCGAGCCAGCCGCGCCGCAGCCCGGTGCGCCGGTCCACCAGGGTGGCCGATCCGATCTTGATGACGATGCGCCGGGCGCGGGAGAAGTCGTACTGCATGGCCGCGCCGTCAGACCGGCTGCCACGGATCGTCATAGGCGTTGTCCTCGGCCGCGACCGCCGCGCGGCCCGACTCGACCGCGCGCCACAGCGCCCGCAGCACCGGCTGCACGCCCTCGCCGGACACGGTGGAGAGGGCATGCGGCGTCCGGCGCGCTGCGGCCTTGAGCGCCGCCAGCTTTTCCTCGCGCGCCTCGGGCGCCAGCGCGTCCACCTTGGACAGCGCGACGACCTCCTTCTTGGCGGCGAGGCCGGCGTCGTAGCGCTTCAGCTCGCGCCGGATGGTGCGGTAGGCGTCGGCCACGTCGTCCTGGGTGCCGTCCACCAGGTGCAGCAGCACGCCGCAGCGCTCGACATGGCCCAGGAAGCGGGTGCCCAGGCCGTGGCCTTCCGAGGCGCCCTCGATCAGGCCGGGGATGTCGGCCATGACGAACTCCCTGCCGTCGACGCCGACGACGCCGAGATTGGGCACCAGGGTCGTGAAGGGATAGTCGGCGATCTTCGGCCGGGCGGCGCTCACCGCCGCCAGGAACGACGACTTGCCGGCGTTGGGCAACCCGACGAGGCCGGCGTCGGCGATCAGCTTCAGCCGCAGCCACACCCACAGCTCCTCGCCCGGCAGGCCCGAATTGGCACGGCGCGGCGCCCGGTTGGTCGAGCTCTTGAAATGGGTGTTGCCGAAGCCGCCATTGCCGCCGGTGAGCAGCTTCACCCGCTGGCCCGCCGCGGTGAGGTCGGCCAGCAGGGTCTCCTTGTCGTCCTCGAACACCTGGGTGCCCACGGGCACGCGCAGCACCGCGTCCTCGCCGCCGGCGCCGCTGCGGTTCTGGCCGGCGCCGGGCCGGCCGTTCTGGGCCTTGAAGTGCTGCTTGTAGCGGTAGTCGATCAGGGTGTTGAGGCCGTCGACCGCCTCCACCCACACGTCGCCGCCGCGGCCGCCGTCGCCGCCGTTGGGGCCGCCGAACTCGATGTACTTCTCCCGCCGGAACGAGACGCAGCCGTTACCGCCGTCGCCGCTCTTCAGGTAGATCTTGCATTCGTCGAGGAATTTCATGGCCGCTTAGATGGTGCCGGAACGAAAGAAGGGGAATGGTCATCCATTCCCCTTCGGTCGGACAACCATGTCGTCTGGTCTTCAGGCGGTCGGCTCGACCTTCACGTACTGCCGGTTGCCGCGGCCGGCGTAGAACTTCACCTTGCCTTCGACCAGGGCGAACAGGGTGTGGTCCCTGCCGATGCCGACGTTCTCGCCCGGGTGCCACTGGGTGCCCCGCTGGCGGACCAGGATGTTGCCTGCGATCACCGCCTGGTCGCCGAACTTCTTGACGCCGAGACGCTTGCCGGCGGTATCGCGGCCGTTGCGCGAGCTGCCGCCTGCTTTCTTGTGTGCCATGGATGCTGCTCCTTACTGGGCCGAGACGCCGGTGATGCGCAGCACCGTCTGGTGCTGGCGGTGGCCGTTCTTGCGGCGGTAGTTCTGCCGGCGCTTCTTCTTGAAGACGATGATCTTCTTGGCGCGGGTCTGCTCCAGCACCTCGGCGGTGACCGAGGCGCCCTCGACCAGCGGCGCGCCCAGGGTGACGTCGTCGCCGTTGCCCACGGCGAGCACGTCGTCGAAGGTCAGCGTGGCGCCGGCCTCGCCGTCGAGCTTCTCGACCTTGATCACGTCGCCCTCGGCGACCCGGTACTGCTTGCCGCCCGTCTTGATTACTGCGAACATCTTCTTCTCTTTCCGCGGCTCTGCACCCGTCGGCGTTGCGGTCGCCGCGTGCATGGATTGCGTGTCCGAAGGGATGGCCCCTCGAAAGAGCGCGCACTATAGCGATTCGGCTTTTCAAGTCAATACGCGCCGCCGGGCCCGGCGGGCCGCACGCGGGCATTTACTTTGCCGCGCCGTGCGGCTAGTTTCCCGCCCCGTCGAGACAACTCGCTTCAGCGGAGAGGTGCCGGAGTGGTCGAACGGGGCGGTCTCGAAAACCGTTGTGGGTGTAAGCCCACCGTGGGTTCGAATCCCACCCTCTCCGCCAATTTATCAATAGGTTAGCGCGCCGACTGCCTGTTGCGCCTTCCCCCGGCGACAGTTTCTCGCAAGCATTATGCTAACATTGTCGCCGTTTTGCCGTGTCCCGCAGTCGGGGGGCGCGCTTCCCCCACTTGCCGTCCAGATCGCGTCCACGGCCTGCGCCGTAGAGTGTCCAACTCGCCGGATGGATGACCGGTCCGGCAGCCAGTTTTGCCCCCGCACGCGGATGAAGTTGCAGGTCGGCGGGGCCGGGGGCGCGGTATCGAGCGGCTGCACAGGTGCCCTCAATTAGACGCCCAGGCCTGGACGATGGCGTGGACCAGCGGCTTGAGGTGATAGGTGGTCTCCGGAGTGATGGCCGCGGCGATGCCGGCCTCGCGCAGTCTCTTTTCCACCACCGGCCCAATGGCCGCGACGGGCACCTTCCGCAGAGCCCGATGCAGTTCCGCTTCCAGGCCGTATTCCGCCGCCACCTTCAGCAGCCTGTCCACCTGCGGCGAACTGGTAAAGGCGACCATGCCCACGGCGCCCGCCGACAGCATCCGGATTGCCTCCACGACCTGGTCGGTCTCCGCGCGTGACGCATAACGGTAGGGCGTGACCACGTCGACCCGGGCTCCGCGGTCGCGCAGCTTTTCGGGCAACCAGGCCGCAGTCTCGGAAGGATAGAGCTGGACGGCGACGGAACGGCCCGCCACCGTCTCGCTCGCCAGAGCATCGAGGACGCCCTGCGAGGTCGGCGTCGCCGCCAGAAGCCCCGGCTTCAGGCCGATTTCGCGCAGCGCTCGAACCGGCTTCGGACCTCGTGTGATCGACCGGACGCGAGCGAGGGCGTCGATGAAGAGCTGCTTGCGGCCAGAGGTCTCGGCGATACCGACAATCCGCCTCAGCCCTTCGCCCGTCAGCCACACGACGTCTTGAAACTCGCCAGCCGCAAGGCGGTCAACCCATGCTTCGACGGAGCCCGTATCTTCCACGTCGAGAATACGAACCAGCGGGCATCGCAGCAAGGCAGCGCCTTCCGCCTCCAGCATGGCCACGAAGAGGTCGATTTCCCGTGTCTCGGGCACCAGAATGCTCAGGCCGGCGAGGCGGCTCCTCGCGATCATGCCGCCTCCGGCCGGGATCCCGCACAATTCCCCAGGAGCTTGCGGAGTTCAGGCAGGCAGGAGCCGCAGTTGGTGCCGGCACCTAGAGCATCGCCGAGCTGGGCGGTGGTGCGAATTCCCCGGGCCGTCGCGACCTCCAATATCTCCGCCTCTCCGACGGAGAAGCATGAACACACGGTCTTGCCCGCTGGGCGAGCCGCTCCCTCCAGCCCCGCCAGCAGCGACAGCCGCGCAGGACCGTCCACCTCCTGCCCCAGCAGGCGCTCGGCTCTGGCGGTATCGGGAGGCGGGGTTCCGGGCACGGCGATAAAAAGGCATGCGTCCAGCGTTCCCTCCAACAGGCCGGCGAATCGGAAGACCGATTTCCGAGTATCTGTATAGGACGCCAGCTCAGCCTCGTCCGGCAAGCCCATCAAACGCCGCGCCAATGCGGCGATGTCGGCCGCTTCGGGCAGCGGTGCCGTCCCGGACAGCTCCCAGCGCCGGCCGCCGTCAATCGGCGAGCAGGACCAGTAGACGCCGTCCTGCAAGGTGGGCGCCGATCCGTGACGGCGCACCAGCAGACCCCGCCAGGCTTCGGCTTCTGCGTACACCTCGACGCCGGTTCCCTTGAGGTCCGGCTGGCCGGAGACGGGGTCCGTCAACGGATGGACCAGCCGGTCGACCGGTCCGGACGAACAGAACTGGTCCGACCAGTGCATAGGCGCGAATACGTCGCCCGGCCGGAGACCATCATCGACGACCGCGCGCAGCACGACGCTCCCCTGTTCGCTTTCGATCCGCACCAGGCCGCCATCGACGATCCCGCGGGCCTCGGCATCCGCCGGGCAGATGGTCAGCGAGGGACCCGGCGTGTGGGCCATGAGGCGCGGTACCAGGCCTGTCCGGGTCATGGTGTGCCACTGGTCCCTCACCCGCCCGGTGTTGAGGGTCAGGGAACGCCCCTTCTGCTGGCCAGGCGATGCCGATGCGAGCGGTACCATGCGCCCCCGGCCGTCGGCGGTCGGGAAGGTGCCGCCGGCGAACAGCCGCGCCGAGGCGGAGAAGCCGTCGCGCCGGCAGGGCCACCGGATCGGTTCCAGGCACGCATACCCGCGCGCGTCGAGATCGGCCAGCCCGCCGATGTCAAAGAGGCGGCTGCCGTCGTTCTCGAACGCCGAAAGCGCGGCGTGCTCGCGGAAGATGTCGGCGGGACCGTCATAGGCGAACTGGCCGGCCCAGCCCATGCGCCGCGCGACCTCGGCGAACATCCACCAGTCGGGCTTGGCCTCGCCTGGGGCGGGCCGGAAGGCGCGCTGGCGGGAGATGCGGCGTTCGGAGTTGGTGACGGTGCCGTCCTTCTCGGCCCAGCTCGCGGCGGGCAGGATCACGTCGGCGAACTCCGTCGTGTCGGTGGGCCAGGCGTCCGAGACGATGACGAGCGGGCAGCGGGCGAGCGCCTCCCGGACGCGGCCGGCATCGGGCATGCTGACCGCCGGATTGGTGGCGGCGATCCAGACCGCCTGCACCCTGCCGTCTTCCACCGCGCGAAACAGGTCGACGGCGGTGTAGCCGGGGCGGGTCGCCATGCGGGGCGCGTTCCAGAACCGCCCGACCCTTTCGGTGTCCTCGGACGTGAACGACATGTGCGCCGCAAGCTGGTTCGCCAGACCGCCGACCTCGCGACCGCCCATGGCGTTGGGCTGCCCGGTCAGGGAGAAGGGTCCCATGCCGGGCCGCCCGATGCGCGCCGTGGCGAGATGGCAGTTGAGGATCGCGTTCACCTTGTCGGCGCCCGCCACCGACTGGTTGACGCCCTGGGAGTAGAGCGTCACGGAACGCCGGGTCCGGGCGAACAGGTGGTAGAACGCCTCGATGTCCTTGCTCGGCAGGTCCGTCGAGGCGGCTACGGCCGCCAGGTCCGGCGCGATACGCTGCGCCGCGGCCAGGGCCTCGTCGAAGCCCGATACATGCGCATCGATCCAGTCGCGGTCGACCTGTCCGGTATCCGCGAGATGCACGAGCAGGCCGCTGAACAGCGCCACGTCCGCGCCGGGCTTGACCGGCAGATGCAGGTCCGCGGCGGTGGCGGTGGCGGTGCGGCGGGGATCGATGGCGACGATCTGGGTGCCGCGCGCATCGCGTGCCGCCATCAGCCGCTGGTGGAGCACCGGATGGCACCACGCCATGTTGCTGCCGACCAGCACGGCCAGATCGGCCTCGTCCAGGTCTTCGTAGCAGCCCGGGACCACGTCCTCGCCGAACGCCCTTACGTGCCCTGCGACCGAGGAGGACATGCACAATCGCGAATTGGTGTCGATGTTGGTCGAGCCGATGAACCCCTTCATCAGCTTGTTGGCGACGTAATAGTCCTCGGTCAGGAACTGTCCGGAGACGTAGAGGGCGATGGCGTCCGGCCCAGCCGTCTCGCGGATGCGGGTGAACGCGGCGGCGATGACGTCCAGGGCCTCGTCCCAGCCGGTCTCGCGGCCGTGCACCACGGGCCGAAGAAGCCGGCCGGGCAGGTCGAGCGTCTCCCCGAGTGCGGCACCCTTGGAACAGAGCCGGCCGGCATTGGCAGGGTGATCGATGTCGCCCTGGGGCCGCCCGTCGACGATGGATACGCCGCACCCGACGCCGCAATAGGGGCATGTGGTGCGGAGCGGCGTCATGCCGCCCTCTCGCCGGCCAGCGGCAGGCCGACATGGATTTCGCCGGAGACGATGCGCACCGGCAGGGCCCGCGTCCTGCCGATGTCGGGCGCCAGCGCCTCGCCTGCCGCCAGATCGATCACCCAGTTGTGCAGCGGGCAGCTCACGGTGCGCCCCGAGACGATCCCCTCGGACAGCGGACCCTGGCGGTGGGGACATTCGTCCACCACGGCGAAGATCTCGTCCGCGCCGGTCCGGAAGACGGCGACGGGATGGCCCTGGTGTCCGAAGCAGAGGCGCCTTGCGCCCTGGGCGGGGATGTTGGCCAGCGGGCCGATGTTCTTCCACTGATAGGACATGGTCATGCCTCCGCGAGGGCCGGCAGCCGGGCGAATTCGTGGGCGTCGGCGCCCCTTGCCCGTTCGGCCCACGGATCGTGCTGCATGAACGACTGGGAGTGGAGGAACCGGCCATGCAGCGCCGCGCGGCCCTCGGGATCGTCGACCAGCCGCCGTTTCACGTAATCGAGGCCGACCCGCGCGATCCACGGCGCGGTGCGCTCCAGATAGTGCGCCTCCTCGCGGTAGAGCTGCATGTAGGCCCCGGTGTATTCCAGCACCTCCTCCTCGCTGGAGACCCGGACTAGGTGGTCGGTGACGCGCACCTCGACGCCGCCATTGCCGCCCACCAGGATGTCGTAGCCGGCCTCCACGCAGATCACGCCCAGGTCCTTGATGCTGGCCTCGGCGCAGTTGCGCGGGCAGCCCGAGACGGCGAGCTTCACCTTGTGCGGCGTCCAGGAGCCCCAGCACATCTTCTCCAGCTTCACGCCCAGGCCGGTCGAATCCTGGGTGCCGAAACGGCACCATTCGCTGCCGACACAGGTCTTCACCGTCCGCAACCCCTTGGCGTAGGCATGGCCCGACACCAGCCCGGCGCTGTTGAGATCACCCCAGACGGCGGGCAGGTCCTCCTTGCGCACGCCCAGCAGATCGATGCGCTGGCCGCCCGTCACCTTGACCGTGGGGATGTCGAACTTCTCCGCCACCGAGGCGATGGCATGCAGTTCGGCGGGCGTGGTGAGGCCGCCCCACATGCGCGGCACGACCGAATAGGTGCCGTCCTTCTGGATGTTGGCGTGCACCCGCTCGTTGACGAAGCGCGACCGGGAGTCGTCGTGGTATTCGCCCGGCCAGGCGCACAGCAGGTAGTAGTTCAGAGCCGGCCGGCACTTGTGGCAGCCTTCCGGCTTCTTCCATGCGAAGGCTGTCCGCACCTCCTCCATGGTCCTGAGGTCCTGGGCGAGAATGGCCTGGCGGATCTCGTCATGGTCCGCGTCGGTGCAGTCGCACAGCGTCTTCTTCGCCGGCCTGGCGTCCGCCCCGGCGGCGAACACCAGCAGGTCCTCGACCACGCAGGTGCACTGGCCGCAGGACGCCGACGCCTTGGTGTGGGCGCGCACCTCCGGGAGGGTGGTCAGTCCCTTGTCCCGGATGGCGCCGACGATGTTGCCCTTGGAGACGCCGTTGCAGCCGCAGATCTGCTCGCTGTCGGGCATGGCCGCATAGTCGGTCGCAGCCGGCGCGCCGGGGCCCGCTTCGGCGAACGCGCGCCCGAACACCAGCCGTTCGCGCAGCGCGCTGACGTCCTCCCGCTCGCGCATCAGCTTCAGGTACCACTGGCCGTCGGCGACGTCGCCGTAGAGCACGGCGCCCACCAGCCTGCCGTCGCGCAGCACGATCTTCTTGTAGATGCCCTTGCCGTCGTCTCGCAGGGTGATTTCGTCGTCGCCCTCGTCCGCCGCCATCAGGGCGCCGGCGGAGAACACGTCGACCCCGGTGATCTTGAGGCTGGTCGACAGCGCCTGCGGCGTGAACAGCGCGGTCTCGTCGCCGGCGAGCCGGGCGGCGCAGGCCTTCGCCTGGTCCCACAGCGGGGCGACCAGGCCGAAGACCTGGCCGCGGTGCTCGACGCATTCGCCCACCGCGAAGATATCCGGGTCGCTGGTGCGCATGTCGTCGGTGACGACGATGCCGCGGTTGACCTCCAGGTCGGCGGCGCGGGCGAGATCAATGTTGGGCCGGATGCCGATGGCGAGCACCACCAGGTCGGCGGGCACGAACCGGCCGTCGGCCAGCCGCACGCCCTCGGCGCGCTCGGTGCCGACGATCTCCTCGGTCTGCCCGTCGGTGAAGAAGGCGATGCCCCGGCGGTCCAGGTCCCGCTGCAGCAACTGGCCGGCGGCGACGTCGAGCTGGCGCTCCATCAGCGTCGGCATCAGGTGCACCAGGGCCACCGACATGCCGCGCTGCTTCAGCCCCCAGGCCGCTTCAAGGCCCAGCAGGCCGCCGCCGATCACCACGGCGCGCTTCCGGGTGCGGGCGGCTTCGAGCATCTTGTCCACGTCGGCGATGTCGCGGAAGGCGCACACGCCGGGAAGCTCGAGCCCCGGAATCGGCGGCGCCAGCGGCTTGGAGCCCGTGGCGATCAGCAGCTGGTCGTAGGGCACCTGCACGCCGCTCGCGGCGGTGACGAGCCGGTTCTCGCGGTCGATGGCGATGACCGGATCGCCCTTGTTCAGGCAGATGCCGTTGGCGTCGTACCATTCCTGGGAGTTGATGACGATGTCGTCGACGCTCTTGTCGCCGGCCAGGACGCTCGAAAGCATGATGCGGTTGTAGTTCACATGGGGCTCGGCGCCGAACACGGTGATGCGGCAGTCGCGACCGCCGTCGAGCTTCAGCAGTTCGTCGACGGTCCGCATGCCGGCCATGCCGTTGCCGATGACGACCAGGTTCCTGGGCGTGGTCATGCTGCCTTCTCCTTGATCGGGTTGCCGTTGCCGGGGCGTGCGCCGCCCTCGTATTCCTCGAGGAAAGTGAGAAGCTCCTCCCGGTAGGCGTAGTAGTCCGGGTGCTGAAGCAGCGCGGTCCGGGTACGCGGCCGCGGGATGTCCACCTTCATGACGTTGCCGATGCGGGCGTTCGGTCCGTTGGTCATCATCACCACCCGGTCGGCCAGCAGGATCGCCTCGTCCACGTCGTGGGTGACGCAGATGGCGGTGACCTTGGTGCGCGCCCATACTTCCATGAGCACTTCCTGCAGTTCCCAGCGGGTCAGCGAGTCCAGCATGCCGAACGGCTCGTCCAGCAGCAGCAGCTTGGGGCTCAGCGCGAAGGCCCGGGCGATGCCCACCCGCTGCTTCATGCCGTTGGACAGGTCCTCGGCCCGGCGGTCCATGGCGTCGGCGAGACCGACGCGCGCCAGGTAGTAGGCGACGATGTCGGCCTTCTCGGCGCGGGAGGCGTGCGGGTAGACCCTGTCGACGCCCAGCGCCACGTTCTCGCGGGCGGTGAGCCACGGGAACAGCGAGGGCGACTGGAACACCACGGCGCGGTCGGGGCCCGCCGCCGTCACCTCCTGACCATCCAGCACGATGCCGCCGGCTGAAATGTCGGTGAGGCCGGCGATCATGGACAGCACCGTGGACTTGCCGCACCCGGAATGCCCGATGAGCGAGACGAACTCGCCCTTGTGCATCTTCAGGTCGAAGCCGTCGACGACGGTGAGCGGCCCCTTGGGCGTGGGATAGATCTTGGAGACTGCGCCGAACTCCACATAGCGCCGCTCGACCGGGCTGGTGGCCGCCTCGCGGTAGGCCGCCGGCGGCGCCTGGTTGGCCGGAATCACCGACGGCAGGATGATGGTATTGTCGGACCGTTGCTCCCGCTTCGCCGCCACGCCCATCAGATATTCGGTGACACCGGCGCGCAGCTTCTTGAAGCGGGCGCTGTCGTTCATGGCGTGTCGGTCGCGCGGGCGCGGCAGGTCGACCCTGAATTCCGGCCCCAGCGTGGCGCCCGGGCCGGGCGTCAGCGGGATGATCCGGTCGGCGAGCAGGATCGCCTCGTCCACGTCGTTGGTGATCAGCACAACCGTGCGCCTGTCCTGCGACCAGATGCGCTCGATCTCGTCCTGGAGCTTCGCGCGCGTCAACGCGTCGAGCGCGGACAGCGGCTCGTCGAGCAGCAGGATCTCGGGGCTCATGGCGAGCGCCCGGGCGACCGCGACCCGCTGGCGCATGCCGCCCGACAGCTCGGCGGGGCGCCGGTCGGCGGCATGGGACAGGCCGACCAGGTCGATGTAGCGCCGCGTGCGTGCCGCCCGCTGGGCGCGGCTTTCCTTGCGGAAGACGCTGTCGACCGCCAGCGCGATGTTGCCGCGCACCGTCAGCCAGGGCATCAGCGAATAGCTCTGGAAGACGACGCCCCGGTCGGGCCCCGGCGCGGCGACCTCCCTGTCCCTGAGCAGGATGCGGCCGGAATCGGGCGCCGACAGCCCGGCGATGGCCGAGATCAGCGTGGTCTTGCCCGAGCCGGAGAAGCCGACGATGGCGACGAACTCGCCCTCCTCGATCTCCAGGTCGATGTCGCGCAGAACTTCGGTGCGCTCGTCGCCGCTGCCGTAGCCCTTGCAGACGTTTTCGAGTTTCAAGAGTGCCATCGACCGTCTCCCTAGCGCGTGCCGGAGAAGGTGACGGCGGACTGCAGGGCCAGCATGACGCGGTCCAGCAGGAAGCCGATGATGCCGATGGTGAACACGGCCACCATGATGCGCGCCAGAGACTCCGAGGAGCCGTTCTGGAACTCGTCCCAGACGAACTTCCCCAGGCCCGGGTTCTGGGCCAGCATCTCGGCCGCGATCAGCACCATCCAGCCGACTCCCAGCGACAGGCGCAGCCCCGTGAAGATCAGCGGCAGCGACGACGGCAGCACCAGCTTGAAGACCTTCCTGGTCCACGAGAGCTGCAGCACCCGCCCCACGTTGAGCAGGTCCTTGTCGATGGAGGCCACGCCGAGCGCGGTGTTGATGAGCGTCGGCCACAGCGAGCACAGGGTGACGGTGATGGCCGAGTTGACGAAGGATTTCGAGAACATCGGGTCTTCGGAGACGTAGAGGGCGCTGACCACCATGGTGACGATGGGCAGCCATGCCAGCGGCGAGACCGGCTTGAAGATCTGGACGATGGGGTTGATGGCGGCATTCACCGTGCGCGACAGGCCCGAGGCGATGCCGAGCGGCACGGCGATCACCGTCGCCAGCAGGAAGCCCATGAACACCGTCTGCAGGCTGGTCCAGATCTGGTCGATGTAGGTGGACTTGCCGGTGTAGTCGTGGATCGTGATCCTGGTGCCGGGATAGGCGGCCTTGAGGGCGGCGTTGCGTTCCCGCTGGCGCTCGTAGAAGGCGGCCTCCTCGGCCCGCTCATCCTTGTGGGCCTGCCAGAGGGCGCCCGCCTGATGCCAGACCTCCACCGGCCCGGGAATGGTGCCCAGGCTGGTCTCCACCTTGGGGGCGAGGGCGCTCCAGGCCAGCAGGAACACCACGATGGCGGCGAGCGGCACCCCGAGCTGGCGCCAGAGTTCCTTCACCTGGTGGCGCGGACTGTCGCCGGCGGCCAGGCGGGCCAGCGGCGTCAGCCAGCCCAGGCCCAGGACGCCGAGGAAACCGTCGGCCCGGTTGATGAGGCCGTGCAGCCGTTCGCGGACGGGGAGCCGTGCCGGAGGAACATTGCCTTCCGGAACGGTCGAGGGGGCGAATGTGGTGCTCATGATGCTCTCCTGCGCCGTGCTCACTTGGAGACGACCTTGCCGCCGGCGACCCGCTGGTCGTCCTTCAGGCCGATGGGGAATTTGTCCAGATACGCATTGGGCTTGCGGCCGTCGTAGACGATGCCGTCGATGAACTCCTTCTGGGGCGGCTTGAAGCCGTCGGTGCCCCAGGGGAAGTCCTCCTTCTTCGCCTTGCCTTCCTCGATCAGCAGCTTGGCGGCCTTCATGTAGATGTCGGGCCGGTAGACCTTCTTGGCGGTCTCGAGGTACCACTTGTCGGGCTTCGCTTCGGCGATCTGACCCCAGCGCCGCATCTGGGTCAGGTACCAGATGGCATCCGAGTAGTAGGGATAGGTGGCGTAGTAGCGGAAGAAGACGTTGAAGTCCGGGACCGCGCGCTTGTCGCCCTTCTCGTATTCGAAGGTGCCGGTCATGGAGTTGGCGATCACCTTGGCGTCGGCGCCCACATATTCGGGCTTCGCCAGCATGGCGACCGCCTGCTTGCGATTGGCGTTGTCGTGCTCGTCCAGCCAGATGGCCGCGCGGATCAGCGCCTTGATCACGGCCAGGTGCGTGTTGGGATACTTTTCCGCCCATTCGCGGGTGACGCCGAACACCTTCTCCGGATTGTTCTTCCAGATCTCGTAGTCGGTGACGACCGGCACGCCGATGCCCTTGATCACGGCCTGCTGGTTCCAGGGCTCGCCGACGCAGTAGCCGTTGATGGTACCGGCCTCCAGCGTGGCCGGCATCTGCGGCGGCGGCGTGACGGAGAGGAAGGCGTCCGCCTGGATCTGGCCGCTGATGTCGTTGGGCGCGTAGTAGCCCGGATTGATGCCGCCGGCGGCCAGCCAGTAGCGCAGCTCATAGTTGTGGGTGGACACGGGGAAGACCATGCCCATCTTGAACCGCTTGCCCGACTGCTTGAACGCCTCGATGACCGGCTTCAGCGCGTCGGCCTTGATGGGATGCACCGGCTTGCCGTCCGGGCCCATCGGGACGTGCTGCTTCATCATCTTCCAGACCTCGTTCGACACGGTGATGCCGTTGCCGTTGAGGTCCATGGAGAAGGCGGTGATGACGTCGCCCTTGGTGCCGTAGCCGATAGTGGCGCCGAGCGGCTGGCCGGCCAGCATGTGCGCGCCGTCCAGCTCGCCGTCGATGACGCGGTCCAGCAGCACCTTCCAGTTGGCCTGGGGTTCCAGCTTCACGTACAGGCCTTCGTCCTCGAAGTAGTGGAGCTCGTAGGCGACGGCGAGCGGGGCCATGTCGGTCAGCTTGATGAAGCCGAAGGTCAGCTCGGGCTTCTCCACGAGCAGCGGCTTGGCGGCGGCGCCGGTGCTCAGCGCGGCAGCCAGGGCGGCGCCGGCCAGCACGGTGCGCGCCATGGTCGCGGCGCGGGACAGGATGTGGCGGGGAAACTTCATGAAACCGTCTACTCCTCGTTCGCTTCTCGTGGCCGCCGGGCTCCGTCCGTTCCCGGACGACCGGCACAAAAAAACGCCGCGGACCCGATTGCTCCGGGTGATCCCGGAGACAGGTCAGCGACGTTGCTGCGTGATGTGCCCGCCGTTGGGCGACGTCTCGGTGAACCGGCGCCGCCATTGGCGCCTGATTCCTTGGAAGCAAGCTCCGTGCCAACGGCCGAAGCGCTTCCTTTCGGCCGTCAAGGCCGGGCGGGGAGCAGTCCCGCCCCGATCGGATTGCCTAATTTTTAGACTATGCCGAATCGGTGATTACAGAATGATCAAATCTGCGCCGCAGTGCAACATGCAAATTCTCGCGCCGGCGGGTACCGTTCATGTGCGGATTGCAAGACGGTCCAGATAGCCGGCCGTGTCGTCCGGGTCGAACACCAGGCCGTCGAAGAAGCGGTCGGGCCCCAGGGTCAGCCGGCCGTCTGCGGAGCCGACCGCCGTGCGGCCGGCCAGCGCGCCCTCGACCTTGGCGTTCATGCTGGGCAGCGAGGCGCCCAGCCCGGCGTCGCGGACCGCGGCACGGTAGATGTCCGGGCGGAAGCAGCGCCGGGCGGCCTGCTCGGCCTCGGGAGAGGCCTCCACCTGCCCCCACCGGACCATCTGGGTGTAGATCCACACCGCTTGGGAAACCCACGGGAAGTTGGCTGCCTGGCGGTTGAACACCAGGAAATCCTCGACATGGGTCGGCGGCTCGCCGGCCTGAAGGATCAGGTCACCGGAAAGCGGGCGCAGGATCAGGCCGGCGTCGACCCCCAGATAGCCCGGCCGCGCGAGCAGGTCCGCCAGTTCGGCCCGGTTCGCCGGGTCGTCCGCCCAGTGGGCCGCCCGGTAGAGCACGCGCACGAGCGCCTCCAGGACCGGCCGGTTCTCCTCGGCCCAGTCGGCACGGACTCCCAGCACCTTTTCCACGCCCATGTTCCAGAGCGCCGACTTGGTCACGACGATCCGGCCGATGCCCGCGTCCACCGCCAGGCTGTTCCAGGGCTCGCCCACGCAGAAGCCGTCGATGTGCCCGGCCTCGAGGCTCTCGACCATCAGGGGCGGCGGGATCACCACCAGCCGGACGTCGCGGTCGGGATCGATGCCGGCCGCCGCCATCCAGTAGCGGAGCTCGTAATTGTGGCAGGAGAACGGGAAGACCATGCCGAATGTGAGCGGCCGCGCGCCCAGTCTCCTGCGCTCCTCGACGACCGCCCGCAGCGCCGCGCCCTGCACGGCGGGGTCGAGCGGCGCGGAACCGGCGTCGGCCGCCAGCATGCCCTGGAAGAGGGCAAGCGAAACGGTGACGGCGTTGCCGTTCAGGCCCAGGAGGAACGGCGCGATGGTGGGCACCGTGATGTGCCCGACGCCAAGGCTGCTGGCGATGGGCATGCCGGCGAGCATCTGGGCGCAGTCCAGGTGCCCCAGGTTGACCCGGTCGCGGATGTTGGCCCACGAGGTCTCGCGCACCAGTTCGAGGCGCAGTCCTTCCCGCCGGTCGAAGCCCTTCTCGGCGGCGACGATCAGCGGTGCGCAGTCCACCAGCGGGATGAAGCCGGCACGGACGGTGCGGAGATCGCCCGGCTCGTCGCCTCCGCGGAGCGACTCCGCCGCGTCCCAATCGCTCGCCTGCATGTCCTTCATGGAAATCCTAACTGCCCAGCAGCCTGGCCGCCATGACCACGCCCTCGGCGATGTCGGCCAGCTTCTTCTTCTGCGTCATCGCGGTCTCGCGCAGCAGCCGGTAGGCATCCTCCTCGTTCATGCCCCGCTGCTTCATCAGGATTCCCTTCGCCCGCTCGATGACCTTGCGTTCGGCCAGCTTGCCGCGGGCCTCGTCCAGTTCGCCCTGAAGGCGGGAGAACGCGTTGAAGCGGCTGATCGTCATGTCGAGGATGGGCCGCACCCGGTCCTTCTGCAGCCCGCCCACGATGTAGGCGCTGACGCCCGCGTCCACCGCGGCCTGGATCATGGTGCCGTCCGACTGGTCGACGAACATGGCGACGGGGCGCCGGACGATGCGCGACACCTGGAACATCTGCTCGAGCACGTCGCGGCTGGGATTTTCCAGGTCGATCAGCATCACGTCCGGATCCAGATCGGCGAGGCGTCTGAGCAGGTTGCCCATTTCGCCGATGCGCGTGACCCTGGTATAGCCGGCGTCGCGCAGTCCGTCCTCCAGGATGGCGGCGCGCACCGGGTTTTCGTCGATCACCACGATATTCAGCTTGGTATCGTTCACGGCGGGGGGCGGCCCGGACCTTTCATGTTGCGCCGCAACATCCTAGAGCGCCGCCGGCGGTCGCGCAAGCCGTGGCGCCGTCACAGCTTGTAGTCGAGCTGGAACCACAGCTTCTGCGTGTCGACAGCGAAGCTGCGCGCCTGATAGTCGGCGTACTTCACGGTGAACTCCAGGTTCTTCCATGCCGCGCTCAGGCTGACGTCGAACTCGTGGCCGTAGTCGGCGCTCCCCCGCTCCGCCTCGAACCAGTGGTGGAACGCCGTCAGCCCGACCTTGTCGAACGGCCCGACATTCTTGATGGCGTAGCCGGCCTTCACGTAGGTATCGACCACGCCGTCGGGCGGCGTGGTCAGGAACACGTCGGCCCAGCCCTCGAACTTGTGGAGGGTGGCGAGCGGCGTCGAGAAGCCCTTGGTGCCGTTGCCGCCCAGCGATTCCCAGCCGCCGCCGGCCATGAAGCCCGCATAGCTCGCGCTGGCTTCCACCAGGTAGTACATCACGTCGTAGTCGGCGGGATTGGCCTTGTAGCCGGTCTGGTTGGCGACCGACAGGGCGTAGGCCAGGGTGACCGCGCCCAGCGGCGCCTTGCCGGCGAAGCGGGCGCCGATGGTGCGCGAGGCGTTGCCGGAGAACGGTGCATCCACGTCGATCCAATAGCCGAACGCCGTCAGGGTGCCGAGGCCGAAATCGTAGGCGGCGTTGACCAGGAACGTATCGCCCCGAAACCTCCCCTGGGGCGATTCACGGCCGAAAACCCGATTGACCCGAATGAGATAGGTCAGGTCGACGGTCAGGCCGGGTAACGACTTGTTGACCATGCGCAGGGCGTCGAAGGTCTGCTCGTTCTGGCGCCAGCCCACATTGCCGACGAAGCGCTGGTCGTCCAGGTTGATTCGCTGTCGGCCCAGGGTGATGGTGGTGTCCGGCAGGCTGGTGTTCTGAAGCTGCAGGCGATTGAGTTCCACAACCTGCGGATCGGCGACCACCGGATAGGCGGTGTGGCCGTTGGTCGTGCTGTTGTAGCGGCCCGTCAGGCTCTCGACCCACTCGAAGTCGGTCAGGAAGCTGGTGTTCCACGCCTTGCCGGTCTCGAAGCCGGCGCGCAGCCGCAGCGTCAGGGCCTCGGCGTCCCGGGTGAAAATTGGCTGGCTGACGGTCTCGTAGCGCAGCCTCGCGTCCAGGATGGGCTTGGTGGCCGCAAGTGCGTCGCCGAGTTCTCCGGCGCTGGCGGTGCTCAGCGGGAAGACAGAAAGCAGGAAGGCGGACAGAAGCTGCTTTTTCATCATGCACTCCGTTCTGGATGATCGAAGAAGTGCGCAAGGTCCTCACAACGGACGCGCGCACGCGGATCGGCGCCAGGCCAGACACACGGAACTGTGCTGGCGGCGGCGTTGCCGGCTGGTGCGCGTCGTTGCGCTCTGATCGGGAGAACGGTTCTGCGTCGAACCGTTTCAGAATGATGTCATGTTTAGTGTGCGGCGCAACATTTTTCTGCCGCTCTATCGAACGGAACGCAGAGCCCGCCCAAAATGCTCGACTGCGCTCGACCTGCCGCAGCTCGGCGATGTCGAATGTCGTTGCCTAGGGCAGGTTGATGCAGTGGCGGATCGGAAAACACGACGCAGAACGACGGTTATAAAACTCGAAAGCCGTTGCGGGTGTAAGCCCACCGTGGCGCATTTCAAACTGACCCACTACCCGGGTACGGCGGCACTTGACGGCTCGAAAAGCGGCCCGATCCCGGCGATCCATGGGGTTGTGCGCTGGCGACTGATCGACCTGGTGCAGTGGCTGCACGACGAATTCGCGGTGTCACTCGATGAAACGACCGTGGGCCGGGAGCTGAAGAAGCTGGGCTACGTCAAGCTCACGGCGCGGCCTCGCCATCATGCCCGGAACGAGCTTGCCATGGAGGCCTTCAAAAAGGGGGCTTCGCCGCCGAGTTGGCAAAGGTCGGAGCAACCCTCCCGAAGGGGACGCCCATAGAGATATGGTTCCAGGACGAAGCGCGCGTCGGTCAGAAGAACAGGATCACACGGCGCTGGGCGCGGCGTGGGACACGGCCATCGGCGGCGAAAGACCAGCGGACGAAATCGGCCTACATCTTCGGCGCGATCTGTCCGGAACAGGGCAAGGCCGCCGGGCTGGTCCTGCCCTTCTGCAATACCGAAACCATGTCGCTGCACTTGACCGAGATATCGCTCGCCGTCGCCCCCGGCGCTCACGCGGTTGTGCTGATGGATCAGGCCGGATGGCACATGACGGGAAAGCTCGTCGTGCCCGGCAACATCAGCATCATCGCCCTGCCGGCAAAATCTCCCGAGTTGAACCCGGTCGAGAACATCTGGCAGTTCATGCGCGACAACTGGCTCTCCAACCATGTCTTCGCTTCCTCCACCAACATCGTCGACCACTGCTGCGAAGCTTGGAACAAGCTCGTCGACCAGCCTTGGCACATCATGACCATCGGGCGCCGCACATGGGCCCGTGGGTCATGATCAACGCAGGTCGGTATTAGCACCAGCATGGTGCAAGTCCTTATATCTTGCCCTCCAAAAATGGCGCTACCCCCCAAACCCGCCCATCTATGCTCATCTCTACCCGACACACTCACAAAACACGCGCCGCAGCACGCAAAATCACTGCCGATTCCGATGCAAAAATCACGCGCCAGGAGGAAGATTTACAACACAGATCACGCCAAAAACAGAGAAAAAAGCGCAGCAAGAGACGACAAAAAACCGGAGCGTTATGGGTGAGATTTGTCCGGATCTAAATCTTTGTGCTCATCGATAATCGGGGTCATAAATTTGATATAGACGTCGGCCATAAGCTCAGAAATAGCGGCTCGATAGCGTCGTTTTTCAGCCGGATCGATGATCCTCTCGACTATCTCTGCTGTGTTATTCAAGTCGGTGTTGACGCCGCTTATCGCTCGCATGAGCTCACTGGCCAATACCCTATCCAACGTAATCCCCAATCATGTCAGGGTCCTGAGAAACTCTGCAATCTCTTCCTTTTTGAGCCATCTTGCAGAATCGAGCGGGCTGTCCCCATCATCGTTCGTTACTTTTGTTGATGCGCCTCTATCGACGAGCAGACGCACGACATCAAGGTTTCCTGATGAAACGGCGCTGTATAGGGGCGTGTCATTGCGCTCTCCTCGACTGTCGACCATAGCCCCGGCATCCAATAAAAGCCGCACTGCATCAACTTCGCCCCAACCCGCCGCTACGTGAAGTGGTGTATCCCCGAATATTCCGTGCTGATTTGGATCAACCAACTGAATTCCCAAATATTCGGTGACTTGCTGCACTCGTGAGAGAACATCTTTCACATTGGTGTAAGCCATTCTCAAATTCCTCACGGGCCGCCAAGTAGCTTTTTCAAGCGGTCGATCTGGGTTTGAAGCTGGGTCATTTGTTGTTGGTGGCCAGGATCAAACGTTCCTCCGTGCCACTTGGAATTACGGGGACAGCTTACTAATTTTTCGCAATTCGCCCGAAATCCCTTGGTGAGAATTCATCATTGCTGTCAGGCCATTAGGCAAACTGTCCCCGTAACTTAATCCCCCCTAAAGCGGCGCCGGGTTGACGCAGGCGGCGTTGTCGATGCGCAGCTCGGCGCCGTTGATGAACTTGGATTCGTCCGAGGCGAGGAACAGCACCGTGTTGCCCACGTCCATCGGCTCGCCGAGGCCCGGGCCCGGCTTCGCCTCGCCCGCCGCCTCCTGGATCTGCTCGGCTTCGCCGGTGCCCGCGGTCTGCTCGCGCAGCCCCAGCACCAGCGGCGTGACGATCACCCCGGGCAGCAGGCAGTTGACGCGGATGTTGTAGCGCTCCTGCTGGCAGTGGATCGCCGCCGCGTTGGTCATCGAGCGCACCGCGCCCTTGCAGGCGGCATAGGCGAAGACGTCCTTGTAGCCCATGAGCGCCGTGGTCGAGGCCATGTTGATGATCGAGCCCGGCCGGCCGTTCCGCTTGATGGTCTCGATGCCGTATTTGAGGCCCAGATAGGTGCCGTCCATGTGGATGCGCTGGTGCACGCGGTAGTCCTCCCAGCTGCACGTCTCCACATTGCCGGGGCGCACCATGCCGGCATTGTTGACCACGACGTTGAGCTCGCCGAAATGCTCGAGCGTCTGCGCGATCACCCGCTCCCACTGGTCGCGCTCGGCGACGTCGTGCGCGATGAAGACGGCATTGCCGCCCGCCTGGTGCGCGGTTTCCTCGCCGCCCTCCCGGTTGATGTCGGTGATGACGACCCGCGCGCCCTCGCGCGCCAGCGCCAGCGCGTCCGCCCGCCCCAGGCCCGAGCCGCCGCCCGTGACCAGACACACCTTGTCCTGCACCCTTCCCATGGACCGACCTCTCCTCGTTTCCCGAACCGAAGCCCATGCTATGGGCGGGCACCGCAAACCGCAATCGGGACGACCGGCCGGAAACCCGCGCTCCCGTAAAGCAAACAGGGGGAGGCGAAGCGCTCTTTCGGTTTGCCGTGATTCCCTTCTTCGGACCGCCGGGAGGCAGCGTACCTCAGCCGGAATAGTGCGGGTAGAGCGCGGCGATCCTTGCAATCTGTTGCGGCATGGGCAGTGAAACAACGTCACGGTAGATGCAGGTGTCGGCCCACAGGCCGCCTTGGTGGGCGCTCAGGTGGCAGGATCGGCACAGCACCACGCAATTCTCCAGCGTGATCGGCCCGCCCATCTTGTGGGGGATGACGTGATGGCCCTCTGCGCCCTCGCCGAACGTGTGGCCTTGCGCCCCGCTTTTCCCGATGCCCAGGATTCGCGTGCCGCAACTGGCGCAGCGAAACTTCTGGCGCGCCAGCGCAAGCTTCTGCACGTATGCGGGAAAGGGCGTGTGCTTGTCGGCCATCTGCCGTTCCTCGACTTTCCGGCCTGGAATGGAGGCCTCGGTATTTGAGTGCCTCACGGGCCGATAAGGCGTCAAGTCCCGGAGCGGGCGCCGTGGACCAACCCGGCCGCCTGATCCATGATCACCTCCCGTTTGGCAGAAGACGACGCCACGGTTCTGGGATTTCGGGAGGGGGTAGGTCCACAGGACTTGTAACGGTTAGCCCGAAGGTTCCCCCCGTCCGCGCGTTGGCGCCGTTTATGCCTTGGGCGGCTGCGGGCCGGGTTGCATAGTGGGGTGGCGGGGCGCCCGATGCGCCGGCGGCCGCGGCACCGGGAAAGGGGATGGAGATGACGACGAGCAACTGCTGGGGCGACGAGACCGAGTACGACTTCGCGGGCCTGGTCGACGGGCTCAACCGGTACCTGAAGCTGAAGGCGATGCCCATCGGCATGAAGCGGTTCCGGACGGTCGCGGAGATGGAGCGGGTTCCCCGGATCAGGCGGCCCGATCCCGCCGAGAAGCTGGCGACCGACCAGGTGGTGGGCCAGGCCCGCTGGATCGGCTGGACGATCGGCATCACCATGGACAATCTGATGGGCGCCCAGTGCGGCGCCGTGGTCGGCCTGCATCCGCGCGACGAGGACTGGCTGAGCGGCGAGCGGATGAACGGGGTGTGGTACGGGTCGCTGCCCGACAGCGCCGCCCACCAGCGGGCGATGGACTGCGCCTCCTACGGCGACTACGAGGCCCTCGCCGTGTCGCCGCTGACCTCGGGACGGCTGGACAATCCGGACATCTGCCTGATCTACGGCACGCCGGGCCAGATGATCACCTTCATCAACGGCCTGCAGTGGCGGAACTACAGGAAGTACACGTTCTCCTGCGTCGGCGAGAGCGCCTGCGCCGATTCCTGGGGGCGCGCGCTGGCGACCGGGGAGCCGTCGCTCTCCATCCCGTGCTACGCCGAGCGCAAGTTCGGCGGCGTCCAGGACGACGAACTGCTCATGGCGCTGCCGCCGAGCTTCCTGCCGGGGGCGGTCGAGGGACTGGCGGCGCTGTCGAAGAACGGCCTGCGCTACCCGATTCCGAGCCACGGTATCCAGAAATCGCCGCTCGACAGCATCGCCGCCAGCTACGGGTAGGGCGGGAGGCGGCATAAATTGGTATGCTGCGCATAATTAATATTCAGGCAATAAAAATGTATCGTAAGCCTGCGGAATCGATGTTCATGCACATGATTTTATTAAGCTAAAATGGCTCGAGTTCTGGTGGGGTCGGGAAGCGGTTCTGGCCCTATACACGAACGGCGCTATCGCGACTTCTTTCGGCCGTGGGGATGGCCGAGTCTTCGCGTCTGTCAAACGGGGAGGGGAGGATGGTTTGCTACCTTGCCGGTTTCGCTCGCGCAAAGCGGCTCGTTGCAGTTGGCATCGCACTCGCAGCTAGCCTGTTATTGGCCCCGGTGGTTGCCACACCGGCGTTGGCTCAAGGTGGACAATCGAGCCAAGGCGATGATCTCAATCCACAACCGAAGACGACCGAGTCGAAAGGTGGCGTAGAGACGGTTTTCGTCACGTCGGCGCGCAAGGAAGAAGAACGTGCCATTGATACGCCGGTCCCGCTCGCTGCTCTTGGAGAGGTGCAACTCGCCCGATACAACACCGTCTCTCTGACGGATCTCAACAGCCAGCTTCCCGGCGTCAAGATCAACCCGGGTGGCGGCGGCAATGCGGGCGGCAACATGAGCATTCGCGGCGTCGGGAACCTGGCCGGAGATTATGGTGCCGAACAACCGGTCGCCTTCGTCATGGACGGGTTCTCCTTTACCCGTGGCCATATCATTGATGTCGGCTTCTTTGATCTCGCCGACGTCGAAGTGCTCAAAGGGCCGCAGACGCAGTACTTCGGCAAGAACAGCCCTGCAGGCGTGATCGCGGTGACCAGCAAAAGTCCCGGCGATACGTTCGAAGGATTTGCCCGGGTCGGATACGAAATCCGCAGCGAGGATCCCGTCGTCGAGTTCGGCGTGTCGATTCCGGTGAGCGACAAGTTCAAGTTCCGCATCGCCGGGCGGGGCGAGTTCATGCAGGGCGGCTACATACGGAACGAGGGCCAGCCGGTGATCCCCAACCCGCCTGGACTGGCGTCGCAAGGCGGCCCTTCAGCCGGACCCTCCTACGGAAAGTATCCGAAACAACATCAGTACGTGGGCCGAGCGACCTTCGTGTTCACGCCGAGCGATAATTTTGACGCGACTCTCAAGGTCTTCGCGTCCTATTCGCATCAAGACGACATTCAGCCGCTGTCCCTCTATGCATGCGGCGCCGGGCCGAACGGTCCGACCTATCTCAACGCGCTCTTCAGCTTCATACCGGACCCGAACGAAAGTTGCGCGCCGTCGAGCACACACCGATTCATCGACTATTCCCTGCTGCCGCCGACCGCGGTGTCGAAGGCCGATGCGGCATTCAACGGCGGAAATCCCGACAGCTACTACCAATACACGAGGAATGTGCTCACGACGCTCAACATGAACTACAAGATAGGGGACGTCACGCTGACATCCGTCACGGGTTATTGGGATGAGAAGCAGAACGAATATACGTATTATGACAGCAGTTCCTACGGTGTCGTGCAGTCGCTGCAAGGAGAGAGCGGGCACAGCTTCTCCGAAGAGTTTCGTGCGAGGTCACATTTTGACTTCCCGGTCAACTTCATGGTCGGTGCATTTTACGAAAAGAGCTTCCGCTCACTGGACGCGCCAGTGCAGATTTTTCCGCTGGGGCCTGCGCCGGCCCTGGCCGGCGTTCCGCCCGCCTACGTCGGGACCTACCTGACATACCACCAGCATTGGGACAACTGGATCGAGAGTTGGTCAATCTTCGGTACGTTGACGTGGAAAATCCTGAGCAATCTCGAGGTGGAAGGGGCCGTCCGCTATACGGAAGACAAGCGCCATTCGATTGGCGAGCAATTGTTCAACCGTCTCGATTTTGTCTTTGGACCCGGCGTCGTCTTTGCGCCGACCGGGACCGTCGCTCGTCCCACCACGAGCTTCCACAATACCTCGCCCAGCGTCACGGTGTCCTGGCATCCCATGCCTGACATGCTGGTCTACGCAGCCTACAAGACCGGCTTCCAGGCGGCCGGCATATCCAATCCAGGCACGTTTGGAGCTCAATTCAACAATTCGACGCCGCAATCCGTCGTCGAAAGCCAGCTGACGTTCAACGGCTCCACGGTAAGAGGCTTCGAAGGCGGCATCAAAGGTCACTTCTTCGACATGCTGACGGCGGATTTCGATGTCTTCGATTATCGATACAAGAATTTGCAGGTCGTGGCGTACGACTCGACGACGGTCAGCTTCATCACTGAGAATGCGGCCAATTCGTCGGCAAAGGGCGTCGAGGCGAGTCTGGTTCTTCAGGCGTCGGAGGAACTGCAGCTTCGGGCGGCAGTGGTCTACAGTTACCTGAAATTCGGCACCTTCGAGGGCGCCGCCTGCTGGGCGGGGCAGACCCCGGCTCAAGGGTGCGTCGGCGGTGTACAGAGCCTGTCGGGCCAAACCTATGGCGGGCCGCCGCTTTCCCTGTCAGGCGGATTCACCTATGACAGGCCCATTACGGATCGTTGGAGCGCTTCGCTGACCGGCGACGTCATATGGTATCAACAGGGCCGTCCCAACAATGGCGAACCCGGTACCGCGATCCCCGCCTACGCGCTGCTCAACATCTCGGCAAGACTTTATGAACCCGGTGGTCCGTGGGAGTTCGCCGTGATTTGCAGCAACTGCGCCAACCAGTTCTATGTCAACCAGATAGGCGACAAGAGCTTGGCGGCCGCGGGCGACCTGGTCGGCTATTTGGGCAAGCCCCGCCTGGTCACGCTGCAGGCGACCTATCGCTGGTGAGTGGGGCTGCGGGGCAGGAACTCCACCAACCGTCCGCGACATAGGCTTGTCCGGCCGCACCGTCGATCGGGCGACGGGTGCATGCGCGTTCGGCACCTGCGTCCTTCCGGACTGCGGTGCTCGCACCCCAAGCTGCAGGAGGAGGAGGCACACGCCTCTTCTGGCGGCTTTGTCGGGCCAAGTCATCAAATTGCGATCTTGTGCCCGTGGGAGCCAAACGTCCAAGGTTCCGCTTACGCGTCGTCACTTTAACGGGGAGGCACCACCGACATGGTCAGAGCAGACATCATCGAACGCCAGGAAAGGATCTCCGGGACGCCCATGCTGGAGCGCATCGCGTCCATCCGGGAGTCCCTGGTCGCGGCGGGGGACGAGGCGCAGCAGCTTCGGCACCTGCCGGCGTGGGCCTCCAGGGAGATGGCGGATATCGGGCTCTATCGCTACGCCTTGCCGCCGGAACTCGGGGGCGAGAACCTCCGGGCCCGCGAGCAGATCGAGATCGTCGAGGCGGTTTCCGCCATCGACGGGTCGGTCGGCTGGTGCGTGCAGATCTCCTCGGAGATCAATGCCCTGGTCATCCGCCAGATGGGACCAGCGCTGGCGACCAAGATATTCGACGACTGGTATGCCCTCGTCTGCTCGGGGCTCGGCCCGCCCAACGGACCCAATCCCGGGCGCCGCTGCCGCCGGGACGGCGACGGATGGCGGCTGAACTACCAGGGCAGTTTTGCCAGCGGCGCGCCGAACGCCACCTGGAACTATCTCATGGCCGCCCAGTGCGTCGACGAGGCGACGGGCGAGCCCGCCGCGGCGTCCTTCATGATCCCGAAGGGCGAGTTCGAGATCGTCGATACCTGGGACACCTCCGGCATGCGCGGCTCCGGCAGCCACGACGTGCGCATGGCCGACTGCTACGTGCCGCCGGAACATCTGCTTCCGGCCCGGTCGCTGGCGCCCAGCGAGCTGTGGGACAACCCGACCTACCGCAACCCGACGCACGCCATCTACAACAAGGCGGCGGTGGCGCTCGGGGTTTGCACCGGCGCCATCGACAACTTCGTCGACCTTGCCATGGGGAAAGTGCCCTGGGGCCTCAGCACGACGCTCAAGGACCAGCCCGTCGTCCAGTACAGGATCGGCGAAGCGAAGGCGAAGCTGATGGCCGTGCGCGCCTTCGTCATGGACACGCAGGACCGGCTGGAGACCCACCTCGGGCCGCTTCCGGCGAAGGGCGGGCGGCTGGTGCCGGACTGGGAGTACTTCTGGCCGGCGCTGCTGGCGTGCGCGCATGCCGCCCAGACCTGCCGGGAAGTCGTCAGCATGATCAACAACACGGCGGCCACGACCGGCTGCCGGATGGACAGCCCGCTCGAGCGCCAGTTGCGCGACGCGCAGCAGGCGGCGAATCATGCGCTGATCTCGTACCGGCACTACGAACAGCTGGGCAAGACGTTCGTCGGCCATCCGCCCGCCGACAGCTATAAAGCCCTCATCCAGCCGGTCTGAGCGGAAGGAGCCGGACGGATGCGCCGTCCATCCGGGGCGCCCGCGCCTCGGCCCTGGACGGTGCGGACGGAGGGCCGTTGCTGGCCGGCGACCGCCCCGTCGCGCTCGCCAGCCGCGCAATTTCGGGTATCCTCGCGGCGCGGGATTGACAAAGGGGGAAATCCAAATGGCACTGGACGTCATCGGCGCGGGGTTCGGGCGCACGGGCACGCTGTCCCTGAAGCTGGCGCTCGAGAGGATCGGCTTCGGGCCCTGCTATCACATGATGGAGGTGTTCAGGAGCCCGCACTTCGCCGCCTACTGGAAGCAGGCCGCCTATGGCGAGCCCGTCGACTGGGACCAGGTGTTCGCCGGCTACAGGGCGACGGTCGACTGGCCGGGCTGCTCCTACTGGAGGGAGCTGTCGGCCGCCTATCCCGCCGCCAGGGTGATCCTGAGCGTGCGCGATCCGGACCGGTGGTTCGAGAGCACCCGGAATACCATCTTCTCCGACGAGATGATGCGGCGGGCCGCCGAGGCGCCGCCCGACGAGAACCGCGCCGGCATGATGAAGAAGATCCTGGGCGACACCTTCGGCGGCCGGTTCTCCGACCGCGACCACGCCGTCGCGGTGTTCAACGACCACGTCGCCGCCGTGAAGGACGCCATCCCGGCGGAACGGCTGCTGGTGTTCGACGTGGCCGAGGGCTGGGGGCCGCTGTGCTCGTTCCTCGGCGTCGAGGTTCCCGACGAGCCGTTCCCCCGCACCAACAGCACCGAGGAATTCGGCGACATCTTTCCGCCCCTGATGAAGGAATAGGAGTCGGGCCGCGCGGTTGAACCGCCGGCCTCTCGGCCCGTCATCGCTCGGAGGATTGTCCGGATCGGTCGGCTGCCGCGTCCCGCCGTGCCGTTTGCTCTAGGGGGCGCCGACCGCGCATGTGGGCGTGGCGCCCGTGCCGGAGAGCGTGACCGTGCCGCCGTCGTCGACGTTGACGGCCTTGTCCTTGCAGTTTTTGTAAAGCTCCTTGCAGTACCGGTTGTTCTTGTCCGGCACCAGGATCGTGACACGGCAGCGGTCCGTGCCCACGCCCTTGCAGCTGAAGGAGGCCGATGCGCCCGCGGCGACGGTACCCTTGCTGTTGGCGTCGCGCAGCTGACAGGCCCGCTCCTTGCCGTCGAACACCGCGACGTCGACCGGGTTGTTCCAGCCGTTGGCGATGGTCACGCGGCTGGTGGCGTGGGCGGGAAAGGCGAGGGCCGTCAGGCCCAGGAACACGGAGAGGATGGCGGTGCGGTTCACTTTGTTCCTCCATTGCAGGGCGTCGGCGAGACGATGATGGACCGAGGCTTCCGAAACGTTAGCCGAACGCGGGACGATTGCCAGCCGCGAAACGACCGACGAGGTTGCGGAACGCGCGCCGAACCTATTGCGGCTTCGGCGGCGACACGCACTCGTCCTGCGAGGTGTTGGCGTTCTTGCATTGCAGGGAGTCGTTGATGTTGATCCGCCACGGCTTGCCCTCGGCCTTGTTGTAGACCAGCAGCCAGTCGTTGGCCTTGCAGTTGAACTGCTTGCCCTTGAAGTTCTGGAACTTGACGAACACCTCGTTCTCCTGCGCGGTGTCGGGCAGGACGCTCGTCAGGTCGATGGTCTTCTCCTTGTTGGTGCTGCTGGTGCCGACGGTGCCGCCCGCCGGGTACTCCTCGGCACCGGCGACCTTCACCGACACCTTGTAGAGCGGATCGACCGAGTTGTTGTTCACGACGATGGCGTTGACGTAGCACTTCGTCGCCTGCGCCGGCAGCGGCAGCAGCAGGACGGCGCCGGCGGCGGCCAGCAGCGTCTGGCGGATCGGCAAGCGGCTCATGTCACGGCTCCTTCTTGGTTGCGCCCGCGCTTCCCGGCGTCGGGCTGGTGTTCGTCTCGCACGGTCACGAGCCCTGGCTGAGCTTGTCGGGCTTCAGGCTCTTCACCTTGCCGCCGTTGCAGGAGTAGGCGGTGTAGTGCCAGGCATTGACGCCCGCGGCCCCGTAGCGGACGGCGGCGAACACGTTGCAGACCGCCCGCCCCTTCAGCACCTCGCGCACCTGCGAGCAGATCAGCGTGGCGTATTTGGGGGAAGTGAACTTGTCCAGCCCGGTGCTGTTGATCTTGACCTTGATGGTCTTGAAGCTGGCCTTGGCGTCCTTGGAGAGGTTGAGGGATTTGGATTGGCCGTCGCCGAACCGCAGCGAGTTGCCGACCTTGTTGCCCGATGCGTCGCGCGCGGTGATGGAGACGTCGCCCGACGATGAAAGCTGGTTGTGGTCGGAGCCGCCGCCGGACCCGCCGGCCTTGCCCGACTCGTTGTTGAACTTGATGTTGCACTTGTTGCCGTCCTGGGAGCAGGGCAGGTCGGACAGGTCGCAGACCGGCTGGTCGTCGACGCCCTTCACCATCATCGCCGCCAGCGCGCCGTCGTATTCGTAGTCGGCGCGCGCGACGCCGATCGCCGCGAAGACGAGGGTCGTGGCGATAACCAGAGTGGGTTTCGGATTCGAGATCATGTTCCCGCCTTTCCGTCGTTTGGCTTCGGTCATCCGGCGGACAACGGAGTCGTGCCAGGATACCTCGGAGAATCGTCCCGGAAAGGCATCGGCCTGTCTATTACGCAGTCTGTAATGGCGCGCCTGCGGATTGATCTCCGCCGCAGCCGGGCTATACAGGACATGAACCGGAAGGAGCGGGCCGTTGGGCGCGGAACAGGCGATCAGGCGCAGGGTGCGGGACCCGGACAAGCCGCGCACGCCGCGGCAGCAGGCACGGCGCGACCGCATCCTGATGGAGACGCGCCGCCTGATCGTCGCCAAGGGCTACGAGGCCGTCACCATGGACGACCTCGCGGCCACCAGCGGCGTCGCCAAGAAGACGCTCTACGACATCTACGGCAGCAAGGAGGCGCTGCTGGCGGCCTGTGTCGATCAGCGGGTGTCGGAGGTGTTCACCAGGATCGAGGCGGCGCTGACCGGGCGGGGCGTCGAGCGGCTGCTCGCGATCCTCGCCAGGACGGCAGAGGCGGTGATGCAGGAGCCGCTGCTGCAGCGGGCGCTGGAGCCGGTCCTGCTGTCCCATCTGAGCCAGTTCGACGTGGTGCGCGTGTTCCGCGAACTGCACAAGGGCTGCCTGCTGGAGATCGCGGCAGCGGAAGAGTGGGACCCGGCCGTCGACGTGGACTTCATCGCCCGCAACCTGCTCGTCGACCATATCGCGCTGGAGAACTGGTGGGCGGCCGGCATCATCGACGGCGACGAGCTGCGCGCATTCTCCCTGCTCAACGCCTGCCGCATCCTGCTGCCCGTGACCCGCGGCGCCGCGCGGCGCACGGTCGAGGCGCACATCGCCGAGCTCCAGCAGGACCTGAAGGGCTGGCGCTGGGGTCTCAGCGCGGACGAGCCGGGCGCGGCCTGAGCGTCCTGCGGCCGGCGGCGCGCTCCTCCGGCTCGCCGGCGCTGGCGGCGGCCCGCCGTTCCTGCAGCAGCAGCGCCTCCACCAGCTTGCGCACCCTGAGCGCCGGCATGTCGGCCGGCACCGAGACCTCGGGCGGCAGCCCGCTGTCGCCGAGCCGCTGCTCGATGGCGCCGAGCGCCTCGACGTCCTGCAGGCGCACCACCTTGTCCATCTCGTAGAGCGTCTCGGTGAGCGCCGCGTCGTCCTGCCGGAAGTCACGGCAGTCGGTGCCGAAATAGTGGGTCGAGTGCGGGGTCTCGGGCGTGATGGCGTGGACCGCGTAGAGCGTGCCGTAATATTCCGGCGCGCCGCCCAGTTCGCGGGCCTTGCGGACGATTGGCCCGCTGTAGGTGAGCGCCGGGCTCACGAACACCGAGCGGAGCTCCTGGTCCACCTTCGGTGCGGCGTGGGGGAACAGGTATTCGTTGAACTCGGACAGCGGGTTCGATCGGCCCTCCCGGTAGGTGACGAAGCCTTCCGGCCGGCGCGCCCCGTGCACCCGCTCGCGGAACCAGGCCTCGTCGTCCACATAGTCGCCGTGCAGGAAGCCGATGTGACTCAAATCCTGGAGGTTCTCCACCAGCAACTGGTAGCGGGCCGGCACGTGCAGGCGCAGCGGCGGCAGGTTGGCCCATTCTTCGGCGATGCCCATGGCGGCGTGGTCGGGAATGAGGTCGGGATCGGCCAACTCCGGATCGCCGGTCCAGATCCACAGCCACTTCCAGCGCTCGACCAGCGGGTAGCGGCGCAGCGCGGCGCGGCCGGCCGGCTGGGCCTGGGTGGGCACCCGCACGCAGGCGCCCCGCGAGTCGAAGGTGAAGCCGTGATAGGCGCACTGCACGGCGTCGCCGACGCGCCGGCCGAGCACCAGCGGCATGCGGCGGTGCGGGCAGGTGGCCGAGAGCGCCACCGCCTCGCCGTCCTCGGTGCGGTAGAACAGGATCGGCTCATCGAGGATGCGGCGCTCCAGCAGCGCCTCGCCCACCTCCTCGGACAGCGCCGCCACATACCAGGCGTTCCTGACGAAGCCGCTTGCTTGCTCGAACGGATACATGGTCCGGCTCCACGAAGTCATCCCTGCCGCCGATCGCCTTCGACCGTTCAATAAGTATCCTGGAGAATATTTTTCAGGTCAATGCCGGCCGGCTGCGGCCTCAGCGGGCGCGACGCCGGGATCCGTTGAGCGTGACGGCCTCGCGCACCAGTGCCTTGAGCGCCTCGCCGTCGACCGCCTCGCCCTCGCGGAAATCGATGGCGCGCCTGGTGCCGCCATCCAGGCTGGCGTTGAACAGGCCCGACGGGTCGTCGAGGGAAGCGCCCTTGGCGAAGGTCATCTTCACCTTGTCCTTGTAGGTCTCGCCGGTGCAGATCATGCCGTCGTGGTACCAGACGGGCACGCCGCGCCATTTCCAGTCCTCCACCACGTCCGGATCGGCCTCCCGGATCAGGGCGCGCAGCCGGGCGAGCGTCTCGCCCCGCCAGTCGCCCAGCGCCGCGATCCGTTCGTCGATCAGCCGGGAAGGGGATTTCGCCTCCTGGGCGCCGCTCTCGCTCATGCCGCCTCCTCTATGCCTGCCGGTCCGGCCGGCCGCCGCGAGCCATGACGATCCGCTGCCACGGGTTGGGCTCGGGCTCGCCGATCTTCGTCAGGGTGTTCTCGTCGCGGTGCAGGAACGGCGCCGTCTGGCCGCGCACCGCCAGGGTAGTGTCGCTGACATAGCGCCACGACCCGTCGGGGTTGAAGGTGATCTCCAGCCGGTATGCGTCGGTGCGGAAGGCCAGTTCCAGGAAGGTGGTCGAGCAGATGCCGTAGTCGGTCCGGCCGCGCCGGGCCTCCACCACCAGCGTGGCGTCGTCCGGCCCGGCGTGCCCGGCGGCGACGGCGACCTGGCCGCGCGGGATGGTCAGCGTCTGGAGGACGAGGCCGGTGGCCGGCTCCCACAGCCAGTAGCCGATCTGGTCGTGGAAGGTGGTGTCCTCCTCCGGCGTGTTGATGTGGACGTGGTAGCGCAGGCCGTAGAGCAGCTGCGGCCCGTTGGTCTGCGGGTCGATGGGCTGCATCTCGATGCGCTCGGTGTATTCGCGCCGTTCCGGGCCGTCCGCCTTGGGATTGAGGTCGACCCCGCGGCGCCCTTCCCAGAGTCCGGCGAGGCGGCGCAGCGGCCCCAGGTTGGCCAGCGTGTCCGGATCGACGTCGTCCGGTTCGGTAAAGATGTCGTCCGGTATCTCCATGTGCTGCCTTTCTTCCGTTGCGCGTCCGTCCGCGATGCCACTCAGCCCGCCCTGGCCAGCCCGGGGAAGAGCGCCGTCAGCCCCGCCACGATCATCTCCACCGAGATGGCCAGCAGGATCATCCCCATCAGCCGGGTGGTGATCACCCGCATGGTGTCGCTCAATATCTTGCCGATCTGCGCGGCGAAGAACAGCACGACGAACAGCATGATCAGGATCGCGCCGACGATCGCGGCCACCGCCAGCAGGCCGTCGGCGCCGCCGGCGCGGGTGCCGTAGATGATCAGCGTGGCGATGGTGCCGGGTCCGACGATCATCGGGAAGGTGATGGGATAGAAGGCGAGCGCCGACAGGTCGCCCATGTGGCCCTTCTCCCGCTCGCTGCCGTGGTGGGAGGAGATGCCGGTGCCGTTGAGCATGGACCAGGCGATGTGCGCCAGCACGGCGCCGCCCGCCACCCGGAACTGGTCCACGGTGATGCCGAAGAAGCCGATGATCGCCTGCCCGGCGAGCAGGATCACGGCGCACATGACGGCGGAGAAGACGGTGATCTTGAGCGCCAGCACCCGCTGCTGCGGCACCGTGCAGTCGCCGGTGAGCGCCAGGAAGATCGGCAGGTTGACGAAGGGGTTCATGATCGCGAAGAACGCGCCGAACGCCTTCGCCAAGTCCGCGTAGTGCATGGTGCCGCTCCCGTTCCGCTTTTCGGAGCAACAGCTTCGCACGAGGGTGGGCGCCCGGGCGACCGTCCAGCGGCCGGCCCGCCCGACGCCGGCATGCCGCCGGGCGGCGGGGTTCTCGTCGAGGGATCGGGCGGGCGGCCCGGGGCGTGCTTTCGGCGAAGAATTCAGGCCGGCCCTCCAAGTAATGGACGGCGGTCGGGGCGTCTCGTCCGGACCGGGGTGTTCCCATTACCGCCAAGGTAATGGAATCGGTCATTGATCGGCGCAGACTGCTCGTCTCTGTTATCTTTACCTGGGTAAGGCCAAGCGGCGCGGTGCCCGCGGCCGTCCCCTTCGAAGGAGCAAGCGATGACCACAGTCGACTTGGGAACGCGCACCGGCGCATGCGCACGAAAGCAGCCCTCGACGCGGGGCTGGACCGCCGCGGCGGCCGGCTTCGCGTGTTTCGTCGCCCTGGGCGCCGCGACGGCCCACGCCGAATCGTTGCAGTTCTGCACCCCCGAGGGCGACCCGAACTGCATCAAGGGCCTCGTCGGCACCGAGGCGAGCGTCACCGTCACCAAGGTCAACGTCAAGCAGCTGGCCGACACTGACTGCCCTGCGGTCGAGCGCACCTACAAGCGCAACATGTACAAGGACGACAACCAGTTCGTCCGGGCCGCCTGGGACAAGCGGTGCGCCTACCACGTCCGGTTCTCGACGACGTCGAGCTGCATCGGCGACAAGGACATCGACCTGAAGGTCGCCGACATGAAGGCGGGCATGAACTACGCCTTCCTCGACCTGGACTGCGGCTCGCTGAAGGCGAAGAAGGGGACGTTCAAGGGCCCCTGGAAATAGATATCCGGCCGGCGGCGTCTTCCTGGGCGCCGCCGCACGAACCCGTCTACATCCGCTCGAAGATCGCGGCCAGGCCCTGGCCGCCGCCGATGCACATGGTCTCCAGGCCGTAGCGGGCCTCGCGGCGCTCCATCTCCATCAGCATGGTGGTCAGGATGCGCACGCCCGTGGCGCCCACCGGATGGCCCATGGAGATGCCCGAGCCGTTGACGTTGATGCGCTCGTGGTCGGCGTCGGTCAGCCCCAGCGCCTTGGTGCAGGCCAGCACCTGGGCGGCGAACGCCTCGTTGAGCTCGATCAGGTCAAGGTCCTTGAGCGCGAGGCCCGCCCGTTCCAGCGCCTTCTGGGTGGCGGGAACCGGGCCGATGCCCATCACCTCGGGACCGACGCCCGCCACCGACCAGGACTTGAGCCGGGCCATGGGCTTGAGGCCCTCGCGCTCGGCGATCTCGGCGGTGGTGACGAGGCACGCCGCGGCGCCGTCGTTCTGGCCCGAGGCGTTGCCGGCGGTCACCGTCGCGTCCGGATCCTGCCGGGCGCGGATCGGCTTCAGGGTCGCCAGCTTCTCGACGCTGGTGCCGGGGCGGACGTGCTCGTCCTTCTCCACCACCACGTCTTCCTTGCGGCCCTTCACGATGACCGGGACGATCTCCTGCGCGAAGCGGCCGTCCTCCATGGCCGCAGTCGCCCGGGCGTGGGAGCGGGCGGCCAGCTCGTCCTGGGCTTCGCGGCTGATCTGGTAGTCGCGGCGCAAATTCTCGGCGGTCTCGATCATGCCGCCTGGCACGGGATGGTTCTTGCCGCCGGCGGTCACCCGGCCGCGGGCGAGGGCGTCCTCCAGCATGATGCCGGCGCCCTGCACGCCCCAACGGGACTCCACCGTGTAGAACGGCGCGCGGCTCATGGATTCGGCACCGCCGGCGATCACCACGTCGCTGCCGCCGGTGCCCACCTGCATGATGGCGTAGAGCACCGCCTGCAGGCCGGAGCCGCAGCGGCGGTCGATCTGCAAGCCGCCCGTGGTGATCGGCAGGCCGGCGTCGAGCGCGACGACGCGGCCCAGCGCCGGCGCCTCCATGGTCGGATAGCAGTTGGCGAAGATCAGGTCGTCGACCAGTTCGGGGTCCAGCTTCGTGCGCCCCATGATGTCCTTGACGACGGTCGCCGCCAGGTCATGGACCGGCGCGGCCTTGAACGCGCCGCCGAACCCGCCGACCGCCGTGCGCCTGGGCTCGCAAATCACAACGTCCCGCATGTCGATTTCCTTCATGTCCTGATCCTGTGGTTGGCGAAGGTATAGGTCGGCGGTCCGCCGCTGACCAACCCTTTTCATCCGTGTGCCCCGCCGCCCGCAGGGCTCTCCCGCCCACGGAAGCCTTTCCCTGCAGGGGATAGTCTTCTACAGCAGGGCCATGCTGACCTATCTTCGCGACCAGTCCCGTTTCCTCCGCCGCAACGGCCGGTGGATCGGCGGCGGATTTCTCCTCACCATGTTCTCCTCGTTCGGGCAGACCTTCTTCATCGGGCTCTCGGGCAACCATCTGCGGGCGGCCTTCGACCTGTCCGGCGGCGAGTTCGGCGGGCTCTACATGGTCGCCACGCTGGGCAGCGCGCTCAGCCTGCCCTGGCTGGGGCGGACGCTGGACATCATGCCCGGCTGGAAGGTCGTGCGCTTCGCCATGCCGCTGCTCGCCGTCGCCTGCGTGCTGATCGCCTTCGCGCCCAACGTCGTAGTGCTCGCCGTTTCGCTCTACATGCTGCGGCTGTTCGGCCAGGGCATGATGACGGAGATCGCCTTCACCGAGACGGGACGCTGGTTCGTCGCCAACCGCGGGCGGGCCATGTCGCTGGTGGTGATCGGCCTGCAGGCGGGCAATGGCGTGCTGCCGCTGGTCTTCGTGCTGGTCAGCGAGGCGGCCGGTTGGCGCAGCACCTGGCTGTCGGCGGCGGCGCTGTTGATGCTCGCAGGCTATCCGCTGCTGCTCGCGCTGCTCCGGGTCGAGCGCGTGCCCCAGTCCCACGAGCATGCCTCGAAGAGCGCCGCGCGGACGGCGCGGGACTGGCTGCGCTCCCAGGTGATCCGCGATCCGATTCTCTATCTGCTGCTCACGGGCACGCTGGCGCCGCCGTTCATCGGCACGGTCATCTTCTTCCACCAGGGCTACCTGATCGCGCTGCGGGGATACGATCCGCTGGTCTTCGCCGCGGCCTTTCCCGTGATGGCGGTCACCACTGTGGTCTTCGGCCTGGTCTGCGGCCATCTGGTCGACCGCTTCGGCGCCCTGCGGCTGCTGCCCTTCTTCCTGGCGCCGCTCACCGTCGCCTCGCTGGCGGTGGGCCTGGTGACGCCGGTCTGGGGCATCTACCTGTTCATGTTCCTGCTCGGCGTCAGCAACGGCTTCACCCAGACGCTGATGGGGGCGCTGTGGCCGGAGGTCTACGGCCTCGCCAATCTGGGCGCCATCCGGGGGATCACCGTTTCGGCCATGGTCCTGTCCACGGCGCTGGGGCCGGGCATCACCGGGGCGCTGATGGACTTGGGCGTGGAACTGCCCACCCAGATGGTCTGGATGGCCGGCTGGTGCGTGCTCGCCTCGTTCGCGCTGGCTGCGGCGGCCCGCAAGGTGCAGTTCCGCGAAGGGCACGCGGCGGCCCGACAGGCGTAGCCCGGCCGAGCCCTCGGACCGTGCCGGCGTGCGCGCCGGCGGGTCAGCGGGCCTTGGCGATGTCGGAGACGTCGACCAGGGTGACCAGGTTGCGCGCCTTGATCTCGTGCGCGACGAAGAAGCCGTCGTCGACCGGTCCGGTGACGTAGACATAGTCGCCCGGCCTGACCTTTCGGGCGCCCTTGTCGTCCAGCGGATTGTCCGCCAGCTTTCCTACCTTGACGTCGTAGCTGCCGGCGCTGGTGCTCAGGTAGAAGTCGTCGTCCCCCAGCCGGGTGACCAGTCCGGCCACGCTCACATTGGAGCCGTTCTTGGCGGTCGGGGCGGGCAGCTGGATCGGCGGCGACAGGCGCGTCGGCTCGAGGGAGCTGGCCTTGACGGTGACCTGGTGCAGGCCGCCATAGTAGTAGGCGTTCCGGTCGTAGCTGTAGACCCTGGTGGCGTCGATCTCGGGCTTGTTGAAGAAGCCCTTGTCGATCACGCCGTAGACGTTGACCGTCTGGCCGGGCTTCATCCACCGGCCGTGATTGAGCCGGCCCTTGTCCATGTCGACGACGACCGAGTGGGGGCCGTAGTCCAGTACGAAGGTGTCGCCGGCGACGGCCTTGATCGTGCCGGTGAGGGAGACCCAGCTCTCGTCAGGCTTCTGCAGCGGCTTGGCGGCGAGCGCCGGCGCGGCGCCCAGCAGCAGCATGCCTCCCGCCAGAAGAGCGGAGCGAAGATGAGTGCGACTGTCCATTGGTTTCTCCAAGCCTCGTGATGACGGTTGTTTCCGTACGGTCTCGCAACTCGCGGATTCCCGGGTTGTTCCGATCGATTTCCCGGGCCCGGCCGGGTCTCGTCGCGCCCCGGCGGGTCTGGCGCCCGGCGGCGTCTTGTGCTCGAAATGCAGGAGTTGGCGCGGCGGCATGACGGCGAAAGGTTTGCCATGACCCATTCGATCACCCGGCGCGGCGCGTTGGCCGCCGTGCTCCTGGCCCCGGCGCTGGCGGCCATGGGCACGAACACGCGCAGCGGCGTCGCCGTCGCGGAGCGGTTCCGGAGCCTCGAGCGCCGGCACGGCGGCCGCCTGGGCGTCGCCGTGCTCGACCTCGGCAGCGGCCAGGGGCTGGAGCACCGCGCGGACGAGCGCTTCCCCATGTGCAGCACCTTCAAGGTCCTCGCGGCGGCTCACATTCTCGCTCGGGTCGACCGGGGCGAGGAGCGGCTGCAGCGCCGCATCGCCTTCACGGCGGCGGACCTCGTCACCCGGGACGGCCGCGTCTCCTGGTCGCCCGCGACGCAGGCGGGGGTCGGCGAGGGCGGCATGACCGTCGAGGCGCTCTGCGCGGCCGCCGTCTCGCTCAGCGACAACACGGCAGCCAACCTGCTGCTCGCCGTTTCCGGCGGCCCGCCGGCGCTCACCGCCTATGTCCGCTCCCTGGGCGACCGGGTGACCCGGCTCGACCGCACCGAGCCGGACCTCAACGAGGCGGCGCCGGGCGATCCGCGCGACACCACGAGCCCCAGGGCAATGCTGCAGACCCTGCGGGCGGTGCTGTTCGGCGGCGCGCTTTCGGCGGACTCCCGCCGCAGGCTGGAGGGCTGGATGGTCGCGTGCAAGACGGGTGACAGGCGGCTGAGGGCCGGGCTGCCCGCCACGTGGCGGGTCGGCGACAAGACCGGCACCAGCCCCAATGCCGCCGCTGGCGACATCGCCGCGGCGTGGCCGCCCACCGGCGCGCCGCTCCTGGTCACGGCCTATTATGCCGGGTGGCGGGCCTCCGACGTCCAGCGCGACGCGGTCTTCGCCGAGGTGGGACGGATCGTCGCCGATCTCCGGGGCCCTCCCTGAGCCATCCTTCCGACCCATAGGGCCCTGGCGCGCGGGCATGGCCCGGCGGTGCAGGTTCCGCTTGTGCGGTGCCGCTCTCTTGCATAGGTTCGCTATATCTGAGTGAATATAGCGATGAGGCGAGACATGAGGGTGATGGCGGGATGCCGGATTCTGGGGGCGCTGCTGGCGGGGATGCTGCTGGGTGCGACCTCCCGGGCAGAGGCGCAGGAGCCGTGGCGGCTGGGCCCGGCGCTCGGAAGCCCCGCGTGGCTGGAGGTTTCGGGCTCCTACCGGGTCCGCTACGAAGCGCTGAACCATCCCTTCCGGGCCGGGGCGCACGGCTCGGACGACCTGCTTTCCGAGCGTCTGCTGCTCGATGTTCGGGCTCATTTGTCGCCGCTGCTGGTCGTCGGCGCCGAGTTCGAGGATGCCCGCACCCAGCTGGAGGGCGCCGGCACGCCGCTGGGGACCGACGACGTGGACGCCGCCGAACTGCTGCGGGCCTATATGGGGCTGCACCTCAGCGACGTGTTCCGCGACGGCGACACCCTGGAGCTGACAGCGGGACGCCTCACCATCGACGCCGGCGACCGCCGGCTGGTGGCGCGCAACCGGTTCCGCAATACCATCAACGCGTTCACCGGGGTCGACGGCAGCTGGACCGACGGCGGCGGGACGTCGGTCCGCGGCTTCTTCGTGCTGCCGGTGGAGCGCTTGCCGACGTCCCGCGCCGCGCTGGAGCGGGACGCGGTGCGCTTTGACAACCAGCACGGCCGCGTCCGGTTCTGGGGAATGCTCGTCGAGCGGCGGCACCTGGTCGGCGGGCTCAACGGCGAGCTGTTCGTCTACGGCCTGCACGAGCGGGACGGGCCGCACCTGGCGACCCGCGACCGGCGTCTCTATACGCCGGGTTTCCGGGTCTACGTCGACCCCGCGCCGGGTGCCTGGGATGTCCAGCTGGAGGCGGCGTACCAGACAGGCAAGTCCCGGGAATCCAGCGCCGCCTCGGACGTGACGGATCTGAAGCACCGGGCCTATTTCGTGCATATCGAGGCGGGGCGGAGCTGGGCCGGACGCTGGCAGCCCCGGCTCGTCCTGCAATACGACCTCGCGAGCGGCGACCGGTCTCCCGACGACCGCGAAGACAACCGCTTCGACCCGCTCTATGGCGCGCGGCGGTTCGATTTCGGGCCGACCGGAATCTACGGGCCGATCGCCCGCGCGAACATCAGCTCTCCAGGCGCACGGGTCGAGCTGAAGCCGGCGGCCGGCGTCGACCTCTTCGTCGGCTACCGGGCGTTCTGGCTGGCGCAACGGCGCGACTCCCTGCCCGCGACGGGGCTGCGGGACGAAACCGGCCGTTCCGGGCGGTTCGCGGGCCACCAGCTGGAGGCGCGGCTGCGCTACGACCTGATCCCCAAGACCGTGTCCTTCGAGGCCGGCGCCGCATGGCTCATCCATGGCCGCTTCCTCGACGACGCGCCGGGCGCGCCGGACGAGGGCAACAGCCTCTATTTCTACACCCAGCTCGCCACGCGGTTCTGAGGCGGCGGGCGCCTCACTCGGGCATTTCGCTCTTCGTCGACTACGCCGGCGAGATGGGCGGCCGCTTCTCCAACCACACCATCACCGGCGGCGGCCGCATGCGGTTCTGAGCGGGCGGGCGGCCCCTTCCGAGAGGCGCTCACTGGGCGGGCGAGTCCGCAGGCGCTTCCTCATCCGGGGCGACGGCCGGCGCCGGCTGCTCGGAGGCGTCGGGCTCCTGCTCGGGTGCGGCAACCGGCGACGGGTCGACCGGAGGCACGCCGACGGCTGCCTGTGGTTCGAGGCCTGCGGTCGCTTCCTCCGGCGCTGCCTCTTGCGCGGGCACGGCGACGTCGGGCGCCGTCACGGCGGTGCTCGCGGCCTCCTCTGCCGGCACGGCGGCTTCCGGCCTCTCTCCGCCGTCTGCGACAGCGCCGGTCTGGCCGTCGGTCGCCGGGGCGGGCTGATCCTCTGTCTCGGAGGCTTCTGCGACGGGCGCCCCGTCGGCCGCCGGCGTCGTCTCGTCCGAAGCGGCGGCGGGCGCCGTGTCGTCCGAAGCAGCCGCAGGCGCGGATTCGTCCGTTTCGGCGGTAGCGGTCGTCGCGGCCTGGGCTGCCAGCGCCGCCGCAACCTCGTCGGAGCGGAGCGCGCCGGGGGCGGGACCCATGTCGTCGTCATCCACCAGCTTCAGGTGCTTGTGCTTGCGGAATTCCTCCTCGGTCGCCGGGCGGATGTCGGGGCGCCCCACCAGGATGCCCATCTTGATGGTGCAGCTGGCGAACTGGGTCTCGTCCGGCTCGACCTCCAGCGCCAGCACGTCCTTCGCCTCGGTCTTGACGGTGAACTCGTGCCGGCCCGGATCTGCCACCATGATGAAGTACCGGCCGCCGCCCAGCGAGCTGACCTTCGGGCCGTTTTCGTGGACCGAGCAGGCGACGGCGGCGCCGCCCAGGCCGCCGGAGCGGAAGAAGACGATCTGGCCCTTGCCGGAGGGTGGCGCCGGCAGCGCGATCGGGACATCCGCCTTGTCGTCCGAGTCGTCCTTCTTGCGCGCCGATGCCGGGGCGACGGCAAGGCCGATGGTCAGGGCCGCGACCATCGCAGCCAGTCCGATGCGTTTCATGGGCGTTCCTCCTCGTTGTCGGTTGCTTGTGTTGTCTGGGTCGTCGGTTGCGCCGGCGTCTCGCCTGAGGCCTCCGCGGCGGAGTCCTCCGCCGGAGGCGGCGGGTCTTCGGCCGGCTTGTCCGGCTCGCCCGGAAGCACACCCTCGGGCGCAGGTTCGTCGATGGTGAAGGACTCCGCGGTCTTCGCGGCCGCCACCGTGCCCTCCGGAACGGTGGTTTCGCCCCCGGTGATGAAGAAGCCGATCACTCCGATGGGCACGCCCGCCGCTGCGCCGCCCACATTGATGGCGTTGACTGTGCCGATGTCGCTGCGGCCCACCGGCGCGAGGCGGAGGCTGCGCAGCCGGAGCCGCCGGCCGTCCACCTCGACGTAGCGGGCGGCAAGCACCAGCTCTCCTGGCGCGCCCGATCCGGCTCCTTTCTTGGCGTGGATGACCTCGCCCATGCCTTCGGCGCCCGCCGCCACGATCTGCTTGCCGTTCACCACGATGGGCGCCGCCAGCCGGATCGGGAAAGTGTCTCCGGACTTGCTGATCTTGCTGCCCAGCGTCGTTGCGATTTCCACCGAAACGGGGGTCAGGGCCGGCACCGTCATGCAGCGGCAGGGCGGGGCGGGCTCGAAAGGCGTCATGCGGGGCGCCGTCGCGGGCGCAAGGTCGCCTTCCTGTCCGAAGGCGGGTGCAAGGGCACAGGCCAGCAATATCGGTCCGACCAGATGGCGGATAAGCATTGTCAATATGGGCTTCCCCCGACTATCCGCCCGAGGATAGCCCATCCGAGCGCGGCCGGCGCAAGTTGTTTCGTCCGCGTTCCGGCCTGAACGGAGTCATTCTCGGTTCGCCGCGGGCTTGTCGGGATGCTTTTCGGACCGCGCCATCGCCGGCGCGCCACGCTCAGACGGCGAGGGCTTCCTGGAAAGCCTGCTTCACGCGGTCCGCCTCGTCGTCGGGCAGCCAGCGCGCCATCTGCGGCACCACCGTTTCCATCAGGCGGCGGCGCGCCTGCGGCAGGCCGTGGACGCCGGCCGCGCGGGCTTCGGCGAGGAGGGCGTCGAGCTTGCGCCGCACCCGCTCCGGGTCGCCCGCCGTGCTGACGGGCGCCGGCGCATGGTCGGCGAACATGTCAAACTGGGCCATCGCTGGCGTCCTCCATCTGGTCGCCCTCATTGTCGGCCGCGAGGCCCAAGTCGGCAAGGGACAGCAGCGGTCCGTCGAGGATTTTCCCAAGCAGGTCGGCCTGGCGCGGCTCCAGCAGGACAAGGCGGCCCAGCACGTGCAGCAGGTTCATCAGGTCGGTGGTGTATTGGTTGAGCCAGTGATCCGGCTGGATGGTGTCGAGCGGCGACGGCGGCCGGCGGTCGCCGATCACGGGCCGCGTCCGGTCGCGTCGGCGATAGCTGAACCACTGCCTGACCACCTGCTTGCCGGACACCTCGTAGGCCCAGACTTCCGGCATCACGTTGTCGATGTGCCCCTTGCCGACCGACAGCCGCCTTGTCGCCGGATCGTAGTCGATGGCGTCGGGCAGCGGTTCGGGCGCGCCGGGGATGCCGCCGGCGACGGGAATCTTGGGAGCCATTTCCTTCTCAAGTCGCGGCGGTTGCTGGGGCCGTCCCGCCGACGCGTCGTCGAAGCGTTCGCCATAGGTGTGCAGCCAGATGACTTCCCGGCCCAGCGCCACGGCCTCCTCGAACAGGCCGGCATCCGCCGTCACGGGCACGCGCAGGCCCGGCTGTCTCAAATCCTTGGCGAAGCGGGCGGTGAAGGCCGGATGGGCCATGACCGCCGCCAGATAGGCCATCAGGTCCGGCCCGGTGACGGCGCGCCCATAGGTGTCGGCGAGATGGGCCAGAACGGCGGCGGGAAGATTGGAATGGCTGGCGCCAGCGTCGGCCCATAGAGGGAAAACCCGGCCGCCCCGCCCATTGTAGTGATGGAGATCGGGCAGAATGCCAGCAAATGTCATTGCGGGACCATTTTCTGGCGTTCGGTCATCAGGTGCGGTCAGATAGACTTGCTCCTTTGAAAATGCCTGCCACAACTTGGCGTTGGGTTGGTTGATCAGTCGGGCATCGGGGATGATCCACTGATTATCGAAGCTGCGAAAAGCGTAACGAGTTGCTTCGGGCATCGGTGCGTCCTCGTCAATGATAGGCCTTGTCGCGGTAGAGTCTTCCAGAAGATCGGAATGGACAATCTTCCGGATATGTTTGTCTCCAGGCTTTCCGCCACGCAGGTGCGGATGGAACAGCCGTTCCTTCTCATCGGGCTTTTTTTCCTCGATCAACCGCTGCCACCGCAGTGTCAGCGTCTCCCGGTCAGGGGCGATCACCCAGGTTCGTCCCGGCATGACGCCCGACCCGTTGTAGAGAAACAGGCTTTTGAGGGGCGGGAAGGTCGCCCATTGGCCGACGGCCTCGGCTAGGAAGGAACCGCGCCAGTCGCTCGAACCTTCACTCCAGCCTGCGTCATGGAGCGTTATGGCCGCCAGTTCCGAGAACTTCTCCTCCCGCCGGCCTTCGTGCAGCGTCCGGACGTGAACGCGCGCCGGAGCGGCGGTTTCCTTGCTTTTGCGGCGCGCCGCCAGCACGATGCAGACAGGCTGCTGCACGCCTTGGAAGATGCGCGTCGCCACTACCGGCTGGTGGCCTTCCGGCGAACAGTCGATTACCCAGATGTCCGAGCAACTGGCCCTGAGGTCGGCCCGCATCTTCTGGAAACCCGGCCCGTTGAGAAACCCGGCGACGGTGATGAAGCAGACGATGCCTTCCTCGTCGCTGTCGGGCAGGCCGGTGGCGGTTTCCCACCCGGCGCCGAACACCTTCAGGCTCGCCCAGCGCCAGAAATAGACGTAGAGGTTCTTCAGGTGCTTGGCGTGGGCGCCCACATGCCAGCCGGCCGGCGGGCGCCAGCGTTCCATGGGCGCTTCGCGCCCGGCCGAGCCGCGTTCGATCCAGCCGCCGAGGCCTTCGGCCTTCTCCTTGTAGGGCGGATTGCCGATCACCACCGTGATCGTCTCGGTCTTCTTGATCTGGTTGGCTTCCCGCCGCGACTGCGCCACCGGCTGCAGGATGGCGGGGATGTATTCGTCCTCGACGAAGGGATTGCCCAGCGTGTCGGTGATGAACAGCCGCAGGTCCGGCGGCTCGCCCTGCGCGCCCGCTTCCTCGGCCAGTTCGCCATACTCCGCCAGCAGCCGGAGCTGGGCCACCGCGAACGGCCCGAATTGCAGCTCGAACCCGATCAGCCGGTCCGCGGCGTCCTCCAGGGCGCCCGGCACGCCGCCGGGGCCGATGTCCCCGGCCACGGTTCCCGCGATCTTGCGCAGCACGCCCAGCAGGAAGGTGCCGGTGCCGGCGGCCGGATCGGCGATGGTCACGTCGTCGGCCGCCAGGCCCTGAGGCCGGTTGAAGAGGGGCCCGCGCAATGCCTCGTCCACCAGCCGCACCATGGCGTTCACCACTTCCGGCGGCGTGTAGTAGGAGCCGGTGCGCTTGCGCAGCGAATTGTCGTAGACCTCCAGAAAATGCTCGTAGAAATAGAGCCAGGCTTCGGCCTCGCCCTTGCTCAGGGTCGGCCAGTCCACCGCGTCGAACACACGCCTCATGGTGTTCAGTGAGGTTTCCAGGGCCTTCTGGTTGTCGACGTCGTCGGTCAAAATCTTCAGCGCCGTGCCGATCAGCGAACTGGATTTCCGCAGCGCGTTGGCCGCCTGATCGATGCCGCCTTGCAGCGCGATTCCGCGCGCCCGGGCGATCAGCAGACCGAAGGTCACCGCCTGTGCATAGCCGTCCGCGAAGCTGTCGTCGCTCGCCTCGGGGAACAGCAGCTTGCGCCAGTCCTGGGCGAGGCTGGTGAGGCCGGCGTTCCCCTTGCGCAATTGCTCACCGACCTCTTCGCGCAGCAGCCGGCAAAGCCGCGCGCTGACTTCGGCCAGCCGCTTGGGGTTTTTCGGCGATTGCGGTTGCCAGCCCAGGAAATCGGCGATCAGCGCGACCAGCCCGGTGGGGGCGGCGAGGTCCTCGCCGGAGGTCTCCACGTCGCCTTCGAGCCTGATGAGCTCGCCGACGCGCTCGCCGTCCCGCCACAGGCCAAAGCTGTTGCCGTCGGTATAGATGAGGTTGGGCAGCGATTTGAGCCGCTCCCACTGGGTCTTGTCGTGCCTGTCCTTGAAGGTTCTCGGGTTCGCGCCCTTGCCCGGCGCCTTGACCTCGATGAAGCCGACCAGCGCGTTGCGCACGACCACCGCGTAATCGGGCCGGATGCGGTCCTCGGCGAGGCTCGTCTCGCCCACGAGGTCGACGGTGCCGGCCATGTGGCCGGCGATCAGGGCCAGGTCGCGGATCAGCGTTTCCAGTGGGCCGCGCAACTGGTCTTCGGGCGCGCCGCTGATGGCGATGTTCGAGAGCTTCGCGGCGGTGCGCTTGCCGAACGCCGAAACGACTTCATCCAAAGCAGGAGTGACTATCTGAAAGCTCCCCCGTGGGTCAAATCAGTGACCATTCACCAGGATCAAAGGATTACCCGCATGCGAGTCCTGGTTCAAGGCGCCGGGTCGGTCCCGGCGGCGCGGTCGCCCTGACGATCCTGGAGGCATAAACCTCAAAGAAGCCCCATTTTGGCCGAAAAGCACCCCGACCTGTTGGTGGTACCAACGGAAGCGAGAAAGGGGTGGAAAATGCCCAACGCAAGATTGTTCACCGGCATGGTGGCCGGCGCCGCGCTGCTCGGGGGCTGCGCGACCAAGGATTACGTCAACGAGCACGTCGCCCACGTGCAGACCCAGGTCGACGCCCAGCAGCAGCAGCTCAACGCCCTCGATTCCCGCGCCGGCGAGATCGACCAGCGGGCCCGCGACGCGCTCGACCGGGCCAACGCGGCGCAGCAGCTGGCCGAGGGCAAGTTCACCTACACCACGGTGCATTCGGAAGACGTCGGGCCGTTCCGTTTCGACAGCGCCAAGCTGCCCGACGACGCCAGGGCGCGGCTCTCCGACATGGCGCGCTCGCTCATCCAGCAGAACAAGAACTACTACATCGAGATCCAGGGCCACACCGACAAGACCGGCCCGGAGCGCTACAACTACCGGCTTGGCGACGAGCGCGCCGACGCGGTGCGCCGGTTCCTCAATGAGCAGGGCGTGGCGCTCAACCGGATGGCGAGCATCTCCTACGGCGAGGACCAGCAGATCGACGGCGGCAACAGGCAGAACCGCCGGGTCACCGTGCTGGTGGTGCAGTAGGGCAGGATACCTGCCGGCCGGGCCGCGCGCGGCCCGGCTGATGCTCCGGTGGAAGCCTAGGCCAGCTTCTCGGTGAAGAACGCCAGCGTGCGGGCCTTGGCCAGCTTGGCGGACTCGGCGTCGTAGCTGGCGCGGTGGTCGCAGTTGAAGCCGTGGTCGGCGGGATAGACGAAGACGCTCATGTCCGGGTGGGCGGCCTTCAGCTTCTCCACGTCGGCCATCGGGATATGGGCGTCCTTCTCGCCGAAATGAGCGATCACTGGGCATTTCGGCGTCCGGCCCGTCTCGTTGCCGATGCCGCCGCCGTAATAGGACGAGGCGGCGCTGACGCCCCTCAACTCGCAGGCGGCCAGCCAGGTCAGCAGTCCGCCGAAGCAGTAGCCGACCACGCCCACCTTGCCGTGGGTGACCGCATCGTTGATGGCGGCCTGGACGTCCTCCAGCGCCTTGGCGCGGTCCAGCTTCTGCATGGCGATGGCGATGCCGGCCTGCATGTCGTCGGGGCCGTAGCCCAGCTCCACGTCCCGCTCCACCCGGTCGAACAGCTGCGGCGCGATGGCGTAGAAGCCGTCGGCGGCATAGCCGTCGGTCACCTCGCGGATGTGCTTGTTGCCGCCGAAGATCTCCTGGAGCACCACCACGGCGCCCGTGGGCGCGCCCTGCGGCTCGGCGACCCAGGCGCCCAGCGTGAAGCCGTCGCCCGAAGTGATTTCTGTCTTGCGGCCCATCATCTCTCTCCCTGGTTTCCCGTGCGGGCGACAGCATCCCTCCCGCGCCGCCGCCCTGTCAATCGGCGCCGTCGGCGGTTCGGAGAACATTGACGCGCCGAGTCTGTTTACCGCATGGATATCCTACCGGCTGGTAACGACGGGCCGGCAACGGGCGGAACACGCCAGGAGGGCTCATGTCCGGACGAACCACAAGCGCAGAAGCCGCCGGCGCGCCGGACCAGCCGGTGCGGGTGATTTTCGGCGCCCTCATCCTGGTGATGCTGCTCGCCTCCCTCGACCAGACCATCGTCTCCACGGCGCTGCCACGGATCGTCGCCGAGTTCGGCGCGCTCGCCCACCTCTCCTGGATCGTCACCGCCTACATGCTGGCCACCACCATCGTCACGCCGCTCTACGGCAAGCTGGGCGACCTGCTGGGCCGCAAGATCGTGCTTCAGGCGGCGATCGTGCTGTTTCTGCTGGGCTCGGCGCTGTGCGGCGTCGCCGGTTCCATGGGCGAGCTGATCGTCTTCCGGGCGCTACAGGGGCTGGGCGGCGGCGGGCTGATGGTCACCGCCATGGCGGTGATCGGCGACATCATCCCGCCCCGCGAGCGCGGCCGCTACCAGGGCCTTGTGGGCGCGGTGTTCGGCGTCTCCACGGTGATCGGGCCGCTGGTGGGCGGCTTCTTCGTCGAGCACCTGAGCTGGCGCTGGATCTTCTACGTCAACCTGCCGCTGGGCCTGGTCGCATGGATCGTCATCGCCATGGCGTTCCGCAACCCGGCCGAGCGCCGGCATCCGAAGATCGACGTGCCGGGCGCGGCACTGCTGGCCGTCGGCCTCACCGCCCTGGTGCTGTTCACCAGCCTGGGCGGCCACACCCTGCCGTGGTCGTCGCCGGAGACGATCGGCCTCATCGCCGTCACCGTGCTGGCGCTGGGCGGCTTCCTGCTGGTGGAGCGGCGGGCGGCCGAGCCGATCCTGCCGTTGCCGCTGTTCGCCAACCGCACCTTCGTCATCGCCTGCGCCGTCGGCTTCATCGTCGGCCTCGCCATGTTCGGCTCGATCACCTACATGCCCATCTACCTGCAGGTGGTGAAGGGCGTCAGCCCGTCAACCGCCGGGCTGCAGCTGACGCCGATGATGGGCGGCGTGCTGCTCACCTCGATCTCCAGCGGCCAGATCATCACCCGGGTCGGCCGCTACCGGGTGTTCCCCATCGTCGGCACCGCGGTGGTCACCCTGGGCCTCGGCCTGCTGTCGACGCTCAAGACCGAAAGCAGCACCTGGGCGGCCTCCGGCTACATGCTGGTGCTGGGCATGGGGCTCGGCATGGTGATGCAGGTGCTGGTGCTGGCGGTGCAGAACGCCGTCGACTACCGCAACCTCGGGGTGGCGACGTCGGGCAACACCATGTTCCGCTCCACCGGCGGCTCGGTCGGCGTCGCGCTGTTCGGCGCCGTCTTCGCCGCCGGGCTGACCAGCGGCCTCGCCAGCCGCTTTCCCGCCGGCGTACACCTGCCCAGCGCGGTGGACCCGGCCGCCACCGCCGCGCTGCCGCCGACGGTGCGCCCCGCCTCCCTCGACGCGTTCACGGCGGCGCTGCATCCGCTCTTCCTGTCGGCCTCGGTGATCGCCGCCTTCGCCTTCGTGCTGACCTGGTTCCTGCGCGAGGTGCCGCTGCGCGGCGCCGCCCGCTCCGAGACCATCGGCGAGAGCTTCGCCGTGCCCCACGACGCCACCTCCCTGGAGGAGCTGGAGGCGATCGTCGGCCGGCTCTGCCACCGCGACAACCGGTGGGCGATCTTCCAGCGGGCCGCCGACCGGATCGGCATCCCGCTGGCGCCCGACGAGATGTGGTTGCTGATCCAGTTCTGGCGGCGGCCCGGTGGCACCGGCCGCGCCGCGCCGTCGGTCGCGCCGGAGCTGCGCGACCGCATCGCCCGGCGGCTGGCGGAACGCGGCCTGCTTTCCCGTTCCGACGACGGTGGCTGGTCCTGCACCGAGGCGGGCCGCGACATGGTCGACCGCATCGTCGCCGACTACCGCACCCGGCTCGCCGAGCAGATCGCCCGCTGGTCGCCGGAAAGCCACGAGGAGGTGCGCCGGATGCTCGCCGAGCTGGCCCGCGAGCTGGTGGCGGAGCTGCCGCAGAAGCCGGCTGCCCGCGCTGCCTGAACGGCGGGCCGCGCCGGGATTCCCTTTGCATCGGCATGCCAAACCGCTAATGATCGCGGCGGGACGACGACGATCTGGGGAGGTCGCATGAACGGCACGACGGCAACAGTTTCGGGCGCATCGGACAAGGCGGGCGGCGCGGCGCGGCGCGGCGTGCAGATCGGCTCGTTCTTTCCCAACCGGCCGCTGCCCACCTTCTTCGCCATGGCCGCCGACGACCTGCCGCTGCATTTCGACATGGACGAGCTGACCGAGAAGCAGAAGGCCGACCATTACGAGCAGAACCAGCTGCTCGCCATGCTGCAGTCGGCGCTGCTGTCGATCAGCAAGCCGGAGGACTACGTCGCCCTGTTCGACGCGTTCTCGCGCGAGCCGTGGCGCGGCTTCCTCGCCCGCCACCACGCGCTGGCGGCACGGGCCGGCGCCGAGATGGTGCCGCTCGACCACATCCTCTACGCGCCGGTCGAGACCTATTACGAGACGCTGGCCGGCATGCTGCCCGGGGACGTGGACCTGATCACCTTCCTGATGATGAGCCGCTCCAACCAGGTGATCCACCAGGACCAGGCGGCCATCGAGCGGATGCTGAAGCTCAACTCCAAGTTCCATTTCGCCGAGAACGCGCCGCCCTTCGGCATCCCGGTGCCCGACACCATGATCGCCACCCAGCCGCTGGCCGGCAACAAGGCGGTGGAGGACTTCTTCGCGCGGCACGGCAACAAGGTGATCCTGAAGATGACCGGCCAGCCCGGCGCGCGCAACGTCAAGGCGGTGAACAGCATCGCCGAGGCGGAGGCGTACCTGAAGGAGCACCGGCCCACCGACCTCGTGCTGGTGCAGGAGCGCCTGCCGCTCGACCGCTACGTGGAGTGGACCGCCGACCTGCTGGTCACCGACACGTCGGTGGAGCTGGACAACGTCCGGCGCATCCTGGTGGCCGACGGGCTGTGGATCGGCAACTTCATCTATCCCGAGCCGCCGGTGAGCGACGCCCAGCGGGCCGAGTTGCTGAAGGTGGGCGAATACGCCCGCCAGTTCGGCTTCGGCACCAAGGTGGGCGACTGCCTCGGCATCGACTACTTCATCGGCCCGGAGGGCGAGGTGGTGGTGACCGAGATCAACCCGCGCTGGACGGCGGGCCTGTTCCCCACCCAGGCGCTGCGCCGGGTGAACCGCAAGCGCGAGGACGCGGTCGCCTATTTCGAGCTGATCCGGCTCGACCAGTACGAGGAGTTCCAGGCCTTCGCCGGCGAGCACCTGCCGAACAACTCGCAGGGCGCCTTCGCGGTGATGCCGCTGGGCTTCTCGCCCTACGAGCGCGACGTGAACGGCGTCGCCCGGGTCTTCACCTGGCTGGTGGTGACGGGCGACTTCCCGGCGTTCCGCAAGGCCGCCAAGGCGGTGCTGGGCGACGGCGGTCTGCCCAACGGCGATCTCGTCCCGCTCTGATCCGGCCGAGTCCCTAGATCGGCGGCATGGTCGACAGGTGCACGGCCAGCGCCGCCCGTGCCCAGCCGGCGAACAGCTGACGCACCTGCTGACACTGGTAGTCGGCGGGCTGGACCTGGCAGAACTGCATGGCCTGCGGGTTCACGGTGATGCCGCGGCGGGTCGCGCCGACGCCCACATAGTCGCCGCCGCGCATCATGTGGGTGACGAAGGCGTAGTCGGCATAGACGTCGCCATAGGGCGAGGCCGGGCGCATGTTGGCATAGGCGCTGCGGCGCACGACGAATCCGTCGGCGGCGCGCACCTTGGGCATAGGGTAGGTGAAGCTTGGGTCGGGCTGCATGTAGGCCGGGAACAGCGTCGCCATGTCCTGCTCGAACTGCTGCGAGGCCTGCTGCGCCGCCGCCATGCGCTGGTTGGCGTCTTCCGCGTCGGTGTGGACGCCGCGGACGAACAGGTCCACGCCCGGGCCGACCGACGCCGTGCAGTAGTTCCCCTGGGAGGTCAGGGTGGCGCCCTCGGGCACCGCCACCGACGCGCCCGATTGCGGGTCCACCCAGACCTCGAAGCGCAGCGCCGAGAGGTCGGGGAAGGTGAGGCCGAAGACGGCGGCGAGCTGGGAGAGGCCGACCACGTCGTCCGAATCCCTGGAGAGCTCGCCCAGCTGCACGAGGCGCGAGCGGCTCAGCGTCATCGAGCCGCAGGATACGCCCTCGACCTGCGCCTGCGGCGTCTGGTCGGCGAAGCTGAGGCCCGAGGCGCGCCGCATGGCACCGATCGAGGCGACGGCCGCCGCGTTCGGCAGCTCCGCCACGTAGCTCGCCCGAACCGCCCAGACGATGCCGCCCAGGCCGTCCTGCAGCCCGCCGGTGCCGACGCCGACCACCCGGCCGTCCGGGCCGACCAGCGGCGCGCCCGACAGGCCGGGCAGCAAATTGCCGTCCAGTCGGAGCACCAGGGTCTGCAGGTCGAGCTCGCCCGACGCCAGCAGCTTGGCGCGGAACCGGTCGTCCAGCATGTCCGCCAGCTTGGAGCCTGGCGGGGCGTTGGCGACGGTGACGTCGAGCATCTTGCTGTCGGCGGTCGGCGCGCCCAGGGCGTAGCCCACCGCCGCGACCTTGGCGTTGACCGGCGGCACCTCGGCGCCGATCTCCAGCGGCGCCAGGCCGCTCGGCCGGTCGAGCGTGAGCAGCACGAGGTCGCGGGGATGCAGCTCCCGCGCCGGGGTGGCGGTGTAGGACTTGCCGTCGGGGAAGATCATGCTGATCCGGGTGCAGCCGGCGACCACGTGCCGCGCGGTCACCACGTGCTGCGGGTCGGGCCAGACGAAGGCCGTCGCGGCCCGCTCCTGTCCGCCGGCGCACGAGCTGGCACGGATGCGGGCGACCTTCTTCCCGGTCTCCACCAGCATGGCGGCCGTCGGCGCGTTCGCTGCCTGGGCGGCGATGCCGTCGGGCCAGGCCAGCATCACCGCGAGGAGCAGCAGCAGGGCCGCCGCGGCCGGACGTCTCACGGCACCGGCTCCGCCTTGCCGCAGGCGACCAGCCAGGCCGCGTCGAGCATCGGGCCGAGCCGTTCCGGATCGTCGGGCGCCTTGAGCGACTTGAGCGCCGCCCAGACTCCGCCCGTGTTGATCATGGCGCGCAGCCGGTCCTGCGGGCTGGAGAAGCGGTCGGCGGTCAGGGCGCCGCAGTCGCCGGCGCCTTCCTCGGCGAACAGCAGGCCGGAGCCGGCGGTCGGCGTGCCGCTGGCGGGCGCGGCGCTGCCGGCGGGCGCGATGCCGAGGATCTGGAAGATGGCGAGGTCCCGGGCCCGTTCCGGCGGGTAGCCCGCCTGGGTCCATTCCGCCACCCGGTCGGATACCGAAGGGCTCAGCGTGCCGTGCGCGCGCAGCAGGATGCCGCCGACCACGGCGAACGCCATCGCCAGGCTGAAGCCGACCACCCGCGAGGCGCTGGCCTCCACCGCGACCGGGCCGACCGAGCCGCCGAAGCCGAAGAAGGTGACGACCACCGCGAGCAGCGAGGCGACGGTGGAGGCGACCACCGGCGATGCCGACAGGCCCAGCAGCAGGCCGACGAGAAGACCCAGCGCGATGCCCGCCAACAGATTCATGCGTTGCCCCTCACAACGGAGCCTTCATGCTACGCCGGCCGGCGCCACAGGCAAAGCGATTGGTGCGATTTCGGCAGTCAGCCTAGCTTCCGGTGGCGGACTCCGCGGGCCGCGTAAAGATGGTCCGGCCGTCCTTGACGGTCTCCATCACCCGGATGTCCTTGATGGTCTCGGGCGGCACGGTCAGCGGATTGCGGTCGAGGATCACCAGGTCGGCGCCCTTGCCCGGCGTGATCGAACCCTTCTCGTTCTCCTCGAAATACTGCCGCGCGGCGTCGATGGTCACCGATTGCAGGGCGCGCCGGGCCGAGACGCGCTGGAGCGGGCCGATGATGTCGCCGCTGCGCGACCGGCGGTTCACCGCCGACCACATCAGCCGCATGATGTCCGGCGGCACGATGGGCGCATCGTTGTGGATGGTGAACCGGATGCCCCGGTCCGCCGCCGAACGCGCCGGGCTGATGCGGTAGGCGCGCGCCGGGCCGAGCACCGACTCCCGGTGCCAGTCGCCCCAGTAGAAGGTGTGGGTGACGAAGAAGGACGGGATCATCCCCAGCTTGGCCATGCGGTCCAACTGGTCGTCGCGGACGGTCTGGGCGTGGATCATCACCGGGCGCTGGTCGCGGCCCGGATAGGCGGCCTCGGCCGCCGCCACCGCGTCGATGAACTGCTGCGCGGCGGCGTCGCCGTTGCAGTGGGCGAGGACCTGCCAGCCGCGTCCATAATAGTCGAGCACGCGCCGGTTCACCTCGGCGTCGGAGAGGGCGGGATAGCCCCTGTAGTCGGCGTCCTTGCCCGGCGGCGGCTTGTAGTAGGGCTGGCTCAGCCACGCCGTCTTGCCCTGGGGCGAGCCGTCCAGCACCAGCTTGACGCCGCCCACCCTCAGCCGATGGTCGTAGGTCCGCGTGCTCGCCGCGTCGCCGATCAGCCCGTCGTTCAGCCAGGTTGGATAGGCGACCACATCGATGATCAGCCGCCGCTGCGCCGCCGCGTCGCGCAGCAGCGCCAGGTCGGCGGCCTGGGTGGCGCCGTCCTGGGCGGTGGTGATGCCGTAGCCCGCATAGACGCGCTGGGCCTCGTCCAGGTCGGCGAGGCGCTGCGCCTCGTCGGGCCGGGGCAGCTTGGAGACGGCGAGGAACATGGCGTGCTCCTCGAGCACGCCATCCGGCTGCCGCCCGTCGGCCTCGCGGCGGATCACGCCGCCCTCCGGGTCCGGCGTGTCCGGGCCGATGCCCATCAGTTCGAGCGCCCTGGAGTTGGCCGCCGCCAGATGGCCGGAGACGTGCAGGATCAGCACCGGCCGGTCGGCCGACACGGCGTCAAGGTCGTGGCGGGTCGGGTGCCGCTGCTCGGCGAGCAGGGAATCGTCGTAGCCGAAGCCGACGATCCAGCCGCCTTCCGCGGCAGTGCGGTCGCGCTGTGCGGCGAGTGCCTGCTGAACGTCGGCGACGGAGGAGACGTGGCCGGCCGGCGGCGGCTGCAGGTCGGCATAGCGGGCGACGGCGGCCAGCATGGTGATGTGGCCGTGGGCGTCGATCAGCCCGGGCAGCAGCGTCCGGCCGTGCAGGTCGACCCGCCTGGTCGCCGGCCCGGCCAGCCGCTCCACGTCGGCGGCGGCGCCGACCGCCAGGATCCGGCCGCCCGCCACGGCGACCGCCTCGGCGCCCTCCGTGTTCGGGTCCATGGTGACGATGGGGCCGCCTTCGTAGATCGTGTCGGCGCGTGGTGCGTCGGCGGCGGCCGGCTGCGATCCCGCCGTTCCGAGCGCGACGATGGCGGCCGCGAGGGCCGCGCAGACGGATTTCATGGAACGTCCTCCCCGATGGTGGCGGCGCCGTCTCCCCTGGGCGCCGGTCACGAACCATGCCGCAGGTGGCGGGCGGGCGCCAGCCTTGCGGCCCCCGGTCTGGGTCAGCGCCAGTCGAGCACCTGGCGGACGGTGCCGCCCAGCAGCCATTGCTTCTCGGCGTCGGAGAGGTCCGGGCAGTCGCGGATCCAGAACAGCAACTCGCCCCAGCTCTCGCCGGTCTGGTTGCCGCCATTGTCGCTCGCCCACATCACCCGCTCGGCGCCGAAGGCGTCGAGGGCGCGGCGCAGGTGCGGCCACAGCGGCCGGAACGGATAGCCGCGCACCCCGAACATGCCCTGGGCGTGGCTCCATTTCAGCGCCACGTTGGGATGCTCGGCCAGCTTCAGCACCTGGTCGAAATAGCCGATGTCCGGTCCCGCCGCCTTGCCGTCGTCGCCGGGCAGCGGCGCGTCGAGGAAGGTGACGTTGGCCTCGATGGGCATGCCGCAATGGTCGACGATGAAGCGCAGCCCCGGGAAGGTCTTCAGGTAACGGGGCATCAGCTCCACATGGCCGGCGATGAACACGAACACGGGCAGGCCGGCGTCGGCCGCCGCCGCGAACACCGGCTCGTAGCCGCCGTCGGCGAAGGCCTCCAGTTCCTCCGCCGTCAGCGCCGGCAGCAGCCGGATGGCGCGGGCGTGGGGCGCGTCCCGCGTCGTGCGGATCAGGCTCTCGACTTCCGGGTCGCGCCGGTCGACCCGCAGGACGTAGGAGAACCGGTCGGGATGCTGCCAGGCGGCCAGCTCGGCCGTCGGCGCGGTCACCCGGTAGGCGCCGTTCGCCAGGGTGTAGCCGGGTCCCCAGTTGTCGAGGCCCCAGAACTCGTCCAGCAGGGTGGCCGAGATGCCCAGCGCATCCATCGCCGCAAGGGTTTCGGCGATGCCGCCCGGCCCCATGTGGATCTGTGAATCGACGATTTCCATGTCCGTCCTCCCTCAGCCCCGCCTGCCCATCAGCCGGGCGACCACCGGCAGCGACGGGTCGCCGTCGCCGTGCTTGCCCAGCGCCGGGTCCGGGCTCGCCGACAGGCCGCCGTCGGTGTAGTCCATGTCCTGGATCCAGTCGTAGAGCCCGGCCCGCCGGGCGATGCGCCAGCCCGGGCCGCGGTTCTCGAAGCGGTCGACGTAGCGGCCGCCGACGACCGAGACGTAACGCTCGCCGGGCCGCGCGTAGTAGAGGCCGTTGGTGTTGAGGCCGGGCGGGTAGTCGGCGGGCACCACGTGATGGCCGATCAGGTAGGTTTCCACCTGGGCGACGTCGCCGTCGATGTCCATCAGGATGTTGGCGACCATGTGGTGGCATGGGCCGAGCGGATCGACGATCGAGCGGGCGGCGCGGACGAAGTCCCGCCAGTCGCCGCCGATGTCGCCGAAGCCGTAGCGGGCGTCGTCGTGGAAAACCTGGTCCATCAGCTCCCACCGGCGCCGGTCGAGGGCGTGGCAGTAGAGATGGATGACCCGGGCGATGTCGGATTCGGCGGCCAGGCGCGCAAGCGTGTCGGTCAAGGCATGGTTCCCGTTTGCCGGCGGCTCCCCGCGGCCGCCGGGCCACAGCCTACCTTTTCGTTGAACAGGCGCACAACGAAAACCATGGGGCGGCGATGCCCCGCCGGTCGCATTCCCGATTGATCCCCGCGTTTCGATGCCGGTACAACTCATGGGGACGCCGGCGGTCGGAGCGGGGTGCTCGAGGGGGGCAGGCACGGTGCGGATGCGGACGCTCTATCTCCTGGCCTGGACCGTCGTCGCGGCGACCCTTGCGCTCGCCGGCTGCGGCGACCAGCACCGCCCGATCAACGGCGTCGAGGATTTGCGCGAGGCCAGGATCGGCGTGATGACCGGCTCGACCGGCGAGGCCGCCGCCAAGGAGCGCTTTCCCCAAGCGGACATCAAGAGCTTCGACGATATCATGGACGCGGTCGCCGCGGTGAAGTCGGGCCAGCTCGACGCCATCGTCACCGCCTATCCCACCGCCGTGCAGGTGTCGAAGAAGAATGCCGGATTCCGCATCCTGGATGAGCGGCTGACCGACGAGAACACCTCCATCGCCATCCGCAAGGGCAACCCGGAACTGCTGGCCGCGGTGAACAGGATCATCTCCGACCTGCGGGCCGACGGCACGCTGGCCGACATGAAGCGGCGCTGGCTGAAGCCCGACCTCAGCCCCTACGAGGAACTGGACATCAAGCTGCCGACCGAGGGCAAGCCGCTGCGCATCGGCGTCGCCGCCACCCGCGAGCCGTTCAGCTTCGTCGACAAGGACGGCCGGGTGACCGGCCACGACGGCGAGCTGGCGCGGCTGATCGCCGCCCGGCTCGGCCGGCCGATCCAGTTCTACAACATGAAGTTCATGGCGCTGATCCCGGCGCTCCAGTCGGGCAAGGTGGACATGATCGTCACCGGCATGACCGCCACCGACGAGCGCCGCAAATACGTCGACTTCACCCAGTCCTACTTCGCCAACGCCCAGGTGGTACTGACCCGCAAGACCGCCGCAGAGGCGGCGACGGCCGACGCGGGCGGGCTCGAGCTCACCTCGCCGGCCGATCTCGCCGGCAAGCGCATCGGCGTGCTGCTGGGCTCGGCGCAGGTGCCCTATGCCCAGAAGAACTACGCGGGCGCCACCCTGCTGCAGTACCAGAACTTCTCGGACCTGGTGCTGGGCGTCACCAGCGGCAAGGTCGATGCCGCTCTCTACGACGAAGACTCGCTGCACGACGTGCTGCGGGACAACCCGCAGCTCGGCACCCTGAAGCAGCCGCTGTTCTCGTCCGACGTGGCCGCCGGGTTCAACAAGGGCAACGGTGCGCTGCGCGACCGCTTCAACGCTTTCCTGGCGCAGATCCGCGCCAACGGCGTCTACGACGACATGGTCGACCGCTGGATCACCAGGCGCCAGCAGGACATGCCCGACATTCCCATGCCGGATACGGACGACACGCTGACCATCGGCACCACCGACGGCGGCTTTCCCTTCGAGACGGTCAAGAACAACGAGCTGGCGGGCTTCGACATCGAGATGGGCGAGCGCTTCGCCGCCAGCCTGGGCAAGCGGGTGAAGTTCGCCAACATGGAGTTCGGCGCCCTGATCGCGGCGGTGGCGAGCGGCAAGGTCGACATGATCACCGCCTCAATCTTCATCACCCCGGAGCGGCAGAAGCGCATCGACTTCTCCGATCCCTACTACAAGACCTCCACCCTGGTCCTGGCGCTCAAGTCCAACATCGCCGGCAGCGGGGTCGAGGCGGCGTCCGCGCCGACGCGCCAGCCCGGGTTCCTGGAAAGCGTCGCCGACAGCTTTCAGAGCAACATCATCCACGAGAAGCGCTACCTGCTGATCCTGGAGGGCCTCAAGGTCACCGTCATCATCTCGGTGCTGGCGACGCTGCTGGGCACCGCGCTGGGCGCGCTGATCTGCTTCATGCGCATGTCGGGCAGCCCGCTGCTCAACGTGCCGGCCAAGGGCTACATCTCGGTGCTGCGCGGCATGCCGGTGCTGGTGCTGCTGATGCTGATCTACTACGTGGCGTTCGCCTCGGTGAACATCAGCCCGGTGCTGGTGGCAGTGATCGCCTTCGGCATGAACTTCGCCGCCTACGTTTCGGAGATGTACCGCACCGGCATCGAGAGCATCGACCGGGGCCAGTCGGAAGCGGGCGTCGCCATGGGCTTCACCAGGGTGCAGGCGTTCGTCCACATCGTGCTGCCGCAGGCCGTCCAGCGCATCCTGCCGGTCTACAAGGGCGAGTTCATCTCGCTGGTGAAGATGACGTCGATCGTCGGCTACATCGCCGTGCAGGACCTGACCAAGGCCAGCGACATCATCCGCAGCCGCACCTTCGACGCGTTCTTCCCGCTGGTGATGGTGGCGATCCTCTACTTCCTGATCTCGTGGGGGCTGATGCAGTTCCTCGGCCACCTGGAGCGGACGACCGATCCCAAGCGGCGGCGCCGCAAGGCGAGGAGGGCGTCGTGATCGAGGTCGAGCACCTGTCGAAGCGGTTCGGCGACCTGGTGGTCCTCAAGGACATCAATGCCGTGATCAGCAAGGGCGAGGTCGTCTCGGTCATCGGCCCGTCCGGCACCGGCAAGAGCACCTTCCTGCGCTGCCTCAATCTGCTCGACCGGCCGAGCGGCGGCCACATCCGGGTCGACGGCGTCGACATCCTCGACCCGAAGGCCGACGTCGCCCAGGTGCGCCAGAAGATGAACATGGTGTTCCAGTCGTTCAACCTGTTCGCCCACCTGTCGGTGCTGGAGAACCTGACGCTGGCGCCGATCCGGCTGAAGGGCGAGAAGAAGGCGGCCGCCGAGGCGCGGGCGATGGACCTGCTGCGCCTGGTGGGCCTGGGCGAGAAGGCGGCCGCGTTCCCGGACGAGCTGTCCGGCGGCCAGAAGCAGCGCGTCGCCATCGCCCGGTGCCTCGCCATGGAGCCGGAGGTGATCCTGTTCGACGAGCCTACCTCGGCACTCGATCCCACCATGGTGAGCGAGGTGCTGGCGGTGATCCGGCGCCTTGCCCGCGACGGCATGACCATGGTGATCGTCACCCACGAGATGGATTTCGCCCGCGACGTCTCCAACCGCGTGTTCTACATGGACGAGGGGCTGATCTACGAGGAGGGGCCGCCCGACCAGCTCTTCGACGACCCGCGCAAGGAGAAGACGCGGGCGTTCATCAACCGCACCCGCAGCTACCGCCGCCACGTCGGCTCGCCCGACTACGACCTCTATGCCATCCACGCGGAGATCGACGCGTTCTGCGAGAAGCACGTGCTGTCGGCCAGGGCGCGCTACAACCTGCAGCTCCTGACCGAGGAACTGCTGCAGCTCCATGCGCCCTATCTGGCCGGCGGCGGCGCCCTCGACCTGACCGTCGCCTATTCGGAGAAGACCGGCAACGTGGAGATCGTCTTCGAGGCCGACGGCGACGCGGGCAACCCGCTGGAGCAGACGGGCCAGGAGGACGACCTCGCCGCCGTCATGATCCGCCACGCCTCCGAGAGCGTCGCCTATGCGGTGGCCGGTGGCCGCAGCCGGCTGGAGATCCTGGTCAAGGCGGCGTAGCTCAACGCTTCGTGCGTACCGGCAGCTTGCGGCGGCCCCAGAACAGGAACGGCCCGATGCGTTCGCCGTCGCCCAGCAGTTCGAGGTCGGGGCAGCGCCGCCGCAGCGCCTCCAGCGTCACCTCGGCCTCCAGCTTGGCCAGTTCCGCGCCCAGGCAGAAATGGATGCCCAGGCCGAAGGAGAGGACCTTGCGGGCCGGCCGCCTCGGGTCGAAGACGTTCGGCGCGTCGAAGGCGTCGGGATCGCGGTTGGCGGCGGCGTAGTGGGTCAGCACCTTGGTGTGCGCCGGAATGATGGTGCCGCCGATCTCCACGTCGCAGGCGGTGGTGCGGAACAGGCCGAGCAGCGGCGGGTCGAACCGCAGGCTTTCGTTGATCGCCCGCTTGACGTCGATGTCGCCGGCGCAGAACGCCCGCCACAGCCCGCCGTCGGCCAGCATCCGCCACATGAAATTGGTGATCAGCGAGGTGGTGGTCTCGTTGCCGGCGACGAAGAGCTGCAAGGTGAGGCTGACCGCCTCCTCGTCGCTGATCGGCTCGCCGTCGCGCCGCGCCTGCGCGATCCGGGCCAGCAGGCTGCGGTCGCCCATGTCGTCCCGCTTGCGGTGGAGGAGGTCGAGGATGTAGCCCTGCATCCGCATCAGCTCGGCCGCATAGGCCGTCGGGTCCTGGGCCGACAGCGCCGCCACCGACGCGTCCGACCACAGCTTGAACTGGCGGATGTCGTCGGTGGGGATGCCGAAGATCTCGCAGATGATGGTGACGGGCAGGGGAAAGGCGAGGTCGTCGTGCAGGTCCCAGCCGTCACGGCCTTCCACCGCGTCCAGCAGTTCCTCGGCGATCGCCTCCAGCCGCGGCCGCAGCAGCGCGATGGCGCCGGGCTTCAGGTCGTCCTGCACGAGGCGGCGGAAGAAGGTGTGGTAGGGCGGGTCGGAGACCACGCCGATGGCGGGCACGAAGTTGGGTCCCTGGCCGTGGCCGCTGAGGAAGCGGGCCGGATCGAGCAGCGCCGCGCTCACGTCCCTGTAGCGGGACAGCACGTAGAACGGCGGATCGAAGCCCTCGTAGAGCCTGGCCCTGTCGCCGGACAGCAGCCGCGCGGCGGACACCGCCGGATCGGCCATCTCCTCCGCGCCCATCAGATCGAGCATGTCCTCCACCGCTTTCTGTCGACCCCGCCGCCACTGTCGACGTTCCGGCGGAAGCGGTCAAACGATGCGTGCCGTCAAGGCGCCAGCGCGCCGGCCAGTTCGCGCAGCAGCGCGCCGCCGTTGCCCTGCCAGGCGCTGCCGTGCATGCAGGCGAGGGTCTCCGGCCCGGTGTCGGCGAGGCGGTCCAGCACGGCGCCGGTGTTGGGGCCGAGGGCGTAGTAGTCCATGACCCGGCGGAACTCCTGGCTCGGCGTCAGGATGTCGCCTTCGGTGAGCGGCGTGGCGCCGGTGCCCGGCTGGGTGAACAGGTCGCCGCAGAACAGGGTGCGCGTGGTCTCCTCGAACAGGTAGCCGCATTCCCAGCCGTGCGGCACGTGGGGCGCGTCCATCCAGCGGAACCGGCGGCCGCCCAGGTCCACGGTCTCGCCGTCGGCGAGCACGCGGGGCGGCCGGTCGGCCAGGTCGCCGATGGAGACCATGGCGGCGACGCTGCCGCACAGCGGTGCGGCATGGGGTGCCACCGCCAGCCACTGGTTGAGGGAGCCGCATTCGTCCGCCTCGACGTGGGAGAACGCCACGTGCCGCAGCCCGTCGAGGGGCAGCACATGCGCCACGGCCGCCTGCACCTGCGGGAACAGCTGGCGCGGCCCGGTGTGGAACAGCAGCGGCTCGTCGCCGGCCACCAGGTACTGGTTGAAGGAGAAGGCGGTGCCGGGGATCTCCACCGGCGTATTGATGCGGTAGATACCGTCCGCGATCTCGTGGACGTTGGTGCCCGTGGCCGAATCGATCACCGTCATGGCGGATCTCCCGTTTCAGGTTGGGGGTGGTGGGACAATACCCCAGCCGGGGCCGCGCACCAATTCCTCCGGCGTCAGAACCAGCGGGCGGCTGGCGCGTTGACCGGGTGAAACGAGAGGCGGTTTTCCATGGCAACCTACCGACGCGGCCCCGCGCTCCCGATCACGGCGGCCGTCCTCCTTCTCTTCGCCCTTGCCCTGCTCGGCGGCGGCGCGTGGCTCGTCGCCCTGGGTGGCTCCTGGTTCTACGCGGTCATGGGCGCGGCCCTGCTGGCGACCGCCGCGCTGCTGTTCGCCGGCAGCGCCGCGGCGCTCGGGGTCTATGCCGGCTTCCTGGCGGCGACGCTCGCGTGGTCGCTGTGGGAGGCCGGGCTCGACTGGTGGCCGTTGGCGGCGCGCGTCGGCCTGTTCTTCGTGGTCGGGCTGTTCCTGGTCATGCCGTGGGTCGCCGGCCGGCTGGGGCGCGTCCGCGACGGCCGGCCGCGCGGCGGCTGGTGGGGCGCCGTGCCGCTGGGTCTCGCGCTGCTCGCCTGCCTGGCCGTCGCGGTAGCGTCGTGGAAGACCGACCCGCACCGCATCGATGGCCGGGTCGTCCTCGGCTCGTCGGCGCCGGAAGGGGTCTCCGACATGCCTGCCGGTGACTGGTGGGCCTATGGCCGCACCGGGCTGGGCCGGCGCTACTCGCCCCTGGGCCAGATCACGCCCGAAAACGTCGCCCGCCTCAAGGTGGCGTGGCGCTACCACACGGGCGATGTGCCCGGCCAGCCGGGCGACCCGGTGGAGACCACCTTCGAGGTGACGCCGCTGAAGATCGGCAACCGGCTGTTCCTGTGCACGCCGCACCAGCAGGTGGTGGCGCTCGACGCCACCACCGGGCGCGAGGTCTGGCGCTACGAGCCGCGCCTGGAGGGCGACCTGGCGCTGCAGCACCTGACCTGCCGTGGCCTGTCCTACCATCCCGCCACGACACGGGCCGCGCCCGCAGACGCAGCGGCGACCGACGAGGCGGCCGCCGGAACGTCGCCCGGCGCGCCGCTCCCGCCGCTCGCCGTCGAAGAGGCGCCGTCTCCCCGGCCCGACCTGCCGGTGGCGGCCCGCGACGCCCCCACGGCGCCTTCCTGTACCGCCAAGCTGTTCCTGCCCACGGCCGACGGGCGGCTCATCGCTCTCGATCCCGAGAACGGCCGGGTCTGCGCCGACTTCGGCGACGGCACCGGCCAGATCGACCTGTGGCGCGGCATGCCCAACGTCGATCCCGGCGCGTACTATTCCACCTCGCCGGTAGTGGTGACGGCGCGGGAGGTGATCGTCGGCGGCAGCGTCCTCGACAACGTCTCCACCCACGAGACCTCGGGGGTGATCCGCGCCTACGACGTGGATACGGGCAAGCTGCTGTGGGCCTGGGATTCGGGCGACCCGTCGCGCACCGTGCCGCTGGCGCCGGGCCAGACCTATACCGCCAACTCGCCCAACACCTGGTCCATCGCCAGCGTCGACGAGGGCCTGGGCATGATCTACGTGCCGATGGGCAACCAGCCGCCCGACCAGTGGGGCGGCAACCGCAGCGCCGCCACGGAGCGGTTCTCCTCGTCCGTGGTCGCGCTCGATCTCGCCACCGGGCAGGTGCGCTGGGTGTTCCAGACGGTCCATCACGACCTGTGGGACTACGACGTGCCGTCCCAGCCCGGCCTCGTCGACCTGCGCGTCGGCGACGCGACCGTGCCGGCGCTGGTGCAGCCGACCAAGCAGGGCGAGATCTTCGTCCTCGACCGCCGCACCGGCACGCCGCTGCTGCCGGTGCGCGAGGTGCCGGCGCCGCAGGGCGCGGCCAAGGGCGACCACGCGGCGGCGTCCCAGCCCCGCTCGGCCCTCTCCTACGACCCGCCGCCCTTGCGGGGCAGGGACATGTGGGGCGCCACGGTGTTCGACCAGCTCGCCTGCCGCATCGCCTTCCATCGGCTGCGCTACGACGGGCGCTTCACGCCGCCCTCCCAGCAGGGCTCGCTGATCTATCCCGGCAATTTCGGCGTCTTCAACTGGGGCAGCGTCGCGGTCGACCCGGACCGCCAGATCGTGTTCAGCGCGCCGGCCTACCTGGCCTTCGTCTCCACGCTGGTGCCCCGCGACGACGACCGGACCCTCTACGTGCACGATCACGGTGCCCCGCCGGGCGCGCTGCCGGCGCTGAACGAGAACTTCGGCGCGCCCTACGCGGTGCGGCTCAAGCCGTTCACCTCGCCGATCGGCCTGCCCTGCCAGGAGCCGCCCTGGGGCTACGTCTCGGTGGCCGACCTGCGGACCGGCCGGATCGTCTGGATGCACAAGAACGGCACGGTGCGCGACCGCTCGCCGCTGCCGCTGCCGTTCCGCATGGGCGTGCCCAGCCTGGGCGGGCCCATCGTGACGCGGGGCGGCGTCGCCTTCCTGTCGGGCACCATCGACTACTATGTGCGCGCCTACGACGTCGCCACCGGCAAGCAGCTGTGGCGCAGCCGGCTTCCGGCGGGCGGCCAGGCCACGCCCATGACCTACCGCGGCGCCGATGGCCGGCAATATCTGCTGGTGGTCGCCGGCGGCCACGGCTCGCTGGGAACCAAGACCGGCGACTCGGTGATCGCCTACGCCCTGCCGCCCGGCGGCTGAGCTGGCGGTTGAGGCGGCGCCTCGGCGGTGCGCACGTGCTCGGGCCGGAAGCCGATGCCGATCAGCCGCGCCGGCAGGTCCCGCAGCAGCGGCAGGCGGGGCAGCAGCCGCAGCGCCAGCGGCGCGCGCACCGTACCCTTCGCTTCCAGCAGCCGGCCGATCATGCGATTCTGGATGGCGAGCTGGAGGCGCTGGGTGGCGCGGGTCGGGAAGCTCCGCCTTGCCTGCACGGCCTCCAGCGGCGCGGTCGAGAAGTCGCCGTGCCGCAGCGGGCGGGCCAGCAGGTTGGCGGCCGCCACCGCGTCCTGCACCGCCAGGTTGATGCCGACGCCGCCGATCGGCGACATGGCGTGGGCCGAGTCGCCGATGCACAGCAGGCCGGGGCGCCACCAGCGGGTCAGCCGGTCGACGGTGACGGTGAGCAGCTTGACGTCGTCCCAGTCGCCGATCTCGGCCACCCGGTCGCCCAGGAACGGCGACAGGCCGCGCACCTCCTCGCGGAACCGCTCGATGCCGCGGCGCTTCATGTCGTCGATGCTGCCCTTGGGGATGACGTAGGCGCACTGCCAGTAGTCGCCGCGGTTCAGCATCACCATCAGCCGGCCGGCCTCGGCGTGGCCGAAGGTCTCGGGCTCGTCGGTCTCCCGGCGGGAGAGGCGGAACCACAGCACGTCCATCGGCGCGCCCAGGTTCTCGGCCCGCAGGCCTGCCCGGTTCCGCACGGTGGAATGCCGCCCGTCGGCGCCGATGGTCAGCGGCGCGCGCACCTCGGCCGGCGCGTTCTTCCCGGTCACGGTCACGCCGGCGATGCGGCCGTCCTCCTCGATCAGGCCGGTCACCTCGGCCTCCATGAGAAGGCGGAAGCCGGGATAGCGCTTCGCTTCCCCGGCCAGGAAGTTCAGGAAGTCCCATTGCGGCATCAGGGCGATGAACTTGCATCGGGTCGGCATCCGGCTGAAGTCGGCGAGGCGCAGGCGGGTGCCGCCGATCTGCGCCGACAGGTGGCCCACTTCCTGGTGCGGGTTGCGCAGGAACCGGTCGAGCAGGCCGAGCTCGTGCATGATCTCCAGGGTCGATGGATGCACCGTGTCGCCGCGGAAGTCGCGCAGGAAGTCGGCGTGCTTCTCCAGCACGACCACGTCGATGCCGGCCCGCGCCAGCAGGAAACCCAGCATCATCCCCGCCGGCCCGCCGCCGGCGATGCAGCAGGTGGTGTCCAGCGACCGCGAGCCCGTCTGTTCCATCGGCAGCCTCCCCTTCTCCTGGCAGTCTAACGGCAGCGCGGCCGGAATGATCCCCTCGGCGAAGGCCGGGAACCGGCATGCGGGTCCAGCGTTCTCGGGAACGCAGAAGAGGTATCCCATGGCCGATGATCCCGATGTGCCTCCCATCCGCCCCGACGGGCTGCAACTCGACGAGCACCGCGCCTACCAGGAGCGGCTCTGGACGGTGGAGCGCTGGGCCTGGGCCGGCTTCGTCGCCATCACCATCGCGGCGGCGCTGGGCGCCACGGGCTCCGGCGGGCCGCTGGCGCGTTCGCGGGACGGGCTCGAGGGCGGCACGGTCGAGCATCCTCGCGTGACCCGCTGGCAGACCGCAGACGAGATGTCCGTCGAACTCGCGCCGGGCGGCGGCGAGCGCACCCTCTTCCTCGGGCCGGCGTTCCCGCGCGCCTTCGCCATCGAGGAGGTGCAGCCGCAGCCGGCGGCCGTCGAGGTCGGCCCCGATGGCGAGGCGCTGCACTTCCGCACCAGCGGCGGCGGGCCGGCGCGGATCGTGCTGTCGCTGCGGGCCCGGCATCCCGGACTGGCCCGCTACGCCGCCCGGATCGACGACGGCGCAGCGCGGACGCTGAGCACGCTCATCCTGCCTTAGAGGTTGCCCATGGACACGGTGCTGCGCGGCGCTTCCATCTACTTCATCCTGCTGGTCATCTTCCGGGTGTCCGGGCGGCGCACCACGGCGCAGATGACGCCGTTCGACTTCGTGCTGCTGCTGATCGTCGCCGAGACCACCCAGCAGGCGCTGCTGGGCGACGATTTCTCCGTCACCAACGCGGCGGTGCTGATCGTCACCCTGGTCACCATCGACATCGTGCTGTCGCACGTGAAGCAGCGGCTGCCGCGGCTCGGGCTGCTGATCGACGGCACGCCCACCGTGCTGGTGTCCAACGGCGAGCCCGACGCGCGGGCGCTGTCGCGGGCGCGGCTGACACTGGAGGACGTGCTGACGGCGGCGCGCGAGCAGCAGGGGCTGGAGCGGCTGGACCAGATCCGCTTCGCCATCCTGGAGGCGGGTTCCGGCATCAGCATCATCCCGCGCTGACGGCCGTCAGGCGGCGGTTCTCACGCGGGCATCGGCCAGGATCATGTCGGCCGCCTTCTCGGCGATCATGATCACCGGCGAGTTGGTGTTGCCCGAGACAATGGTGGGCATGATCGAGGCGTCCACCACCCGCAGGCCCGACAGGCCATGCACCCGCAGCCGCTCGTCGACCACGGCGGCCTCGTCGCTGCCCATCTTGGCGGTGCCGACCGGGTGGAAGATGGTGGTCGAGATGTCGCCGATGCGCGCCAGCAGTTCCTCGTCGGTGTCGACCTGCGGCCCCGGCACCATTTCCTCCGGCGCGTAGCGCTCGATGGCCTTCGTCGCCATCAGCCGGCGGGTCAGCCGGATGGACTTGAGGGCCACCTGCCGGTCGGCGTCGGCCGACAGGTAGTTGGGCTTGATCACCGGCGGCAGCGCGGGATCGGCGCCGCGCAGGTGCAGCGTGCCGCGGCTTTCCGGGCGCAGGTTGCACACCGAGGCGGTGACCGCCGGATAGGGATGCAGCGGCTCGCCCAGCTTGTTCGTGCTGAGCGGCTGCACATGGTACTCCAGGTCGGGTGTCTCCAGCCGCGGGTCGCTGCGGGTGAAGATGCCGAGCTGGCTCGGCGCCATGGTCAGCGGCCCGCGCTTCAGCAGCACGTATTGCAGGCCGATGCGCGCCTTGCCGAACAGGGTGCCGGCGACCTGGTTGAGGGTGAGCGCGTTGGCGATGCGGTAGACCGAGCGGATCTGCAGGTGGTCCTGCAGGTTCTCGCCGACGCCCGCCAGTTCGTGGACCACCGGGATGCCGTGGGCCGAGAGCACCTCGCCGCGGCCGATGCCCGACAGTTCGAGGATCTTCGGCGAGTTGACGGCGCCGGCCGAGAGCAGCACCTCGCCCGAGGCCTTCGCCTCCTTGAGCTGGCCGGCATGGACGAAGCGGATGCCGGTGACCCGCCGGCCTTCCAGCACCAGGCTTCGGGTCTCGGCGTTGGTCAGCACCTGGAGGTTGGGGCGGCGGCGCGCCGGGTCGAGGAACGCCTTGGCGGTGTGCCAGCGCACGCCGCGCTTCTGGTTCACCTCGAAATAGCCCGAACCCTCGTTGGTGCCCTTGTTGAAGTCGTCGGTGAGGGGGATGCCCAGTTCCTCGGCGGCGTCGCGGAAGGCGTCCAGGATCGGCCACGACAGGCGCTGGTTCTCCACCCGCCACTCGCCGCCGGCGCCGTGCAGGTCGCTTTCGCCCCGGTGATAGTCCTCGGACCTGCGGAAATAGGGCAGCACGTCGTCCCAGCCCCATCCCGTGTTGCCCTGCTGGCGCCAGCCGTCGTAGTCGGCGGCCTGGCCGCGCATGTAGATCATGCCGTTGATGGCCGAGCAGCCGCCCAGCACCTTGCCGCGCGGATAGTCCAGGGCGCGGCCATTGAGCCCGGCTTCCGACTCGGTCTTCATCAGCCAGTCGGTGCGCGGGTTGCCCATGCAGAACAGGTAGCCGATGGGCACGTCGATCCAGTGGTAGTTGGGCTCGCCGCCCGCCTCCAGCAGCAGCACCTTGTTGGCCGGGTCCGCCGACAGCCGGTTGGCCAGCACGCAGCCGGCCGATCCCGCGCCGACGATCACGTAGTCGTAGCTGCCCTCGAAGGCCGCGTCTGCCGCCACCCCGGTCTCTCCTCCGCCAGCGTCCGGTGCTTCCCCGCCTTCTTGGTTAGCATCGCGGGCCGAGCAGGGGCCAGCGCAAAGAATCCGTCGCTGCATCCGAAAGCGGAATCGCCCCCGCCGGGCGGAACGCGTATATTCCCTGTATTACTGTTGCAGTTCGACGGCGGCGCGCAAGCGGCGCAGTTCGTGGCGTCGTCCTCCTGAACGGGGAGATTTCGCCATGCCCGACTACCAGACGGCCGACATCCGTAACATAGCCGTCGTCGGCGGCACTGCCGCCGGCAAGACCACGCTCATCGAACAGATGCTCTGCAACGCCGGCGTCATCGGCCGCGCCGGCAAGGTGGAGGACGGCAACACCGTCTGCGACCACGACGACCTTTCCAAGGAATTCGGCTACAGCCTGGACAGCAGCATCGTCCATTTCGACCATGCCGGACACCACGTCAACGTCATCGACACGCCCGGCAATCCCGACTTCCTCGGCAAGGCCATCAGCGTGCTGCCGGCGGTGGAGACGGCCTGCGTGGTGATCGACGCCCAGACCGGCGTCGACTCGGTGGCGCGGCGGATGATGCGCATCGCCGCCGACCGGCGGCTGCCGCGGATGATCGTCATCAACAAGATCGACCACGTGGAGGACGTCGCCGCCACGCTGGCGGCGGTGCAGGAAGCGTTCGGCGCGGTCTGCCTGCCGCTCAACCTGCCGGCGAAGGGCGGCACGGCCGTCGTCGACTGCTTCGCCAACGCCACCGGCGACAGCGATCTGGGCGACGTCGCCGGTTTCCATTCCGCCATCGTCGACCAGGTGGTCGAGGTCGACGAGGAGCTGATGGCCGTCTACCTGGAGGAGGGCGAGGTCAGCCCCGAACAGCTGCACGCGCCGTTCGAGAAGGCGCTGCGCGAGGCCCATCTGGTGCCGGTCTGCTTCACCAGCGCCCGCGACAATGTGGGCGTCACCAAGCTCAAGGACATCTTCACCCATCTGTGCCCCAGCCCGCTCGAGGGGAACCCGCGCCGGTTCGAATATCTGGAGGACGGCGAGGTGCGCCGGATCGAGGCGGTGCCGGACGCGGAGGCGCCGCTCATCGCCCACGTGTTCAAGGTCGCCTTCGACCCTTTCGTCGGCAAGATGGCGGTGTTCCGGGTGCATCAGGGACACATCGGCCATGATTTCCAGCCGCGGGTGGGCGACAGCCGCAAGGGCGTGCGCATCGCCCACGCGTTCAAGCTGCAGGGCAAGCAGCATGCCGAGGCCGACCGGTTGATCGCCGGCGACATCGGCGCCGTCGCCAAGATCGACGACATCAACTACAACTCGGTGCTGCATTCGGAAGGCATGGCGGGCGACCTGCACCTGCGGCCGCTGCCGCTGCCCCGGCCCATGTACGGGCTGGCGGTGGAGGCGGCCAGCACCGGCGCCGAGAGCCGTCTCGCCGACGCCCTGCAGAAGCTCGCCGCCGAGGACCCGACCATCGCCGTCGAGCGGGTGCAGTCGACCGGCGAGACCGTGCTGCGCGGCCTGGGCGAGCAGCACCTTCGGGCCAAGCTGCGCATGCTGGAGACCCGCTACAACCTGGACGTCGTCACCAAGCCGCCGCGGGTCCCCTACAAGGAAACCATCACGGTCAGGGCCGAGGGTCACTGCCGGCACAAGAAGCAGACCGGCGGCGCCGGCCAGTTCGGCGAGGTCTACCTGCGGGTCGCGCCGCTCGCCGACGGCGAGACGGAGAAGGCGGTGGACGGGCTGCTGTTCGTCGACGAGACGGTGGGCGGCTCCATCCCCCGCCAGTTCCTCCCGGCGGTGGAGAAGGGCGTGCGCCAGGTGATGCAGTCTGGCGCGGTGGCGGGCTATCCCATGCAGAACGTCAAGGTCACCGTCTACGACGGCAAGCATCATTCGGTCGATTCCAAGGAGGTGGCCTTCATCACCGCCGGCCGCAAGGCGTTCATCGAGGGCGTCAAGAAGGCCAAGCCGGTGCTGCTGGAGCCCTTCGTGAAGCTGGAGATCGCCATTCCGTCGGCGATGATCGGCGACGTCTCGGCCGACCTGTCGGGCAAGCGCGGCCGCATCCTGGGCACGGACATGCGCACCGGCGACGGCGCGGTGATGCAGGCCGAGGCGCCGCTGGCCGAGTTCATGGACTACGCCAGCCATCTCAAGTCGATGACCTCCGGCGTCGGCACCTACGTCATGGAATACAGCCACGACGAGCCGGCGCCGCCGGCCGTCCAGGCCCAGGTGGTTGCCGCCTACCGGCCGTCCGACGACGAGGATTGAGAGCCGTCCGGGCCGGCGGGCGGGTAGGCATGCTCGGTGCCGCGGAAGTCGGTCACCAGGTAGCAGCCGCCGCCGGCCTCCCGCAGCGCCGAGGCTCCGATGTCGGCCTTGCCATGGCCGCCCGGGATGTCGAGCACGTAGGTGGGCTGGCACAGCCCTGACAGCCGGCCGCGCAGGCCGGCCACCAGCGCCCGGCCTTCCTCCACGGAGACCCGGAAGTGCCCGGTGCCCGGCGCCAGGTCCGGGTGGTGCAGGTAGTAGGGCTTCACCCGCGCCTCGACGAAGGCGCGCATCAGCGCGGCAAGCGTCTCCGCGTCGGCGTTGACGCCCCGCAGCAGCACCGACTGGCTGACCATGACGATGCCGGCGTCCACCAGCCGGGCGCAGGCGGCGCGCGCCGCCGCGGTCAGCTCGCGGGGATGGTTGGCGTGGAGCGCCACGTAGACCGGCCTGCCGGCGGCCTTGAGCGCCGCGACCATGGCCTCGTCCACCCAGCCGGGCTCCGCCACCGGCACCTTGGTGTGGAGCCGGATCACCCGGACATGGGCGATCGCGCCCAGCCGCGCCATCAGCCCGGACAGCCGCGCCGGCGAAAGCACCAGCGGATCGCCGCCGGTGAGGATCACCTCCCAGATCTCCGGGTGGTCGGCCACGTAGGCGAGCGCCCCGTCCAGCGCGGCGGCGGAAAGCGTCCCCATGCCGTCGGGCCCGACCATCTCGCGGCGGAAGCAGAACCGGCAGTACACCGGGCAGACATGGACGGCCTTGAGCAGCACCCGGTCGGGATAGCGGTGGACGATGCCCTCGACCGGGCTGTGGGTCAGGTCGCCGATGGGATCAGGGCGCTCCTCGGGCCGGGCCTCCAGCTCCGCCGCGTCGGGCAGGAACTGGCGGGCGATGGGGTCCGCCGGGTCGTTCCGGTCGATGAGCGCCGCCATCGCCGGGCTCACCGCCACCGCGTAGCGGGCGGCGACCCGCGACGCCGGTTCCAGGCCTGCGGCGGGGATCAGCCCGGCCCCGGCCAGTTCGGCGGCGGTGCGCAGGGTGCGGTCCGCGCTCACCGCGCCGCCTCCGGGCCGGTTTCGGGCACCGGCGCCCACAGCACCTGCTCGATGCGCCGGGCGCCGGTCGCCAGCATCACCAGCCGGTCGAAGCCGAGGGCGATGCCGCTCGCCTCGGGCATCAGCGCGAGGGCGGCGAGGAAGTCGTCGTCGATGGGGTAGCGCTCGCCGTAGACCCGCTGCTTCTCGTCCATCTCGATCTCGAAGCGGCGCCGCTGCTCTTCCGGATCGCGCAGCTCGCCGAACCCGTTGGCCAGTTCGACGCCGCAGGCATAGAGTTCGAAGCGCTCGGCGACCCTGGCGTCGTCGGCCGCGGGCCGGGCCAGCGCCGCCTCGCACACCGGGTAGCGGTCGAGGATGGTCGGCCGGCCGATGCCGAGCTCGGGCTCGACCATCTCCACCAGCGCCCGGCTGAACAGGTCGGCCCAGACGTCGCCCTCGGCCACCCGCATCCCGGCGGCGCGCATCCGGGCGGCGAGCCCGTCCCGGTCGGTCTCGCCGTCCGCGCCGACCGTGGCGAGCAGGTCGATGCCGGCATACCGGTCGAAGGCCTCGGCCACGCTCAGCCGCTCCGGCACCGCGAACGGGTCGGCCTCGCGGTCGCGGAACCTCAGACGCTCCACACCCGCCGCCTCGGCGGCCAACCGCAGGATGTCGGTGCAGTCACGCATCAGAGTCTCGTAGCCTTCGCCCGCCCGGTACCATTCCAGCATGGTGAACTCGGGATGGTGCAGGGCGCTGCGCTCCCGGTTGCGCCAGACATGGGCGAAGCAGGCGATGCGCCGCTCGCCGGCGGCCAGCAGCTTCTTGCAGGCGAACTCGGGCGAGGTGTGCAGGTAGAGCGGCCGCACTGTGCCGTCCGGCCCGGCCGCCTCGGTGGCGAAGGCGTGCAGGTGCGCCTCGTTGCCCGGCGACACCTGGAGGTACGAGGGGTCGACCTCCATGAAATCGCGGTCCGCGAAATATCCCCGCAGCGCCGTCTGGATGCGGCCGCGCGCCGCGAGGAAGCCGCGCCGGTCGGCGTGGACGTCGGGCGTCCACCACGGCGAGGCGGCGGGAATGGCGGTGCTGCGGTCCAAGCGGCGTGTCTCTCCGGAAGGTCGGGACTGGCGATTTTCGCGAACATAGGCTAAATGCGGCGCTGAAAAACCCACTTTGCAAGCCGGGGCGGGTCCACGAACCGCGCTGCCCCGGGAAAAGGAACGGAAATGGTCAAGGTCATCGCTTCGCAGATCCGCAAGGGCAACGTCCTCGACGTCGACGGCAAGCTCTATGTCGTGCTCACCGCCGACAACATCCATCCGGGCAAGGGCGCCTCGGTCACCCAGGTGGACATGCGCCGCATCTCGGACGGCGTGAAGGTGTCCGAGCGCTACCGCACCACGGAGCAGGTGGAGCGCGCCTTCGTCGAGGATCTGGACTTCACCTTCCTCTACGAGGACCCCGAGGGCTACCATTTCATGAACCCCGAGAGCTACGAACAGGTGGTGGTGCCGGCCGACCTGATCGGCGACCAGAACGTCTACCTGCAGGAAGGCATGACCTGCATCCTCAAGGTCCACGAGGGACAGCCGGTCGCCATCGACCTGCCGCCGCGCGTCACCCTGGAGATCACCGAGACCGACCCGGTGGTGAAGGGGCAGACCGCCTCGTCGTCCTACAAGCCGGCGCTGCTGTCCAACGGCGTGCGCACCCTGGTGCCGCCCCACATCACCGCCGGCACACGCGTCGTCGTGCAGACCGCCGACGGCTCCTACGTCGAGCGGGCCAAGGATTGATCCGGTGAGCGGCGGACCGGTCCGGATCGGCATCCTGGGGGCGGGCACCGTCGCCACCTACGCGCTGATGAAGCCGGTGGAGCGCACGCCCGGCCATCTGGAGATCGTCTCCGTGGCCGCGCGCGACGCTGACCGCGCCGCCGCCTACGCCGCCAAGTACGGCATCGCCGGCTCTGGCACCTACGAGCAGATGCTGGACGATCCCGGGGTCGAGGCGGTCTATGTCGCCACGCCCAACGCCCTGCACTGCGAGTGGACCCTGAAGGCCCTCGCCGCCGGCAAGGCGGTGCTGTGCGAGAAGCCGCTGGGCTCCAACGCCGACGAAGCCGCCCGCATGGCCGAGGCCGACGGCCTGCTGGTCGAGGCGCTGCATCCGCGCTACCACCCGCAGACGGCCCGCATGCGCAAGCTGCTGGACGAGCGGGTGCTGGGCGACGTGCGCGAGATCACCTGCACCTTCCTGGTGCCGAAGCGCTACTTCCAGCCCGACGACATCCGCTTCCAGCTCGACCTGTCGGGCGGCGCCACCATGGACGTGGGCTACTACGCCACCAGCTTCCTGCGGATCGCCGGCGGCGGCGAGCCCGAGGTAGTCAAGGCCGAGGCCCGGGAGATCGCGCCCGGCGTCGACGGCGCCATGCGGGCCGAACTGCGCTTTCCCGACGGCAGCATCGGCCGCATGGACCTGTCGCTGGTGGACGACGCCGACGACTTCACCATCACCGGCGACATCGTCGGCGAGCGCGGTCGCATCCACATCGTCAACCCGGTGCATCCCCAGAACGGCCGCGGGCTGGAACTGGAGATCGACGGCGAGCGCCAGGTGCTGCCGCCCGAGCCCATGCCGACCTACGACTGGCAGGCCATCGGCTTCGCCGCCAACGTGCGCGAAGGCGCGCCGGTAGTGGCGACCGCCGAGGACGCGGTGCGCAACATGCGGGTGATCGACGACATCTACCGCGCCGCCGGGATGCGCCCGCGCGGCCTCTGAGCGCCGGCCCTTCGGGCTTCCCTGCACGCGTGACTGTGATAGGCTCTCGCCCTCAACAGGGGAGAGAGCCATGACCGAACACGCCGCCTTCACGCCCGACGAAGTCAAGGAACTGCGCAAGCTTCTCGACGTCGAGAAGATCCGCAAGGTAAAGCAGATGTACTCGCACCTGATGGACAGCCGCAACATCGACGCGCTGGCCGAGATCCTGGCGGAAGACGCGGTCTGCGAGTTCGGCCCCTACGGCACCTGGCACGGCAAGAAGGAGATCCACGAGGGCTGGAAGGCGGTGTTCAAGGACGCCATCCCCTATGGCGGCTTCCACGCCACCACCAACATGTGGATCGAGATGACCGGCCCCGACACGGCGATCAGCCGCACCTACCTGCACGACATCTCCAACGAGCCCGACCCGCGGGCCGACCCGGTGGTCTGGTACGGCGTCTACGACGAGGATTTCGAGCGCATCAACGGCGAGTGGAAGCTGAAGAAGTGCCGGCTGCAGTTCCTCTGGCCCAAGCGGCTGATCAGCGACAACTTCCCCCGCCCGATGACGCCCTCGTCGTTCGGCTGAAGCCTTACACCTGCGCCTTGCCGCGGGCCCTGACGGCCTCGCGGCGAGCCTCCACCTCTTCGGGCGACACGCCGGTGTTGGCGGCGCGGGCGGTGCGCGACTCGGTCGCCATGGCCTCGCCGAACGACTGGGCGAAGCCCTCGTCGATCAGCCTCTTGTAGCCGGTCAGCATGTGCGGGACGACCGACAGCATGTCTTCGGCCAGCGCCCGGCACGCCGGCAGCAGGTCGGCGGGCGCGACCACCCGGTTGACGAGGCCCCAGTCGGCCGCCTGCTCGGCGGACAGGAAGTTGCCGGTCAGCGACAGCTCCTTGGCGCGCCAGATGCCGATGGCGCGGCTCAGCTTCTGGCTCAGGCCCCAGCCCGGCATGATGCCGACCCGGGCATGGGTATCGGCGAAGCGGGCGTTGCTCGAGGCGATCAGCACGTCGCAGGCCAGCGCCAGCTCGAAGCCGCCGGTGATCGCCACGCCGTTGATGGCGCCGATCACCGGCCCGCTGAAGCGGCCGATGGCGCGGACCGGATCGCCGGTCTCGACGGCGTCGCTGGTGCTGGACAGGCCCTTGGCGCCCAGCTCCTTCAGGTCGAGCCCGGCGCAGAACGCCCGCTCTCCGGCCCCGGTCACGATCATCACCCGCACCTCCGGGTCGGCCTCCAGCGAGTCGACGGTGCGTTCGATCTCGCGCCGCAGCTCGCGGGACAGGGCGTTCATGGCGGCGGGACGGTTCAGCGTCACCGTGGCGATCTCGCCGGTCTTCTCGACCAGCAGCACAGGCTCGGACATGTCTCGGTTCTCCCCGGCAGGACGGCGGCATTGTTCCGCTGAAGCGGCGGCCGGTCCAGCCCCGATTGATCGAGAGCAGGCGACGGCTGCGGGACGTCCTAGCCGAAGTGGCGTGAGAACGTCTCGGTGGTGAAGCGGGTGGCCTGGAAGGCGTCGGACCAGTGGTCGTCGGCCATGCCGGCCTTGCGCTTGAGCTGCAGCAGGAAGTGCTGGGCGTGGGGCAGGGTGTGCCAGACCTTGGGCAGGAACAGGGCGCGCCGGTCGCCGTCGGCGATGACCAGGCCATCCCGGTCGGGCCGCAGCGCCGCCAGCAGCGCCTTCTCGCTGTCGAACGGGATCGCGCGCTGGTGGCTGAGGATGGAGACTTCCACGTCGAGCCGGTCGAGCTCGGCCGCGGTCAGCGGCTGGAAGCGCCGGTCGGCGAAGGCGGCCTTGTAGGCGTTCGACACCACGTCGAGCACCAGCGGCCGGTTGGGCACCACCGAGCCGATGCAGCCGCGCAGCTGGCCGTCGAGGGTCAGGGTCACGAAGGTGGCGCGCATGGAGATCAACGGGCGCTCCACGTTGCGCAGCGTCACGCCGGGCTCCTTGCCGTGCTGGATGCCGTAGCGGATGGAGGCGATGGCGGCGTCCAGCAGCGAGCGGCGCAGGTGTTCGGGAAGCTGCGCGCCCTCGGCATATTCGAAGGCGAAGCTGCCGTAGCCCACGACCCGGTCGCGGTTGCCCTGGGTGTCGCCCGAATTGCGCACATCGAGCGCGGTCGCCCGCAGGTCGCGGCGCCGCGCCTCCAGCATGAGGCCGCGCAGCGGCCGGTTGCCGCAGGCCTGCTCGTCGCGCAGCAGGTCGGGCCGCAGCAGCTCGATGGCCTGGGCGGCGGCGCCGTCCAGCTTGCTGGCGGTGTCGTAGTCGTGGAAATGGCTGAGGTCCGAGGACACGACGATCAGCGTCTCCGGCCCGCCCCAGCATTCGGCCAGCACCTGCGCCACGGTCTCCGGCGCCGCGTCGCCCACCAGCATGGGCACCAGCGAGAACTCGCCCAGCACCGACTGCAGGAACGGCAGGTGCACTTCCAGGCTGTGCTCCTCGGCGAAGGCGGCGTCCGCCACGATCACGTCGGGCAGGCCGCGCAGCCGCGCCACCGCGTCCAGGTCGACCGGGATGCCGCCCAGCGGCGTCGCCCAGCGCTCGGCGGTCGACAGCGCCACGCCCCGGAAGCCGACGCGGTGGTTGGGCCCGAGCAGGATGACCCGCTTGATCTCGTCGCGGCGGGCGCGCAGCGGCGCGTAGGCGGTGGCTGCGACGGCGCCGGAATAGATGTAGCCGGCGTGGGGCGCGACGATCACCTTGGCGGCGGTGCGGTTGGGCAGCGCCGCCTTCAGGCACGCCTCCACCTGCCCGGCGCAGGACTCCGCCTCGGCGGGGTAGAACAGCCCGGCCACGCCCGGCTGCTTCACAAGGTTGGCATCGACGCTCATGCGCGGTCCCCAGCAATCCTCAGATCGTTGCGCTCCTAGATGGGAGCGGGGGCGGCCCGGTTAAAGGTCCGCCCGGAATTATCGGCAGATGATCGCATGGCTGGCCGGAGCGTGACAACAACACCGGCACACCTGTTTAAATCGGCTCTGACTCCCTACATTAGGGCGATGGACGCGACAGCCAGCACCATTCCGGCGCCGACCGGCCATCCGACGCGCTTCTGGCACCGCCTCGACGACGGGCGGGTGCAGTGCGACGTGTGCCCGCGCGCCTGCAAGCTGGCCGACGGGCAGGCCGGATTGTGCTTCGTGCGCGCCGCCCAAGGCGGCGAGATCGTGCTCAACACCTATGGCCGCTCGTCCGGCTTCTGCATCGACCCGATCGAGAAGAAGCCGCTCAACCACTTCCTGCCGGGCACGCCGATCCTGTCGTTCGGCACCGCCGGCTGCAACCTGGCCTGTACCTTCTGCCAGAACTGGGACATCTCCAAGTCCCGCGAGACGTCGAAGCTGGCGGCCGCCGCCTCGCCCGAGACCATCGCCCGGGCGGCGAGCGCGCTGGGCTGCCGGTCGGTCGCCTACACCTACAATGACCCGGTGATCTTCCACGAATACGCCATCGACATCGCCCAGGCCTGCCGCGAGGCGGGCGTGAAATCGGTGGCGGTGACCGCCGGCTACGTCAACGCCGAGCCGCGGGAAGAATTCTACCGCCACATGGACGCGGCCAACGTGGACCTGAAGGCGTTCACCGAGGAATTCTACTGGCGCGTCACCAAGGGCCACCTGCAGCCGGTGCTGGAGACCCTGGAATATCTGGTTCGCGAGACCGGCGTGTGGGTGGAACTCACCACCCTGCTGATCCCCGGCGAGAACGATTCCGAGCGGGAACTGCACGAGATGACCGCGTGGGTGGTGGAGCGGCTGGGACCGCATGTGCCGATGCACTTCACCGCCTTCCATCCCGACTACCGGATGCGCGACAAGGGCCGCACGCCCCACGAGACGCTGATCCGCGCCCAGCGCATCGCCCACCGCAACGGCGTGCGCTACGCCTATGTGGGCAACGTCCACGATCTCGGCCGCCAGAGCACCTATTGCCATGGCTGCGGCGAGCGCCTGATCGGCCGCGACTGGCACGTGCTCTCCGAGTGGCGGCTGGACGCGCAGGGGCGTTGCGCCAATTGCGGCACGCCCGCCGCCGGCGTGTTCGAGCCGGCGCCCGGCACCTGGGGCGCCCGCCGCCAGGCGGTGGACCTTTCGTCCTTCGCCGCCTGAACCGATCCACCCCCGCGCCGCCCACCTCACGGGAACATTGCCGCCTGGCTGCGGTTGACCGGATGAGAGGAGTTGCGCATCCATGCCGAAGACGCACAGCGGCCCGCAAGACGCCGCCCCGTTCGTCCGCGGCGACGCCGCCGGCGACTTCATCGTGCATGTCGACCACCCCTTGGGCGAAGCGCGCGTCCGCCTTGCGCGCAGTGGCCACGGGTCGCTGCTGGTGGTCGACGGGGACGCGCTGGTCGGCTTCGTCGCCGCCGGTGACCTGGGTGGGAGCGCAGCCGGAGAAGACGGGGAGGGACGGCCGGCGAAGACAGTCCACGTGCGCGACGTGATGCGTGCCCATGTGCCCCGCTGCCGGCAGGGCGCCTCCGTCCAGGATGCAGCACGCGAACTGGCCCGCCACGGCGCCGGCATCATCGCCGTTCTCAACGATCATGACGAACTGGTCGGCGTGATGTTCGTCGACGACTTGGGCGACGCCGCCGGCGAGTCGGAGATCGCCGCCTGTCTGCGGCGCGCCGCCCGCGTTTCGGCCGGGGAGCAGGAAATGACCCAGGAAAGCTCTGGTGCGCGGCGCCGCACCGACGGGTTCGGCGAGATCCCGGTTTACAGTCTCAGGCCCAGGGTCGCCCCGGACTGAGCCTGGAGCGACCCGCTTGGGCCGGCGCATTGCCTCGGCCTGAACCCCATGCCATATTTTTTCGGCATGGCGTCGTGGAACGGGAGAGCACCATGAACCGGGAAGTGCAGGACGGGCTGAAGCCGGGCGAGGCGCGCTGCTTCGGCCCCAGCGTGCAGGACATCCTCGAACGTGACGGCGACGCGCCGGCCTATCTACGCGAGCAGTCCTACCGCTACCTGGGCAGCGACGACCTGTCCGCCGACCGCTACACCAGCCGCGCCTTCCACGACCTGGAAATGGAGCGCATGTGGTCCCGCGTCTGGCAGATGGCCTGCCGCGAGGAGGAGATCCCCGAAGTCGGCGACAACCTGGTCTACGAGATCGGCGACCATTCGCTGATCGTCGTCCGAGTCGGCGACGACGACATCCGCGCCTATCACAATTCCTGCCTGCACCGGGGCACCCAGCTGCGCCCCGGCGGCGACCAGCAGGGCATTCCGGGCACCTCCAGCCAGTTCCGCTGCCCGTTCCACGGCTGGACCTGGAACCTGGATGGCTCGCTCAAGGAAATCCCCTGCCGCTGGGATTTCCCCCACGTCGACGACGCGCAGTTCACCCTGCCGCAGGCGCGGGTCGGTCGCTGGGGCGGCTTCGTGTTCGTCAACCTGGACGAGAACGCCATGTCGCTGGAGGAGTATCTCGGCGAGCTGCCCAGGCACTTCGAGAACTGGCGGCTCGAGGACCGCTACATGTCGGCCAACGTGCGGCGCATCCTGCCGTGCAACTGGAAGGTGGGGCAGGAGGCGTTCATCGAGTCCTATCACGTCGTCGAGACCCACATCCAGGCGATGCCCATGACCGGCGACGCCAACACCCAGTACGACATCTGGGGCGACCGGGTGAGCCGCCTCTACACCCTCAACGGCGTCTCCAGCCCGCACCTGGAAAAGCCGCTCAGCGAGGAGGAACTGGCCGACGTGCTGCAGGTGGGCGTGGGCACCAATCCCCGCGACGGCGCGCTGAAGCTGGCCGAGGGCGAGACCGCCCGCAGCCGCTTTGCGGACGCCCTGCGGCAGGAGGCCAAGGCGCGGTACGGCGCCGACCTCTCCGCCCTGAGCATCTCCGAGATGATCGATCCCATCGAGTATTTCCTGTTCCCCAACCTGATGCCCTGGTTCAACTACAGCCTGCCGCTGGTCTACCGGTTCCGGCCCTACGGCAACGACCCCGACTGGTGCATCATGGACGTGATGCTGCTGCATCCGGTGCCCGACGACGGGCCGCGCCCCGAGCCGGCGCCGCTCCGCATCCTGGGACCGGACGATCCCTTCACCGATGCGCCCGAGCTGGACCAGATCTCGCCGGTGTTCGAGCAGGACGTCTCCAACATGCCGCGCGTCCAGCGCGGCCTGAAGGCGGCCCGCAAGGGCGTCACCCTGGGCAACTACCAGGAAATCCGCATCCGCCACATGCACCGGACGCTGGACGCCTATCTCTCCCGGCCCTGAGCCGGGTCAGGCTCCGGCCAGCCGGCGCAGCGCCGCCTCGCCGGCCGCCCGGCCGGTGGCGAAGCACGCCTGCAGCAGGTAGCCGCCGGTGGGCGCCTCCCAGTCCAGCATCTCGCCCGCCGCGTAGACGCCGGGCAGGGCGCGCAGCATCAGGTCGTCGTCCAGCCCGTCGAGGCCCAGCCCGCCCGCCGTCGAGATGGCGCGTGCCAGCGGCTGGGTGCCGGTCAGGATCAGCGCCACGTCCTTGACAGCGGCGGCGAGCGCCGCGGCCTCCGCCGGCAGGCCGACGCCGCTTGCCTCCCGCATCAGATTGACCTCCACGGGCGACAGGGCGGCGGCCTTGCGCAGGAAATTGGAAAGCGACTGGCCCCGGCGCGGTCGCGCCAGCCTTTCCGCCAGCCGGGCGGCGGTCATGTCGGGCCGCAGGTCCACATGGAGGACGGCGCTGCCGTCGCGCGCGACCGCCTCCCGCGGCGCCGGGCCCAGGGCGTAAAGGGCGCCGCCCTCGATGCCGTAGGCGGTGACGACCGCGTCGCCCCGCGATGTGGCGCCATCACAGGCGAGGGCGACGTTCTTCAGCGGCTGCCCGGCGAAGCGGTCGCGGAACAGGTCGCTCCAGCCGACCGCGTAGCCACAATTGGCCGGGCGGAGCGGCGTCACCGGCGCGCCCAGCGCCCGCAGGACCGCGGCCCAGCCGCCGTCGGCGCCGAGCCGTGGCCAGCTCGCGCCGCCCAGTGCCAGGACGGTGACGTCCGGGCGGGCGGTGATGTCGCCGGCCGGTGTCCGGAACAGCAGCGCGCCGTCCCCGGTCCAGCCCTGCCAGCGGTGGCGCGGCCGGAACGCCACGCCGCAGCCGGCGAGGCGGGCAAGCCAGGCGCGCAGCAGCGGCGAGGCCTTCATGGCGCGGGGAAACACCCGGCCGCTGGACCCGACGAAGGTCGGCTGACCCAGGCCCTCGGCCCACGCCACCAGCGCCGCGGGCGGGAACGCCCGGATCAGCGGCGCGAGCCGCTCGTGGGCCGCGCCGTAGCGGGCGAGGAAGCTCTCCAGCGGCTCGGAATGGGTGAGGTTGAGGCCGCCGCGGCCGGCCATCAGCAGCTTGCGGCCCATGGTGGGCATGGCGTCGTAGACGGTCACCGCCGCGCCGCCCAGGCCGAGCACTTCCGCCGCCATCAGCCCGGCGGGGCCGCCGCCGACGATCGCGGCCTGCTTATTTCGGTATTCGGAATCCATGACCGGACGGACTTATGCCGCAGCCGGCCGCCGCTGTCAGCTTCCGGATCAGTCGCCCCGCGCCGCCGCCAGGATCGGCCCGCCATGGGCGCCCTGCAGCAGCACTGCCCAGGCCATGCCGTCGCCGGGCGGCGACAGGCCGACGGTGAGCGGCTGGCCGGTCCAGCGGGCCAGCCTTGTCAGGTCGTGCACCACGTTCTTGTGGGGCAGGGTGCGGCCGCCGTTCTCGCCGCGGCGCACCGGCACCTGGACCACGCGCGGGTCGTAGCGCACCAGCCAGAGGTCGGCGCCGCCCTCGGGCGCCGCGCCGGCGCCGACGGCGATCCTGCTATCGCCCACGGTGAGCGACGGGCCGGCCGGATCGCGACCGGCGGCCTCGATGGCGGCGTCGACGGCCCGGCGCTTCGAGCCGACCACGTCGATGTGGCCGTTCACCACCATCTGCGGCGTGTAGACGCTGTCGTTGCCCAGTCGCGGCGCATAGTCGCGCTGGCGGCGGGTGAACTGCGGGCTGGCGAAGGTGTCCTTCCAGCCCAGGTCGTCCCAGTAGGTGACGCCGAAGCTGAGGGCGATGACGTTCGGCCGCTCGCTCAGCACCGCCAGGTAGTCGTTGGCCGGCGGGCACGACGAGCAGCCCTGGCTGGTGAACAGTTCGACCACGACGGGCTCGCGCGCCTGCGCCTGCGCCGGCAGCAGCACGGCGACGACGGTCGCCGCCAGGGCGGCCCGTATGCCGGCAAGGAGACTGCCTCGGAGCAGAAGGAGCATGGGGAACTTGCCTTTCGTTGTCCGGTCTATTCGCCGGCGGACGGCTCGGGGTTACGTCCGAGGCGGAAGTGGCCAGTCGCGGCTGACGCCGAAATCGGCGGTGCCGCGCCCGCCGCGGTGCAGCGACGGCTGGCCTCTCAGAAAATCGTCGGCCGGCGCGTCGGTGCGCGCCCAGTCGACGATTTCCCGGCGTCGGGCGATCTTCCAGGCGCCTGCCCGGTTCTCGTACTCGTCCACGTATCGCCCGGCAACGATCAGGTCCTTGTCCTCGCCGTCTTCCACAATGCGGTGCCAGGCCAGGAAATAGACCTCGCCCGTCGCCGTGTCGCCTTCGACGCGGATGTCCATCTGGCCGACCAGGTGCTGGCTTGCCTTGCAGGCCGACAGGAAGGTCTGCGCGAAGGCGACGTACGCGTCGGGCCCGCCGCTGAACAGGCCGGCATCGACGAAGGCATCGTCGTGGAATGCCCGGCGCTGGACGTCCGGCAGCAGGCGATCCTGCCCGCGCATGTAGTCCATCACGGCTTGCTGGATGTCGCGGCGGGCGGCCAGATCGCGCAGTTCCGCCTCGATGTCCATTCCCCCGGTCACCGGTCTGCCCCAAGCCGGGCGTCGAACGTCACGTGCAGGTTCTTGAGCGCGCGGTGCATGATGCTCCGCATGTGGCTGAAGTCGTTACTGCCCGGCTCCAGCCGGAGATCGTCCAGGCGGTCGAGCAGCGCCTTGAAGCCCCAGTACATTTCGCGCCTGGCGAGCGGGGCGCCGATGCAGTGGTGAACGCCGGAGCCGAAGGCGAGATGGGATCCGGCATTGCGCCGGTCCAGGTCGAAGGAGGCCGGACAGGCGAAATGCCGCTCATCCCGGTTCGCCGCGCCGTAACGGAGTTGAATGACAGCGCCCTTGGGGATGGTGACGCCGTGGAGTTCGATGTCGCGGCCGGCGACCCGAAACAGTCCCTGGACCGGGCTTTCGACCCGCAGCACCTCTTCGATGAAGGGCCGCAGATAGGTCTCCTGGTCGGCCTTGAGCCGGGCGTACCATTCCTCGTGCTGGCACAGCAGCATGACGCCGGCAGACAGGGAGTTGGTGGTCGTCTCGCTGCCTGCCACGAAGATGTCGGCGAGCAGGTGCGTGAACAGCTCCTCGTCGCTGAGGGTCAGTCCGTCGGACATGGTCGTGTTGACCAGGTCGCTGAGCACCGTGCCGTCCGGAGTCTCGCGCAGCCGGTCCATGATCTGTTTGAGGTAGTGCTGCGCCTCGATCTCCATCTCCACAGCGCGCGCGTCTTCCTCTTCCGACAGCAGCATGCCGAGCCGATTGATCCAGGCGTCGGTCCATTCCTTGATTTTCCAGGCTTCCGCCCGGGGCACGCCGACCTGGGTGCCGATGACGATCAGCGGCAGCGGAACGGCGAAGTGCCTGACGATGTCGCAGCGCCCGTCGGCGGCGAACGCGTCGACCAGCTGGTACGCGGTGTCGCGGACGAAGTCGTCGACCTCCTTGATCTTGCCGGCCCGGAACGCCCTTTCGAAGACCTTACGCACCTCGCGGTGCCGGGAATCCGGTAGCATCAGGATGCTCGGGCCCGGCACCCAGCCGGCGTCGGCGAAGCGGCGGCGCGCCCTTTCGGCGCGCTCGGCCTGCACCTTGTCACGAAGGCGTATCGTGAAATCCTCGCAGATGTAGGTCCGGGTATCCAGCAACGCCTGCCTGACGTCCTCGTATCGCGACAGGATGTAGAAGCCGCCCACGGGATCGAGAAAGACCGGAGAGTCGTCCAGCAGGCGCTGGTATGCCGGATAGGGGCATTCGACGACGGCCGGATCCATGAAGGTAAGGTTTCTGGTCATGGTCTCATCTCGTCTGGGGCCACAGCACCGGTTCCTCCCGGCAGACCATCACGCCGACGGAGTCGGGGTTGCACAGTCCGCCGGCCGTCCCATCGGTCCGGGTTTCCCAGGCGGCTCGGAACGTATCGAGATCGGGCCAGTAGCTGGCCTCCACGCCATCGTAGGACTGGACGCCCTTGAAAGCGTCCCCTGCGGCGCCGAGCGCGGCGATGTCGATAGCCAGGTGGCGGGTCAGGCGCACCGGCGTCGGGCCGTCGGGAAACAGGAAGGGACGCGCCTGGCCGGCCCACTCGGTGAAATGGGCGAGGGACAGGTCCGGCGCCCGACGGACGAAAACCATCGCCTTCACCATGGTGGTCGTGACCGCGCGCCCCGGTCCTTCGTCGACCACGTGTTCGTGGGCGAGCAGCGCCTGGGACCGGCCGTCCATGAAGTTGGGCTCGTCCAGGTAGGCGCCTTCCAGGTATTCGGGAGCGGTGCCGAGCTGGGCGAGCGCCGCCGGCCCGCTGGTCCAGAGTTCCGGCGACCCGTCGCAGACGGGATCCAGGCCGGCGATGTCGGCGTCGATGCGGTGGTTCTGCTGGTAGGCGCGCATGATTCCCGGTGCGATCAGCCGCAGCGACAGGTCCCGGTGAACGGTGCCCCAGTGCTGGCTGAATTCGGCCAGCGTCAGATCCGGCCTGCGCCGCAGCAGTCCGATCAGTTTCACCTGCTTTCCGGAGTCCATCGCGTCTCCCCATTTTGCGATACACCCGCCGGGCGCAATTCCCGGACGAACGTCTGACTTGTTTCCCATTATTGATGCAGCTAGTTCTGTTAGGCAAGCAAGACCGGTTGAGGAGTCATGGAGCAGAAGGAGCAGGGCGCGCCCGCCCGTCGTTACAATCCGGAGCAGACGCGTGCCGTGATCCTGGACGCGGCAGAGCAGCTGTTCGCGGAGCATGGCTACGAAGGCGCGTCGATCCGCGACATCGCTTCCCTGGCCAGCTTCCGGCTGGGCATGATCACCTATCATTTCGGCACCAAGGAGGAGCTCTTCCGGCAGGTCATCGCGCGCCGGGCCGACGACTACGTGTCGGCGACAGCGACCTCGCTCGACGCAGCCGTTTCCCGGGCAGACGGCGCACCGGGAACCGAGGCCGTCATCCGCGCCTATCTGCAGCCCGCTATCGAACTGTCCGCGCGGGGCGGCGCGGGATGGAAGAACTACCTGCAGCTCCTGGCGCGCGCCATGAATACCCGCCAGCACGAGGCCTTCCTGGAACCGGTGCTGCGCACCTACGATCCGCTCGTGCGCAAGATCGTCGCGGTCTTCCGACTCAGCCGCCCGGAAATGGACGAGGCGCAGTTGCACTGGGCGTTCTATTTCCTGCAGGCGGCCTTCATCCACATCCTGGTGGAGGCCGGCATCGTCGACCGGCACTCGCACGGCCTGTGCCGGTCATCCGACCTCGATGCGATCCTGGACGAAATGGTGCCGTTCTTCGCCGCCGGGTTTGATCGGCTCGCCCGCCACGCGCCGGCCGCCGCTGCCTCGCGCCGATAGAGTCAGGCGGTCTCGAAGCGGTCGGCGCGGCGCAGCTGGGGGAACAGCCGCATCCAAAGCAGCGCCGTCCCCACCGTGAGCGAGCCGCCCAGGATGCCCGCGGCGATCACCCCCAGCAGCCCGCCCATCATGCCGGCCCAGAACTCGCCCAGCTGGTTGGAGGTGCCGATGGCCAGGAAGTTCACGGCGTTCACCCGGCCGCGCACCTCGTCGGGCGTCTGCAGCAGCACCAGCGAGCTGCGGATCACCACGCTGACGTTGTCGGCGGCGCCCATCACCACCAGCGCGGCGCAGGACAGCCAGAAGAGCTTGGAAACGGCGAAGACGACGGTGCACAGCCCGAAGATGACGACGGAGGCGAACATCTTGCGGCCGATATGCCGCTTGATGTCGAAGCGCGCCAGCACCGCCGCGGTTCCCAGCGCGCCCACCGCCGGCATGGCGCGCAGCACGCCCAGACCCCACGGCCCGGTGTGCAGGATGTCGCGGGCGAAGATGGGCAGCAGGGCGACCAGACCGCCCAGCAGCACCGCCACCAGGTCGAGGGAGATGGTGCCCAGCATCACCGGCCGGCTCCAGATGAAGGTCAGGCCGCCCAGCACCGACTTCACCGTCACCGGCTCGCGCGAGGGCGCGCGGCGCTCCAGCCGGATCATCACCGTGGCGAGGGAGGCGGCCAGGAAGCACGCGCCGGCGGCGCCGAACGGCACGTAGGCGCCGACGGCATAGAGCACGCCGCCGGCCGACGGGCCGACGATCAGCGCGGTCTGGAACGCCGACGACGACACCGCCATGGCGCGGGGCAGCAGCGGGGTGGGCACGACGCCCGGCAGCAGCGCCGACAGGGTCGGCGAGATGAACGCCTGCGCCGCGCCGAGCGCGGCGACCGCCCCGTAGATCAGTCCCACCGTCAGCCATCCGCCCAGCATGCCGGCGACCAGGAACGCCAGGGCCGCGCTCTCGACCAGCTGGCAGACGATCACGATGCGCCGCCGGTCGTAGCGGTCGGCGAGGTGGCCGGTGACCAGGGTCAGCGCCAGCATGGGCAGGAACTGCGCCAGGCCGATGAGGCCCAGCGCGTAGGCGCTGCCGGTCATGTCGTAGACCCGCCAGCCGATGGCGACGGAGGTGATCTGGAACCCCATCGCCATCAGCACGCGGGAGATCCAGTACCAGACGAACGCGGGATGCCGCAGCAGCCCGTCCCGCGTCCCGGTCGTGTCGCCCACTAGGCGACCGAGAGCCGGTAGACCCGGCTGGCGGTGCCGGAGAACAGCGCGGTCTTGTCCGCCTCGGAGAAGTCGGCGGTCATGCGCTTGAACGAATTCCACAGCGCCCTGTAGGAGCAACAGGACTTGTCGACCGGGAAGTTGCTCTCGAACATCGAGCGGTCCGGCCCGAACCGGTCGATGACGTGCAGGTACCAGTCGCGGGTCGCGGCGCACAGTGCCTCGGAGGTGGGCGGCAGCGCCCGCGTCTCGAAGCCGAAGCCGCAGATGGGCATGGTGAGCCCGCCCACCTTGACGGCCACGTTGGGGCACTCCGCCAGGGCGGCGATGTCGGCCTTCCAGCCGGGCATGATCTCGGCGTGGCGGCCGGCATAGGGGCCGATGCCGAGCACGCCGCCCACGTGGTCGAGGACGATCTGCGTGTCCGGGACGGCCTTCGCCAGGTCGGTCAGTTCGCGGATCTGCGGGTGGTAGAGCCAGGCGTCGAAGCTCAGGCCGTAGCGCCCCAGGGTGCGCACGCCCTCGCGGAAATCCGCATCGGCCATCAGGCCGGGCGGCGGCACGGGGCGCGCCGGTGGCGGCTTGGCGGGGTCCCAGCCGGCCGCCACCATGATCGCGCGGTCGACCGACGGGTCGGTGTCGGTGGCGACCGAATGGCGGATGCCGCGGAAGCGCGCCCGCGCCCGCTCCAGGTGCGCCTCCAGCACCCCGGCGACGGCGGCGCCGAGGCGCAGGTTGGCGTGGCCGACGATGCCGGCGCAGGCGCGGGTCGGGCCGTAGGTGCCGCTGGCGCTCATCGCCGCCACGCCGTTGACGAACTCGGTCTCGCCCACCGGCCGCAGGTGCTCCGGCCCGTCCGCCCGGTGCATGGAGGCGGCCTGCACGTAGACGGTGGCGACGACGTTGTGGCCGTCCATGTCGGCCAGGTACTCGTCCAGCAGGTAGCGGAAGCCGGGGCGCTGCCAGAGGTGGTGATGGGGGTCGACGATCGGCCGGTCCGGCTCGATCGCTTCCTCATGCACCCGGTCGAGCCATTCCTGTCGCGGCGCCATGCCTCACCTCCCGTCGGTATTCCCCGGCGCAAGGATAGGCGGCATCGGCGCCGCGCCCAACGTCTTTCGCGGGAGGACGGCTCGGCTCAGCGCCACTCTACCTTCTGGTCCAGCATGCCGGGCACGTGGCGGCGGTAGAGGTCGAGCATGTTCTGCATGTGGCTGGTCATCTCGTCGCGCGCCGCCGCGCCGTCGCCGTCGATGATCGCGCGGGCGATGGCGATGTGCTCGCCCGAGGCCTGCTCCACCATTTCCGAGGTGTTGATGCTGGCCAGGATGTGCTCGGTGATGATCGAGCCCACGGCGCTGGCGAACAGGGCGAGCACCGGGTTGCCCGACAGCCGGTTGACGGCGGGATGGAAGGTGTTGGCGTGGCGCTCGGCCTTGCGGCGCGCCACCGGGTCGCTGAACGAGCAGTCGTGCTCGGCGATGCAGGGCATCAGCGCCGCCTCGGCTTCCTCGGGCGTGCTGCGCAGCGCCGCCAGTTCCGCCAGCTTGGGGTACACCACCATCATGAACTCGTTGAGGTCGTTGTAGGTGGCGCCGGCCATGCGCAAGAACAGGCTCAGCGTCTGCCCCAGCCGCGCCGGGTCGACGGTCCCCACCTCCGGGCCGCCCTTCGGCCCCTGCCGGATGTTGACCAGGCCCTGCACCTCGAGCAGGCGCAGCGCCTCGCGCAGGGAGGCGCGGCCGACGCCCAGTTCCTGCAGCATCGCCGCCTCGGACTCCAGCACGTCGCCGGGCCGGAGCTGCCGGTCGGAAATCCGCCGGACGATCTCCCGGGCCACAAGCTCGGACGTCTTCAGGCTGCGCGGCTTGTTCATCGCTCTCCGCGGGACGGGAATTTTCCCGATTCGGGCCGGATCATATTAGCCGTCGGCGGTCAGCACCATGGTGGCGTGGTCGTTGCCGCCCAGGCCGCCGATCACGCCCACCTCGGCCTTGTCGAGCTGGCCGGCGCCGCGCTCGCGGCGGATCTGGCGCACCGCCTCGACCACGTGGTTCATGCCCGGCACGTAGCCGTGGGACAGGTGTCCGCCATGGGTGTTCACCGGAAGGCTGCCGCCCGCGGCGATGTGGCCGTCGGCGGCGAAGGCGGCGCCTTCGCCCGTGCCGCAGAAGCCCATCTGCTCGAGCTGCAGGATCACCGAGATGGTGAAGCAGTCGTAGACCTCGGCGAAGTCGGCGTCGTTCGCGGTGATGCCGGCCATGCGGTAGGCGCGCTCCGACGACTGGGAGGCGGCGAACTGCAGGAAGTCCCGGTTCTGCGTGAACATCTCCGCCAGGGTCACCGGCAGCGACGCGGCGGCGACGCCGGCCATCACCGCCGGCCGGTGCGGCAGGTCGCGGGCGCGCTCCAGGGTGGTCATCACGTAGGCGGCGGCGCCGTCGGTGATCAGGCAGCAGTCCAGGTTGCGCAGCGGGTCGGCGATCATCGGCGAGGCCAGGTAGCCGTCGAAGTCCAGCGGGTCGGCCTTCTGGGCGCCCGGCGTGCGCGAGGCGAAGTCCCGGTGGGATATGGGGATGGCGGCGAGCTGCTGCTCGCTCAGGCCGTAGAGATGGGCGTAGCGCTGCGCCATGGCGCCGAAATAGACGGGCTGGCCGAAATAGCCGAACGGCATCTCCAGGTCGGCCTTCAGCGGCTCGCGGCTGTGAAAGGAATAGGGCCCGCCCGGCCGCGACGTCTGGATGCCGTAGCTGACCAGCACCGCCGAGGCGAGGCCGCTGCGCAGCGCGTAGGCCGCTTCCATCGCCGCGCCCACCGTGCCGGCGCCGGCGCAATAGGCGTTCATGCCGGTGTAGCGCCGGTTCTTGATGCCCAGGCCCACCGCCAGCTCATCGGCGGGCGGCTGGCCGGCCACGGACACGAAGCCGTCGATGTCGTCGGGCGTCAGCCCGGCATCCTCGATGGCCTTGCGGCCGGCCTCGACGATCAGCGCCGGCAGGTGGCGCTCGTGCTTGCGCCGGTACTCGGTCTCGCCGACGCCGACGATGGCAACTTTCTCCAGAGTGGTCATGGCTCTCCCCGATCCTTGACGAGCGACGATCCTAGCACAGAAAAAAGCACGTGTTGACATATAGGCGCATAATTATCAGATTAGCTGGGAACCTACCGATGCCTCTGCTCCCGGGGAGACGACATGGGCATTCCGGACTATCCGCCGCGCTACGACGACGACATCGTCCGTCCCTTCTGGGACGCCGCCATGTGCGGCGAACTCAGGCTGCCGGCCTGCTCGGTCTGCGGCGCGTGGCAGTGGTATCCGCACGGCGCCATCGCCTGCCATCCCGAGGCGCACCTGGACTGGCGCACGGTGGCGAGCACGGGGACCGTCTTCACCCACACCACCGTCCGCCGTTCCCTGCTGCCCGACGGGAAGCAGGAGGCGGTGCCGTTCCTCACCGCGCTCGTCGAGATCGACGGCGTCGAGGGACCGCGGCTGGTGACCGCCCTGGTCAACATGGGAGACCGCAAGCCGGCCATCGGCATGCGGGTGCGGCTCGCGCCGGTGCAGCGCTCCGGCTTCGTGCTGCCCGCGTTCGAGCCCGACGACTGAATTCAGGCGCGGGTCGTCCGCGCCGCCGAAACGGGAGACAGACATGGCTGGTCCACTGGACGGACTGACGGTCATCGACGCGACTCGGGGCATGCCCGGCGCGGTGGCGGGGCTGCTGCTCGCCGACCACGGCGCCCGGGTGATCCGGGTGGAAACCCCCGGCGACGCGCCCGACCTGCGCGCGCACGCCCGGCGAAGCTGGGAGCGGGGCAAGCTCAGTATCGCCCTCGACCTGGACGACGCGGCCGACCTTCGGGTGCTGGACGGGATGCTCGCCCGCGCCGACGTGCTGTTCGAGGACTACGGCGCCGCAGCGGCGCGCTACGGCCTCGACCGCGACACCCTGGAGCGGCGGCTGCCTGCGCTGGTGAGCTGCGCGTTCACCGGCTACGGCGACGCGCCCATGGCCGGGCGTCCCGCCGTCGACTGCCTGGTCGCGGCCCGGCTCGGCCTGATGGCCGAGGGCGCCGAGATGGGCTACGGCTTCCGCGAGGGGCCGCTGTTCCCGGGCCATCCGCACATCGCCTACGGCACCGGCTTCATCGCCGCCATGGGCGTGCTGGCCGCGCTCCGGGCGCGCCGGATCACCGGCCGGGGCCAGCAGGTCGCCGCCTCCATGCTCGACGGCGTGCTGGCGCAGAGCCCGATGAACTGGTGGTGGCACGAGAAGGGCTTCTCCTACATCGATCGCAAGGCCGCCAGCTCGGGCGACAAGTTCGGCTACCGCCGGCTGATCACCCGCACGTATCAGTGCGCCGACGGCACCTACCTGCAGATCCACACCGGCGGTCCCGGCGGCTTCAAGCGCACCATGGACATCCTCGGCCTGGGCGAGAAGATCCGCGAGATCAAGGGTCAGCCCGAGATGGCGGTGCCGCTCGACGAGGAGGAGTACCAGATCGCCCGGTTCCAGGTGGAGGACGTGTTCCGCACCCGCGACCGCGACGACTGGATACGGATGTTCCACGAGGCCGACCTCGCCGCCCTGCCGGTGCTGGAGCCGGCCCAGGTGCTCAAGGACGAGCAGCTTGCCGCCCGCGACCACCGGGTCACCCTGCCGGACCCGGAGCTGGGCCAGGTGTCCATGGCCGCCCCGGCGGTGATCTATGCCGGCTCGCCCGCCGCGACGCCCGCGCCGGCGCCGTCCCGGGACCAGCACGGCGCGATGCTGCGGCGCTGGGCGGCCGAGGATGCGCCCGCCGCCGCCGCGCCCGCCGGCCGGCCGCTGGGTGCCGCGCTCGAGGGCATTCGGGTGCTGGACTTCAGCTCGTTCTTCGCCACCGCCTACGGCTCCAAGTTCCTGTCGGACCTGGGCGCCGACGTGATCAAGGTGGAGACGCCGGCGGCCGACCAGATGCGGCCGCTGCCCAACCCGTTCGAGGCCTGCCAGCGGGGCAAGCGCACCATCGCCGTCGACCTGAAGTCGCCGGAAGGCCGGCAGATCGTCCGCGACCTGGTCGCCACCGCCGACGTGGTGATGCACAATTTGCGCCCCGGCAAGGCCGAGAAGATCGGCCTGGGCTACGACGACCTGAAGGCGATCAAGCCCGACCTGGTCTACTGCTACCTGCCGGGCTACGGCTCGCGCGGTCCCAAGGCCAAGCTGAAGAGCTTCGCGCCGCTGCTCTCCGGCTTCACCGGCGTGCTGTTCGAGAACGGCGGCGAGGGCAACGGGCCGGCCAAGGGCGCGCTGGGCAACGAGGACTACTACAACGGCCTGCTCGGCGCGAACGCCGCGCTGATGGGCCTGGAGCACCGCGGACGCACCGGCGAGGGTCAGTACGTGGAATGCCCGCAGCTCCATTCCAGCCTGTTCGTCACCAGCGAGCACTGCCTCGACGCCGACGGCAACACGCACTACGCCTTCCGCCTCGACAAGGACCAGACCGGCTTCGGGCCGCTCTACCGCATCTACAGGGCGAGCGACGGCTGGCTGTGCCTCGCCGTGGTGGGCGACGCGGCGTTCAGCCGCCTGGCGGGTGCCATGGGGCTGGCCGACCTGGCCGCCGATCCGCGCTTCGCGACCGAGAAAGCGCGGCAGGAGAATGCTCCCGCGCTGGCCGAGGCGCTGGAGGGCTGGTTCGCCGCGCGCGGCTCCCTCGACGCCTTCCGGGCGCTCGACGGCGCCGGCGTGCCCTGCGAGATCGTCCGCGAGGCGACCTGGCTCGACGACTTCTTCTGGGAAGACTGGGCCGTCCAGTCCGACCGGGTGTTCGTCCACGGCAACTCGCCCTGGGGCCGCTGCCGCGAGATCGGCATCGTCACCCGGCTGTCGGACACGCCGGCGCGAAGGCGCGGTCCCGCGCCGCTGCTCGGCGGGCAGAGCCGCGAGATCCTGACCGAGCTCGGCTACGACGCCGCGCGGATCGACGGGCTGGTCGCCGGCGGCCAGGTGATCGCCGCCGGGGAGAAGGCGCCCGAGCGGCGCGCGGCGCAGGAAGCGGCCGAATAGGCGGTCCGGAACGGAGGAAACGGGAATGACGCTCAAGCTGACGCTGCGCTACGACATGCGCGGCCCGGATTTCGGCGCGCCGCATGCGGCGCTCTACGAGGCCTGCCTCGATCAGTGCGAATGGGCCGACCGGGTGGGCTTCGACATGGTCTATCTGGGCGAGCACCACGGCGCCGAGGACGGTTACTGTCCCTATCCGGTGCTGCTGGCGGGAGCGGTGGCGGGCCGCACCAGGCAGATCATGATCCACGTTTCCGCCCTGGTGGTGACGCTGCACAACCCGCTGCGCCTCGCCGAGGATCTGGCGCTGGTCGATCTGCTGGCCAAGGGACGGCTGATGGTCACCATGGGCATCGGCTACCGGCCCCACGAGTTCGAGATGTTCGGCGTCGATCCCGGGCAGCGCGTCGCCATCATGGAAGAGACCATCGACGTGCTGCGCAAGGCCTGGACCGGCGAGCCGTTCGACTATCGCGGCCGCACCGTGCGGGTGACGCCGAAGCCGTTTCAGGAGGGCGGCCCGCAGCTGATCATGGGCGGCTCGACCCACGCCTCCGCGAAGCGGGCGGCCCGCTCCGGCCTCGACTACTATCCCGGTCATCCCGACTTCTTCGAGACCTACAGGGCCGAGCGCAAGGCGCTGGGCCTGTCCGAACCGGCGCCGATGGGGAAGTGGGGCCCGAACGCGCTCTACGTCACCCGCGACCCCGAGAAGGCCTGGGCGGAGGTCGGGCCGCACATCCTCTACACCACCAACTCCTACGCCCAGTGGGCGACCGAGCGCGGCTCGGGGGCCACCACCTACAAGCCGGTGGCGCGGGTCGAGGATCTGAAGGCCTTCCCCAACTTCCAGGTGGTGACCCCCGAGGAGTGCATCGCCTACGCCAGGACGCTGGGGCCGAACGGGAGGCTCAGCGTGCAGCCGCTGATCGGCGGCCTGCCGCCGGAGACCGCCTGGCACAGCCTGGAACTGATCGAGACCGAGGTGATCCCCGGCCTGAAGCGGGAAGGGCTGCTCTGAAACAAGTTGATCGTCGGCCGGAAAGCTGCGTCAGCTAGACTTCCGGCGGGGGAAGCGATCGTCGCTTCCCCGGTCCTGACGAGGCCATGGCGATGAATTCGGAACCGGCGAGCCGCGGCACGATGAGCGCCGTGAGCGAGCGCAAGTCCTACAGCGACTGGAAGCGATGGTCGGAGGAGGCGTTCGCCCGTCCGGGGTCCGACGAAGGGCGGTATTTCACCCTGGAGCTGAGCGCCAGCGGCGTCGGTCCACTGCAAGGCCGGCGGGTTCTGGAGATCGGCTTCGGAAACGGGGCCTTCGCCGGCTGGGCGCTCGAAGCCGGCGCGGACTACCGGGGCGTCGAGGCGGACCCGGAACTGCTCGCCCGGGCGCGCGGGTCCGGGCTCCGCGTCATGGCGGCGGGCCAGCCGCTGACCGAGTTCGCCGAGGAGGCGACGGTCGACCTCATCGTCGGCTTCGACGTGTTCGAGCATGTCGACCGCGCGGTTCTGCCCTGCCTGTTCCGCGAGATGCGCACGCTGCTGAAGCCGGGCGGGCTGCTGATCGGGCGGGTGCCTTCCGGCGACAGCCCGTTCGGGCGCGTCTTCCAGAACGGCGACCTGACCCATCTGACCGCGCTGGGCAGCGAGGCCGTCCGCCAGCTTGCCGCCATGGCCGGCCTGGAGGTGGTGGCGGTGCGCGGCCCCGTCTCGCCGGCGGCGGGCGGCGTGCGCGCCCGCTTCCGCCGGGCGGTGAAGCAGGGCGTGCGGCGGCTGGTCTATCCCGTGGTGGCCCGGCTGCTGATGGACTGGCCCGGCGCCGTTCTGACGCCCAACATGGTGTTCGTGCTGCGGCGGAGCCGGACCGTGGCGCCCCCTTCCTGACGCCAGACGACGCTCTAGCGCTTCGGCGGGTAGGCGTTCTGGCACATCATGGCGACCACCTGGTCCGGCTCCCGGAAGTCGGGCTGGGCGGAGGTGCCGAAGGCCGCCATCACCGCGTCGCAGCGCGCCTGCACCAGCGGGCGGTAGTCGGCGTGGGTGAAGATGTAGAGTTCGTCCTTCTCCATCGCCTCGACCACGCGGCGGCCGACGGCGCCGGCGTCCATGCCCGCCGACAGCGCGCTGTCCTCGCGGGCGTTCAGGTTGGTGGCGACGGTGCCGGGCAGCAGGATCGAGACGCCGATGTTCTCCGGCTTCAGCTCCCAGGCCATCACCTCGCCGAAGCCCACCGCGCCGTACTTGGCCACCACGTAGTCGCCGATCGGCGAGGCCGCCACGGCGCCCGCCATGGACGAGGTGATGACCACGTGGCCGCCCTCGCCATGGGCGCGCAGCAGCGGCAGCATGTAGTGGACGGTATTGTAGACGCCGGTCAGGTTGATGCCGATGATCCGGTCCCACTTCTCCGGCTCGGTCTCGGCCACCTTGGCGCCCGACGGCGGGATGCCGGCATTGGCGCAGACCACGTGCAGCTTGCCGAACGCCTCCACCTTGCGTGCGGCTTCGGCGAGCGCCGGCCGGTCGGTGACGTCGAGGGTCATGGTGAGCACGTCCGTGCCCCTGCCGCGGAAGCGCGCCGCGGCCTTGTCCAGCGCCGCCGCGTTGACGTCGGCCAGCACCAGCCGCATGCCCCGCTCGGCGAAGGCGTCGGCCATGGCCAGTCCGATGCCGCTCGCGCCGCCGGTGATGAAGGCTGTCTTGCCCGATAGGTTCTGCATCCCTCTCCTCCCCTGGAATCGCGCCCCGAGTTGGCGGCGTTAAGTCCCGGGTGTCAAGCCGCGAGGGCTGACAGGACGGCGGGAGAATCTGCTAACCTGCCGCAACGGTCACAGGGGAGGCTTTCATGGAACTGCAGGGCAAGAGGATCATCGTCACCGGCGCGGCGCGCGGCATGGGCGCGGCCACGGTGCGCGCCTATGTGCGGGCGGGTGCCGCCGTCGTCGGCATGGACGTGTCCGACGAGGCCGGCGCGGCGGTGGCCAGGGATGCAAGCGCGGCGGGGCCCGGCACGGCGGACTACCTGCACGTGGACGTGGCCGACCGGGACAGCGTGGAGACCGCCTTCGCCGAGGCGGTCCGGCGCCTGGGCGGCCTCGACGTGCTGGCGCATCCCGCAGCCATCCAGCGCTCGGTCAGCGCCAGCGACGTGACCGTGGAGGAATGGGACCTGATGTTCGCCGTCAACGTGCGCGGCACCATGCTCACCAACCAGGTGGCGCGCCGCTACATCAAGGACGCGGGCGGCGGCTCGATCATCAATTTCGGCTCGATCTCCGGCCAGCGGCCTGAGCCGGCCGGCGCCGCCTACTCGGCCGCCAAGGGTGCCGTGCACGCCTGGACGCGCACCGCGGCCGGCACCTGGGGCGACGACAACATCCGCGTCAACACCATCCTGCCGGCCATGGCCACGCCCATGTACAACGAGGCCATGGCGCGGGCGAGCGAGGAGCAGAAGGTCGCCGGCTACTGGATGAACCACCATTCCATCGCCCTCGGCCACAAATACGGCGACCCGGACCGCGACCTGGGGCCGGTGATGGTGTTCCTCGCCTCCGACGCCTCCCATTTCATCACCGGCCAGCTCATTCCCGTCGACGGCGGCCAGCACAGCGTGCGGTGAAGGCGGTGGCGTCCGGCCGCGTGACGGAGTTGCCGGCCACATCGCACGCAGAACACCTTCGATCGCTCATGCTGGGGGACCCGCTCAGGTGGCACCTGTTGGGCGTGGTCCGCTCGCTCGGCCTTCCCGACGGGTGGATCGGGGCGGGCTTCGTCAGGAACGCCGTCTGGGACGCGCTCCATGGCCGTTCTCCAGCGGCGCTCGCGGGCGATATCGACGTGGTCTGGTTCGATCCCTCCCGGTGCGACGAAGCCGAGGACGACATGCTCCAGGCGGCGCTGGCGAGCATCGAACCCGGCTTCGACTGGTCTGTCCGGAATCAGTCCCGGATGCACCGGCGCAACGGCGACGCGCCGTATGCTTCCACGGCGGACGCCATGCGGTTCTGGCCGGAAACGGCGACAGCGGTCGCCGTGCGTCGTACCGGGGAGGACGACTGCGAGATCGCGGCGCCCTACGGGCTCGACGACCTGTTCGCACTGAGATTGGTGCCGACGCCGGCGTTCCGTGGGGCGAAGCGGGGCATCTTCCGGGAGCGGATGGCTCAAAAGCGCTGGCTGTCGCGCTGGCGTCGACTCACGGTCGAGCCCGGTCCCTAGGCAGCCTGGCAGTAGCGGCCGGTGCCGCCGCCCGTTAATCTGGTCGGGCGGCCCGGTCCCGGGCCGTTGCCTTCCGATCGGGAGCTTGAGGCGGGATGACGGGTCAGGGATTTCGATGGGCGGCGGCGCTGCTGACGACGGCGCTGCTCGCGTCGCCGGCATGGGCCGGGACTTACGCGGACGACCTGGGGCAGTGCCTGGTCAACTCGACATCCATGGCAGACCGCTCGCACCTCGTCCAATGGGTTTTCGCCGGCATCAGCCTGCATCCGGACGTCAAGGCGATGGCCTCGGTCACGCCCGAGCAGCGCGAGACGCTGAACCGGCAGGCGGCGGTGCTGATGCAGCGGCTCGTCACCGTGGATTGCCGTACCGAAGCCGTCGCCGCCGTCAAGTTCGAGGGGCCCGACACGCTGGGCGAGGCGTTCTCGGTGCTCGGCCAGGTGGCCGTGCGCGGGCTGATGAGCGATCCCGCCGTGACGGAGGGCCTGTCCGGCCTGGACAAGTATTCCGACACGGCCAAGTGGGACGAGCTGTTCAAGGACGCCGGCGTGCCCGTGCCGAAGGACCAGCCGGCCGCGCCGAGTCCGTAAGGCACAACCGGGAGGCGGGCGTGCTAGTCTGGCGGGCGGTCGGGCCGTTCGAACCGGGACAGCATGAACCAACGCTCAAACGACAGTTCCGCAGACGCTGACGCCGCCACGGCGGCCATCGCCCTGGACTACCTGCTGGATGAGACCGAGGCGGTCTCCCGGCTGCTGCCGCTCGCCCGTTTGTCGCCGGCGGAAAAGGCGCAGACCGAGCGCGTCGCCCGCGACCTCGTGACGGCGGCGCGGGCCGGTCGACGGCGGCAGGGCGGCATCGACCGGTTCATGCAGGAATACGACCTGTCGACCGCCGAGGGTATCGCCCTGATGTGCGTCGCCGAGGCGCTGCTGCGCATCCCCGACAACGCCACCGTCGACCGCCTGATCGAAAGCCGCATCGGCTCGGCGGCATGGCGGGAGCATCTGGGCGGCACGGATTCCCTGTTCGTCAACGCCTCAACCTTCGGGCTGGTGCTCGGCTCGCGGGTGCTGCGGCTGGCGGGCGAGACCGGCGGCGATCCGGCCGCGGTGCTCGCGCGACTCGCGGGCCGCTCCGGCGAGCCGGTGGTGCGTGCCGCGGTCCGGCAGGCCATGAGGCTGCTGGCCGGCCGCTTCGTCGCCGGCCGCACCATGGCCGAGGCGCTGGAGACGGCGCGGGCCATGCCGGGCTTCCGCTTCTCCTACGACATGCTGGGCGAGGCGGCGATGACCGGCGCGCAGGCGGCCGACTACTACGACCGCTATCTGGCCTCGATCGAGGCGCTGGCCTCGCCCGGCGCGCCGTTCGACCCGCTCACCGCGCCCGGCATCTCGGTCAAACTGTCGGCGCTTCACCCCCGCTACGAGCCGGCCCAGCGTGGCCGGGTAATGGGCGAGATGCTGCCGCGGCTGCGCCGGCTGGCCGAGGCGGCGCGCGAGGCAGGCGTGCTGCTGACGGTGGACGCGGAGGAGGCGTCGCGCCTCGCCCTGTCGCTGGACGTGATCGAGGCGGTGGCCGCCGCGCCCCAGCTGGCCGGCTGGAACGGCCTCGGCCTCGCCGTCCAGGCCTACGGCAAGCGGGCGCCTGCGGTGATCGACCGGCTGGCCGCGCTGTCGCGGGCGAGCGGGCGGCGCTGGCCGGTGCGGCTGGTGAAGGGCGCCTACTGGGACAGCGAGATCAAGCTCGCCCAGCAGCTCGGCCTCGACGGCTTTCCCGTCTTCACCCGCAAGGGCGCCACCGACGCCTCCTACCTGGCCTGCGCCCGCAAGCTGCTGGCCGAGCCCGACGCCTTCCTGCCCCAGTTCGCCACCCACAACGCCCACACGGTGGCGGCGGTGCACGCCATGGCCGGCGGTCGCACGGACTGGGAATACCAGCGCCTGTTCGGCATGGGCGACGCCCTCCACGACCGGGCGATGGAGACGCTGGGCGTGGGCTGCCGGGTCTACGCGCCGGTGGGCAGCCACGAGACGCTGCTGCCCTATCTGGTGCGCCGGCTGCTGGAGAACGGCGCCAACACCTCGTTCGTCAACCGGCTGGCCGACGACCAGATTCCCGTGGAGGAGGTGATCGCCGATCCGGTCGAGCGGCTGGAGTGGCTGTCGTCGAAGCCGCACCCCTCGGTCGCGCTGCCCGCCGACCTCTACCGGCCGGAACGGGCGGGCGCGCGCGGGCTCCTCGTCAGCGAGCCGCCCTTCGACGCGGCGATCCGCGCCGGGATGGCGGCGGCGCTGGCGGAGCCGCTGGAGGCCTGGGCGCTGGTCGGCGGCAGGCCCGCCGGCGGCGCGCCGCGCGAGGTGCGCGATCCCGCCGACCGGTTGCGGCTGGTGGGCACCGTGCGCGAGGCGAGCGCCGCCGACATCGACCGCGCGCTCGACCTTGCCGTGCGCGCCGCCGATGGCTGGGACGGCTTGGGCGGCGCGGCCCGGGCGGTGATCCTGGAACGGGCGGCCGACCTGTTCGAGCGCGACCGGGCGCTGCTGATGGCGCTGTGCGTGCGCGAGGGCGGCAAGACCGTGCCCAATGCGCTCCCCGACCTGCGCGAGGCCACGGACATGCTGCGCTACTACGCGGCCCGCGCCCGCGAGCGGTTCGAAGGCTCCGTCGCGTTGCCCGGCCCGGCGGGCGAGGAGAACCGGATCGGCCTGCACGGGCGCGGCGTTTTCGCCTGCATCAGCCCATGGAACTTCCCGCTCGCCATCTTCACCGGTCAGGTGGCCGCCGCGCTCGCCGCCGGCAACGCGGTGGCCGCCAAGCCCGCCGGGCAGACGCCGCTGGCCGGCTTCGCCATCGTCCGGCTGCTGCACGAGGCCGGCGTGCCGCCCGACGTCCTCGGCTTCCTGCCCGGCGGCGGTGCCGAGGTGGGCAGCGCGCTGGTGGCGGACCCGCGGGTCGACGGCATTGCGTTCACCGGCTCCAACGCCACCGCCGATTCGATCCGGCGGGCGCTGGCGGCGCGCGGCGGCCCGATCGTGCCGTTCATCGCCGAGACCGGCGGTATCAACGCCATGATCGTCGATTCGAGCGCCTTCCTGGAGCGGGCGGCGGCCGACCTGGTCCGCTCGGCCTTCGATTCGGCGGGACAGCGCTGCTCCGCCACCCGAGTCGCCTTCGTGCAGCGCGACGTCATCGAGCCGTTCGCCGGTCTGCTTCGCGGCGCCATGGCCGAACTCCGGCTGGACGATCCCATGGACGCCGCCACCGATATCGGCCCGATCATCGACGAGCCGGCGCGGGAGACTCTCGCGGCCTACGTCGCGGCCGTGCGGGCGCGCGGCCTCGACGTCTTCGCGGCGGGCGCGGCGCCGGTGGAAGGCGTGTTCTTCCCGCCCTACCTGATCCGCCTCGATGCGCCGGCGATGCCGGAGCGGGAGGTGTTCGGCCCGGTGCTGCATCTCTGCCCTTACGAAGGCAGCCGGCTCAATGACTTGTGCGACCTGATCAACGGCGCCGGCTACGGCCTCACCCTGTCGCTCCACACCCGTATCCCGCCGGTGATCGACCAGGTGGCGGCACGGGTGAAGGTGGGCAATTTCTACGTCAACCGCGACCAGATCGGCGCCGTCGTCGGCACCCAGCCCTTCGGCGGCGAGGGCCTGTCCGGCACCGGGCCGAAGGCGGGCGGACCGAACTACTTGCCGCGCTTCGCCACCGAGCGGGTGCTCAGCAGCAACGTCGCCGCCATTGGCGGGGTCACCGACCTGCTGTCCCTGGATCCGTGGCAGGACGGGTAGAGGGCGCGACGAAACAGGGCGGTCCGTGAGGACCGCCCTTCCGTCCGCCGAAGCGGAAAAGCCTGCTGTGCGCGACTACGCCAGCTGGAGATTGCTGGCAGAGGTCTTGCCGCTGCGGCCGTCACGCTCCGTGTCGAAGGTCAGCTTCTGGCCTTCGTTCAGGCTGGAATGGCCGGCGCGCTCCACGGCGGAGATGTGCACGAACACATCGGGGCTGCCGTCGTCGGGCTGGATGAAGCCATAGCCCTTCTGGGCGTTGAACCACTTCACGGTTCCATTGGTCATAGTGTCGTTTCCTTGTTCAATAAACGTAGTCAGCCGGATCAAATCCGACCGTGCCAAATTTCGATATGGAGAGGAGGCGGTAGATGGCGCTCAACAGGCGTTGGAGCAGCCATGGCGGCCATGCCAGAACGAATTTTGATGAAGTCACCATGCACTAATTTTTACCCAATGGCAAGTAGTAAGATGGCGATTTTGCAAATCGTTGGCGGCGGAGATTTGAGAAATATTTTGCGTGCGCGGTTGTAAATTCCAGATTTTTGTCCATTTTACGGCCTGCTGCGTATCCGGAAACCGGTCCGGAGCGCTTCGCCCCTGCCTGACAGAAAGCCCGGCCATGCCCTTGGAAGCCGTTCGTCGACGCGAAGAGATTTTCCTGCTGGAGCCCGAACTCCACGGCTGGGCGTCGGCCTACACGGATGACGTGAACCTCGCCTATGCGCTGGTGCACCATACCCTGCTGAAGTCGTGGAACAGCCTGCACCGCTCGCCCGCCGAAACCTCCACCCGGACCTGGCTGGCCGAAATGATGTGGCACACCGTCAGCAGCATGGGCTGCTTCGATCATTTCGGCTCCAGCGTCGGTGGGGCACTGAACTGAGGCGGGGATGATGAGTGAGTTCAACTATGGCGCACCGGCAGAACTGTTCCTGAGGCGGATGGGCGAGGCACGCAAGCAGCTGCGCTACCAACGGTTCGATACCGCCGCCGCAGCCATCCAGTTCGTGGCGGAAGGCAAGGGGGCGCAGAAATTCTCCCTCGCAACCCTCGAGGTGGAGGACGGCCGGTTCGAAAAGGCCGACATTCTTCGGCTCTATCATGCGGCCGACTATCCGCTCGAGCGCAGCGGCGCGGCACCCGAATAGGGCCGAGCCGGCGCGCCATGTTGCGGCGCAGCACATCCTCCCCGTTGCAAAACGCGGCCATTCCTGTTCACCTGCAAGCATGACTGTGGCGGAGGCGGGACTCCGCCCACGGAAACCGGGAGAACGAGATGCCAAGGACCACGCCGCGCACGGAACCGAACCACATGAAGTGTCCTGTGTCCCTCCGGGACGTGGACCTGTTTTCGCCCGGCGCCCAGGAGCACTGGTACGAGGCCTACCCGATCCTGCACAAGGAGGCGCCGGTGCTGCGCATTCCGGGCGAGGGCACGACGCCCGAGCACGACGGCTTCGTGCTGACCAAGTTCGAGGACATCGCGCGGGTGGTGCGCGACCCGGAACGCTACCCGGCCTTCCTTTCCGACAAGCCGAAGCCCAACGCCGACGGTTCGGTGCCCCAACTCAACGCCATGCAGGTCTCGATCCTGACGCTGCGGCCCAACATGGAGCTGTGGCGCTCGCACCGGCAGGAGCTGACCGATCCGTGGGTCGGCCCGGGCGCCGGCCGCAACACAGACATGATCACCCGCTATGCGGACGAACTGATCGACAACTGGATCGACCGGGGCAAGGTGGACTTCGTCAACGAGTTCGCCCGGCCGCTGCCGCAGATGATGATGGCCACGGTGCTGGGCTTCCCGCTGTCCGACCTGAAGCAGCTCGAGATCTGGGGCACGGCCCAGGTGAAGCCGTTCGTCTACGGCCGCGGCCACCGCAACCAGCTCACCGCGGAGGAGATCGCCGACCAGTTCGTGGTGCTCGACGGCTTCAAGGAGTACGTCCAGGAGCAGGTCGTCGAGAAGCGGAAGAACCCGAAGGAGGACATGATCTCCTTCCTCACCCAGGTCGAGTACAAGGCGCTGGGCCGCAAGCTGACCGACATCGAGATCAACGGCGTGGTCTACGCCATGGTGATCGGCGGCCTGGAGACGACCCAGTACGCCATCGCCGAGCAGGCCCAATTGCTGTGCGAGGACCCGGAGCTGTTCCAGCGCGTCAAGGCCGACCGGTCGAAGCTGCGCGCCTTCACCGAGGAAGGCATGCGGCTGCGCGCGCCGACCCAGGGCCTCTCCACGCGCTACACCACCCAGGACGAGGAATTCCAGGGCGTGAAGGTGCCGAAGGGTTCGACCCTGCACATGCGCTTCGCCGCCGCCAACGTGGACCCCGAGGAGTACGAGTGTCCCTACGACCTGGACCTGGAGCGTAAGGGCCTGGGCCGGCACATGACCTTCTCGCAGGGGCCGCGCATCTGCCCCGGCGCCGGCATCTCCCGGCTGGAGCAGCAGATCGCCTGGGACCGGCTGCTCGACCGCATCGACAGCCTGGACTACGATGAGGGCAACACCTTCCGGCACCAGCCCGGCATCATGATGGGCCTGCTGGAGCTGCACCTGAAGTTCACCAAGGCGGCCTGACGGAGGAACGGGCCGCCGCCCGCGCATAGGAGCGGCCGTGGGATACGTGCGGACGGGATTGGCGAGCGTCGTGTTGGCGGGCCTGATGCTCGCCAGAGGCGCTGTGGCGGCCGACGCGATCAGCGTGTCGTCTTCCGACCTGCAGGCGGACCGGCCGATCCCCGATGCATATTCGGCCTATCACCAGAACATTTCACCGTCGCTCGCCTGGTTCCCGGTCAGGGGGGCGAAGGCTTACGCCGTGATCGTCGACGATCCGGATGCGCCCTCGCCGCAGCCGTTCGTCCACTGGGTCGCGTGGAACATCCCGCCGGAGGCCACCGGACTGCCGGAAGGGCTCAATCAGCGGCCCGGGACGGTTCCGCACGGCATGATCGAGGGGACCAACGGCACGGGCAAGACGGGCTATTTCGGGCCGCGCCCGCCGCGCGGCGATCCGCCGCACCGCTACCGATTCAAGGTCTACGCTCTCAACGAGCCTCTCAATATTGCGCCGGGCACCGACAAGGCCGGTCTCCTCGACGCCATGGAAGGGCACGTCCTCGCCGAGGGCGAGCTGGTCGCCACCTATCAGAAGCGCTGAGCGATCCTACTGGGCGGCGGCCTGGGCGACCGGATGGTCGGCCAGGTGCCGGTGGATGGCGTGCACCACCACCGACCCTTCGCCCACCGCCGAGGCGACCCGCTTGACCGACTCGGCGCGCACGTCGCCGACGGCGTAGATTCCCGGGAGACTGGCCTCGTAGGCGCTCGGCTGCGGCACGGCGGGCGCCGGCCGGCCGGTGCGGACGAATCCCTGGGGATCCAGCTCCAGGCACCCATCGAGCCAGGCCGTGTTGGGGCTGGCGCCGATCATCACGAATAGGTTGCCGGTCGCCAGCCGGGTCTGTGCGCCGTCGTCGCGGCACGTCCAGGTGACGGCGCGCAGCACCGCGTCGCCCTCGAGTTTGGTGATCTCGCAGCCGGTGTGGAGGGTGATCCGCTGGGAGCCGTCGATGCGGCGGATCAGGTAGTCGGACATTGTCGCGCTCAGTCCGGCGCCCCGCACCAGGATGTGGACGTGGCTGGCGAGACCCGACAGGAAGACGGCGGCCTGTCCCGCCGAATTGCCGCCGCCGACCACCACCGCCTGCTGGCCGCGGCACAGTTGCCCCTCCATGGCGGTCGCGGCGTAGTGGACGCCCTGGCCCTCGAAGCGCGCATAGTCGGGCACGGCGAGGGCGCGGTAGCGGGCGCCGGTGGCGATCACCACGGCGCGGGCCGTCACCAAGGCGCCGTCCTCGGTCTCGACCCGGTAGGGAAAGGCGTCGCAGTGGAGCCGGACGGCATGGCGGGAGATGGCCATGCGGGCGCCGAACTTCTGCGCCTGGATCTGGGCGCGGGCGGCGAGGGCCTGGCCCGAGATGCCGGTGGGAAAGCCCAGATAGTTCTCGATGCGCGAGCTGGTGCCCGCCTGGCCGCCGGGGGCAAGCCCTTCCACCACCAGCACGTCGAGTCCCTCGGAGGCCGCATAGACGGCGGCCGCCAGCCCCGCCGGGCCGGCGCCGACCACCACCACGTCGTGCACCTGGCCGGGATCGAGCGGGCCGGTCAGGCCCAGCCGGTCGGCCAGCTCCGGGACCGACGGATTGCGCAGCACCGCGCCGCCCGGCACGATCACCGCCGGCAGGTGGTCGCTGCCGATCTGGAAGCAGAGCTGCACGTTGGTGGCGTTGGGGTTGTGCTCGGTGTCCACCAGCCGCAGCGGATAGCCGTTCCGGGTCAGGAAGCGCTGGATCCGCAGCGTGTCGGCGGCCTGGGCCGGGCCGACCAGCACCACGCCGCCATGGGCGTAGCGCATCAGGCCGACCCGCCGCAGGATGAAGGCACGCATGACCAACTCGCCGATGTCGGCCTCGGCGGCCATCATCTGCCGGAAGGTGGCACGGTCGAGACGGGCGAGCCGCGTCGGCACGGCGGTGCGGGCGCTCACCAGGATCTCGTGGTCGTTGAACAGGTCGACCTCGCCGGTGAACTGGCGCGGGCCGTGGACGGTGAACACGTTCTCCCGCGCGTATTCGTCCATGTCGAAGATTTCCAGCGAGCCGTCGAGCACCAGGAAGAAGTCGACGCTGCGCTGGCCGCGCCGGAAGACCACCGTGCCCGCGGGCACGTCTTCGACATCGCCGTAGGCGGCGATGCGCCCGGCCATCTCCTCGGACAGGTGCGGGAACATCTGGTATTCGCGGCTCTGGAGGTCGTCGCCCGCGGGAGCCTGCTGGTCGCCGTTCGTGCTCATGGCAGCGTCCGCCTCATGCGCCTCGACAGCTTGGCAACAATGATCCGCAGCGGGCGCTCCTGCGTCGCATCAGTAATTGCCGGCGGGCGACCGTTGTCAATACGGCCCGGTCGCCGAGCCGACTCAGGCTGGCCGCAGCCGGATGCGGGTGATCTCCGACGGCACGCCGAGGCGGACCGGCGGCCCCCAGTAGCCGGTGCCCCGGCTGGTGTACACCCACAGGTCCTGCCAGCGGTGCAGGCCAGCGGTGAACGGCTGCTGCAGGCGCACGAAATGGTTCCACGGCCAGAACTGGCCGCCATGGGTGTGGCCGGACAGCTGGAGATGGAAGCCGGCCGCCGCCGCGGCCGCCGCCGCGCGCGGCTGGTGGGCGAGCAGGATACGGGGCGCGTCGGCCGGCGCTCCGTGAAGGGCGCCGGACGGGTCGGCCCGGTGCTCCGGCTCGAAATGGTGGGCGCTGTGGTCGGGCACGCCCGCGACCACCAGCGCGGCGCCGTCGTGGTCCAGCACCACGTGCTCATTCATCAATACCGTGAGGCCGAGGCGTCGCAGCTCGATGATCCAGTCGACCGCCCCCGAATAGTATTCGTGGTTGCCGGTGACCACGTAGGCGCCGTGCCGGGCGGCAAGCCGGGAGAACGGCTCGGTGTGGCGGGCGAGTTCGCGCACGCTGCCGTCCACCAGGTCGCCGGTGACCGCCACCAGGTCCGCCTCCAGCCGGTTGACCGCCTGGACGATGGCTTCCAGGTAGCGCCGCTTGATGGTCGGGCCGACATGGATGTCGCTGATCTGGGCGATGGTGAAGCCGTCCAGCGCGGCCGGCAGCCCGGCGAGGCGCACCTCGACGTCCCGCACCGGCGCCCGCCGCCGGGCATAGGCGACGCCGGCGGCGGTGGCGATGAGCGCCAGGGCCGGCACGGCGACCGCCGAGCGCATGGCGAGCGAAGCATAGGCGGCATCCGCCGCCGTCAGCGCCGCCACGCCCAGCACGAGGTCGCGGAGGATGGTGAGGATCAGCAGCGGCGAGAAATAGCCCATGGCCAGCGAGCCGGCCCAGGCCAGCCCGTCGCCCAGGCGCCGCTTCTTGACGGCGCGCGAGGCGACGCTCATGGGCATCAGCGCCCACGAGAGCGCCAGCAGGATGATCCCGGCGATGGTGCCGCTGTCGCCCACCGGCAGCGCCGGCAGCAGCCGCCAGCCGATATAGGCGTGCAGCAGGGCGAGGATGCCCATGACGGTGAGGAAGAAGGCGCTCATGCGCATCGGCATCTCCTGCAGGCGGCATCGGGATAGATGGTCCCGCGGCCGGGGATTTCCCGCTTTTTCGGCGCCGGTCGCGGCCGCGGGTTGCCTGAACCCGGTGTTCCAGCCACACTCGCCGGCCACAGCGGCCGGCAATGGGACCGGTAACGGGGAGGATCGCCATGAAACTGCCGACCGATCGCAGCGTGTTCCAGAACGCCTGGGTGGTGAACGACCTTACGGCGGCCATGAACAAGTGGATCTCGTTCTACGGCGTCGGACCGTTCTACGTGCTCGACCGGCTGGACCTGACGGGCACCCGCTACCGCGGCAAGGAGTCGGAACTGGTGCTGTCGGTGGGTCTCGCCCAGGCGGGGCCGGTGCAGATCGAACTGATCTACCAGCACAACAAGGGGCCCAGCGTCTACCGGGACCTGGTGCCCGAAGGCGGCACGGGCTTCCACCATGTCTGCATCTACAGCCACGACTACCCGGCCGACCGGCGCTATTTCGAGGCCGCGGGGTACGAGACGGCCATGGAGGGAGGTTCGCCCGACGGCTCGCTGATCTTCGCCTATTTCGACACCCGCAAGGACTTCGACGTCTTCACCGAGGTCATTACCCCGGCGCCGGGCATCATGGCGCGCAACGAGATGGTGGCGAAGGCAGCCGTCGACTGGGACGGGACCGATCCGATCCGCATCATCACCGCCGACGGTTACGAGGTGCCTTGAGGGCCACCAGGGGGAGGGCTTCTGCGAGCATGGCGGCCGACGGACTATCTGACGCCGACCGCCTTGCCGGCCCAGTGACTCTGCAGCGAAACCGTCCGGCGGCAGAAAAGTTCCCCGCCGACGGATTTTCACCGAATTTTTTCGGCGGCACGGCCGAGCGGCCGCGCGGATATTAGCGTCGCGGCAGGGCTATGCTACCTATGCCCGCCTCCGAAGACTGTCGGGAGACCACCATGAAAGCCGATCGCTCCATCACCATCACCGGCCTGCGCGTCCGCGCCGCCGTCGTGCCGCGGCCGCGGCCGCTGATCTTCCACACGGCGAGGTTCACCGAATCGCCGCTGGTGCTGATCGACCTGGAGACCGACGCCGGGATCACCGGCTGCGCCTATCTGTTCGGCTATCACGACGAGGCGGTGGCGCCGCTGGTGTCGTTCGCCCGCAACCTGGCGCCGGTCGTCACTGGCGAGACGCTGGCGCCCGCCGAGCTCACCCGCAAGCTGGCCGCGCGCTTCCGCTATTTCGGCATGCAGGGGCTGGCCCAGATCGTGGCGTCGGGCATCGACATGGCGGCCTGGGACGCGCTGGCCAAGGCGGCCGGCCTGCCGCTCGCCGCGCTGCTCGGCTACGCGCCGCGGCCACTGCCGTCCTACGACAGCACCGGCCTCGGCGGTCCCGAGTCGGTGGCCGGCGAGGCGCGGGAGCTGGACGAGGCCGGCTTCGGCACGGTGAAGATCAAGCTGGGCTATGCCACCGGCGCCGACGACGTGGCGGTGATCCGGGCGATCCGCGAGGCAGTGCCGCGCATGGCGCTGATGGTCGACTACAACCAGCGCCTTTCAATGCCCGAGGCGACGGCGCGCATGGGCCTGCTGGAGCCGGAGGGCCTGCTGTGGATTGAGGAGCCGGTGGAGGCGGCGGACCTGGAAGGCCATGCGGCGCTGGCGCGCGACTTCCGCACGCCGGTCCAGCTGGGCGAGAACTGGTGGAACGTCTACGACATGACCCGCGCGGCGGCGGCCCGGGCCGGCGACTGCGCCATGCTCGACGTCGGCCGGATCGGCGGCGTCACCGGCTGGATGCAGTGCGCCGCCGTGGCCGAGGCCTACGGGCTGCCGCTCTCAAGCCACTTCTACCCGGAGATCAGCGGCCAGCTGATGTGCGCCTCGCCCACCGCCCACTGGCTCGAGTTCCTGGAATGGGCGAGCCCAATCCTGGTGAACCCGGTCGCCGCCGACAAGGGCCGGGTGATGCCGTCGACAACGCCAGGAACCGGCGTCGAATGGGACGAGACGGCGGTCGCCCGCTACGAGGTGACGATCAGCTGACCGGCTCTTTCCGGTCCGCCTTCCAGTCGTCGTAGGCGATGCGCGGCATGTTGAAGACGTCCGACGTCTTCAGGTACCAGCCGCCGCCGTGCATGCGGCCGATCAGCTTCATGGCCGGCGCGTCGACGTAGAACTTCTCCCGGTCGAACACGGCGTCGTCGATGTGCATGCAGACCACCTCGCCGACGACGATGCGGTTGCCCGTGCCGACCTCCAGCGTGGTCATCCGCTTGCACTCGAAGCTCACCGGCGATTCCTTGACGCGCGGCGGGCGGACCTTGGTGCTGGGCAGGGGCGTCAGGCCGGAGCAGGCCATCTCGTCCTCCTCGGCCAGGAAGTCCATGGCGCAAAGGTTCATGGCCGGGGCGATCTCCTCGCTGACCAGGCTGACGACGAACTCGCCGGTGTCGCGGATGTTGTCGCCGGTATCCTTGCGCGGGGCGTAGTCGGTGACCTCGAGGCCCAGCACCACCAGCGGCGGCTTGCTGCTCATGGCGTTGAAGTAGCTGAACGGCGCGGTGTTGACGATGCCGTCCGGACTGACCGTGGTGACCAGGGCGATCGGCCGCGGCACCACCGTCGAGACCAGCAGCTTGTAGATCTGCGCGCGTTCCAGTTCGGCGAAGTCCAGTTCCATGGTGAAGCTCCTCGGGCGTCGGGTTCGGTGAGGAGGCCTGAATTATATCATGATATAATTTTTTGCAAGAGGGTTCGCCTCGGGACGCTCGGTGCCCTAGCATGGGCGCGGGAAGCAGGGAAACGGGAAGTGCGGATGCGGTGGTACTACGGCTGGAACGTCATGGCGGTGACGGTGCTGTTCCAGGGCCTGACCTACGGCCTCGGCCTCTATTCCTTCACCTTCTGGGTGGAGCCATGGATGGCCGAGTTCGGCGCCAGCCGCGCCGACCTGATGTGGGCGACGGCGCTGTCCATCGCCGCCATGGGGTTGATGGCACCGTTCGCCGGCCGCGCCATGGCGGCGGTCTCCAAGCGCGTCCTCGTCTGCGCCGGCGCGCTGCTGTTCTCCCTGGGCTTCGTGCTCATCGCCCTGGCCGGCGCCGCCTGGCAGATCGTCGCCGTCTACGCCACGCTCATCGCCGCCGGCCTGCTACTGACCGGGCCGCTGGTGGCCCAGTCGCTGGGCGCGGCATGGTTCCGGCGCCATCGCGGGCTGGCCATCGGCATCGGCATCTCGGGCCTCGCCTTCGGCGGCTTCGTGGTGCCGCCGCTCGCCACCTGGCTGCTGGGCCTGTACGGCTGGCGCGCCGCCCACCTGATCCTCGCGGGGCTGGTGGCGGGCGCCATCCTGCCCGTCACCTGGCTCGTGGTCCGCGACACGCCCGAGCAGGCGGGCGTTGCGCCGGAGGCGGGCGGCGAGCGCTCCGCCGCCATGGACGCGGCGCTCGACGACCGCTCCTGGAGCCTGGGCGAGATCCTGCGCAGCCGCGCCTTCTGGATCATCGTCATCGCCTTCTTCACCCCGAACTTCGCCTTCCGGGGCATCCAGCAGAACCTGGGCCCCTACGCCGCGGACATCGGCATCGACGCCCAGACCGCCTCCTTCATCATGGCCGGCTCGGCCGGGCTGCAGGCGCTCTCCAAGCTGGTGTTCGGCGCGCTGGGCGACCGCTGGGACGCCCGCATCCTGTACTGGATTGCCATGACCTGCCTGGGCCTCTCCGCGGTGCTGCTGATCGGCCGGCCCGCGGCCTGGGAGATCGTCGGCTTCGCTGTGCTGATGGGCATCGCCGCCGGCGAGTTCACCATGCTGGGCGTGTTCGTCAGCACCCAGTTCGGCGCCCGCGACTTCGGCAAGGTGATGGGCCTGGCACTGCTGTTCATCACCCTGGGCTCGTTCGGAGCCGTGTTCGCCGGTTGGGTTCGCGATACCTTCGGCAGCTACGACATCGCCTATCTCGTGCTGCTCGGCCTGCTGGTTCCGTCCATGCTGTCCATGCTGTTCCTGAGCCGGGGCGGCCGGCGGCGGGAGGCGCCGATGCGCGCCCGCCCGGCGCCCGGCGAATAGGCCCGGCAAACCAGTTTCGCTCAACCATCCCACAACGGAGGACTTCCATGATCGGCGTCATTGCCAGACTGAAGCTGAAACCGGGGCAGGGCCCGGCGTTCGAGACCCACATGGCGCGCATGTCGCGCTCGGTGGAGGACGCCGAGCCCGGCAACCACTTCTACCGCGGCTACCGGACCGCCGATCCCGAGGTCTTCGTGGCGCTGGAGGCCTACAAGGACCGCGCCGCGCTGGAGGCGCACGGCAAGTCGGCCCATGTGGCCGAGGCGCTGCCGCGGGTCGGCGCCATGCTCGACGGCGACGTCGAGGTCGAAGTTCTCGAGCAGGTATGGTGAGCGCGATGATCGGGGTAACCGCACGGGTGAAGGTGAAGCCGGGCAAGGAAGCGGCCTTCGAGGCCTTCGCCAAGGAGGTCATTGACGCGGTCCGCGCCAACGAGCCGGGCAACCTGTTCTACAGCCTGTTCCGCACCGAGCGGCAGGGCGAATACGTGTTCATGGAGCGCTGGAAGGACCAGGCGGCGGTCGACGCCCACGGCAAGGCGCCGCACATGAAGGCGGCGCTGCCCCGGTTCGGCGAGTTCGTCGACGGGCCGGTGGAGCTCAACCAGTACGAGGAAATCGAGCCGGCCTAGGTTTCGTCGACGCGGAACGCCTCGAAGGCGTCCTTGTAGTCCGGATGCCAGCGCGACAGGGGCGGGCGGTTCTTCACCAGGTCGTCCGCCGCCCAGCGGATGCGCTTGTTGTCGGTCGCCCGGTCCACGTCGTTGTCGGGGCAGAGGATGTAGAAGTCGCCGGCGCCCATCCGCTCGAGCATGAACTCCACCACCTGCCCGGCGGTCCAGGCGCCCGGCGGCTTCGCCGCCCGGCCGCCCTGGGTGATGCCGGTGAAGGTGAAGCCGGGTACCAGCAGGTGCGCCGTGACGCGGCAGCCCTCGGTGGTGCGCAGCGTGTGCTGCAGCCCTTCGGTCAGCACCTTGATGCCCGCCTTGGTGACGTTGTAGGCGGTGTTGCCCGGCGGGCAGGTGATGCCCTGCTTGGAGCCGGTGTTGATGATGGCGCAGTCGCTGCCCTGGGCGATCATCGCCGGCGTGAAGGCGTGCACGCCGTTGATCACGCCCCACAGGTTGACGTCGAGCACCCGCCGCCAGCCGTCGTAGTTGTCGAACGGGCCGCCGCCGGCGCCGATGCCGGCGTTGTTCATCAGCACCGCCACCTCGCCGAACGCCTCGAACGCCCGAGCCTTCAGGCGCTCCACGTCCGCCATGCGCGAGACGTCGGTCGGCACGCCGATCACGTCGCCGCTCGCCGCATGGGCGGCGGCCTCGTCGCAGGCCTCGGCCAGCAGGTCCTCGTTCACGTCGGCCAGGCACACCCTCATGCCCATGCCGGCGAAGCGGACGGCGGCGGCGCGGCCGATGCCGCTCGCCGCGCCGGTGACCACGGCGGTCCGTCCCTCGCCGATCGCGTTGTGCAGCGCCATCGCCGCTCCCTTCCGTTATTCCTGGAAATAGCCGCCGGGACCGGCGCCGCGGTTCATCTGGCCGCGGATCGCCTTGACTTCCTTCGGCGGTTCCTTGCCGGCCAGCTTCCAGTCGAAGTCGTAGCCGCGGACCCGGGTGACCCCGTTCAGTTCGGCCTGCCGGCTGCCGGCGTAGTTGCGCAGGTGCTCGAGGATGCGCGCCTCGCCGCCGAACGCCGCGGCGTTCCAGCGGTAGAGTTCCGATAGCTCCACCGCGTCGCCCTTCACGTGCACGTTGTCCTTGTCGGCGATGAACCGTTCGGCCGCCGCCCGCAGCTGCGTCCGTACCCGGCCGCCCACGAACGGTTCCTTGCTCAGCGCCGGACAGCCGCGCAGCGGGCAGGACAGGCCGTACGCCACCGGCTCGTCCGGCCAGCCGGGATAGAGGATGCGGTATTCGATGTCGTTCAGCGACAGCGTCTCTCCTTCCACGGTGAGGTTGCGCACCGTCCACGGGTTCTCGCCGGCGGTGTAGAGGCGCTTGACGCTGAACTTCCGGGTGTCGCCCCAGGGGTCGTGGCTGGCGAGTTCGCTGTCGGAGGCCAGGCTGGTGAAGTGGTCGAACATCGCGCGCAGCCACGCCGCGTTGTAGAGGTTCAGCCAGTAGGCCAGCTGCTCGTCCCTGTTGAGGGTCGAGACCGGGATGCTTGTCAGTTCGTCGACGAAGGCGTCCAGCGCCTGGCGTCCTTGGATGCCCAGCCCGCCATAGTCGACGCCTCCGTCCGGCCCGATCACCGTGCCGAGGATCTTCGCCCAGAGCAGGTAGCTGTAGGACTGGGTGCTCGACGGGTCGCTGGCGGCGAACCGGGAGATCGGGCCGCCCTCCGGCGGCTTCTGTGGCGTGGCGGCGGCGATCGGCGAAACCAGCGCGATCAGGCCGGCGAGGGCCGCTCCCGCAACGACATGTCGACCGTTTCGTGCCATGTCCCCTGTCTCCCCTGGGGAAACCGTAGACCCTGTCGGTTTTCCGGGCAACTCCATGGATTCCGCCAGGCGGAATCGCCCGAGAGGAAGGAAAACAAGCGTTTCAAAAACTGCGGCCGTGAATTATATCGTGCTGTATGCTAGGGCTTCATTGCGGAGCGCGTCGTCCCCAGCCGGAACGGAGAGGACAGTCATGTCGAAGGAAAAGCTGATCGAAATCGTGCGCGACAACATCGCGCACTGCAAGGCAGGCACCATTGCCCAGGCGCCCGGCGTCTACAAGGTGCCGGCGTCCGCCTACACGGACGAGGCGCGCTTCAAGAAGGAAGTGGATCTGATCTTCAAGCGCATGCCGCTGATGCTGGCGCCCAGCGTGGAGCTGCCCAACCCGGGCGACTACAAGGCGATGGCGCCGTTCGGCACGCCGCTGCTGATCACCCGCGGCAAGGACGGCAAGGCCCGCACCTTCTTCAATTCCTGCGGCCACCGCGGCGCGCCGCTGCGCGACTGCGGCACCGGCAATTCCTCGCGCTTCGTGTGCCCCTATCACGGCTGGACCTACAACAACGAGGGCAAGCTGGTCGGCGTGGCCGCCAGCAGCGAGTTCGGCGAGTTCGACCGCGGCGAGTACACCCTGCCCGAACTGCCGACCATCGAGCGGGCGGGCCTGATCTGGGCGGTGCTCGATCCCCATTCGACCATCGACATCGAGGGCTTCCTGTCGGGCTACGACGACATGCTGTCCCACTTCAACTTCAAGGACTGGTACCTGTTCGACTCGCGCACCCTGCGCGGCCCGAACTGGAAGATCGCCTATGACGGCTATCTGGACTTCTACCACCTGCCGGTGCTGCACAAGAACACCATCGGCGGCGAGCGCTCGCCGCAGGCCAACTACTACGCCTGGGGCCCGCACCAGCGGGTGACCTCGCCCGACCGCTACATCCACCTGGACAAGCTGCCGGAGGACCAGTGGCCGATGGAGGACGTCATGACCGGCGTCTGGACCATCTTCCCGCACATCTCCATCGCCTCGTTCAAGGGCGGCGGGCGCGGCGCCATGATCTCCCAGCTGTTTCCGGGCGAGACGGTGGGCGAGTCCTACACCACCCAGTACTACATGATGGAAAAGGAGCCGGACCAGGCCGGCAAGGACGGCGCGCGCCTCCAGTTCGACCTGCTGGAGAACGTGGTCCGCGACGAGGACTACAAGACCGGCCTGCAGGTGCAGGGGGCGCTCAGCGCGGGCGCCCGCACCCATTCCCTGTTCGGCCGCAACGAATGGGGCGGCCAGCGCTTCCACGGCTGGGTGCAGCGCCTGCTGGAGACGCCTGACGACCAGCTCAACGCGCTGTTCAGCGCCCCGGAGCGCCAGGCCGCCGAATAGGCCGTCTCCGGATCGGAATCGCAAGGGCGCGGGCCGCAGGGTCCGCGCCCTTTCTCTTTGACGGGCGCGGCGCGCCAAATCACTCGACCGAAGCGCGAAAGGGGCGACGTCGCCCACTCTCCACCGTCATCGCGAACCGCGCAGCGGTGAAGCGGCCCAGGGGCGACCGCACAGGCCCCATGCCCCTGGATTGCCGCGCCCCCTGCGGGGGGCTCGCAAGGACGGCTGCCGGGAGGGACCGGTTCACCGGCCCTCTTTCACCTCTCCTCCCGGACAGTCCGGCTAACGCCCGCCGCTGGACGACCGGACTTGCGCGGGGGCCGCGTCCGCCGCGCCCAGCACCAGCTTGAATACCCTCACCATGGCGTCGAAATCGTCCTGGGACGGATGCTGGTAGGCGGCCGAGCCGATGCCCGACATGACCAGCGACATCATCAGGTCGCCGGCGAGGCGCGGGTCCAGGTCGGCGGGGAGCTCTCCGGCCTCCTGCGCGTCCGCCGCGATCGCCCGGAAGATGTCGCCGATCTGCTCGTGGGCGCCGGTGATCCGGCGGAAGCGTTCCGGGTGGTGGGCGGTCTCCATCCGCGCCGCGCCGCCCAGCCGCTGCAGCACGCCGTCCGGCCGGTAGACCTCGCGGGCGGCGTCGAGGATGCGGAACAGACGGTCCCGCCACGCCCCCTTCGCCGCGGCCGCCTCCGCGAACGCCGCGGCGACCTCGTCGAACATGCAGCACACCGTCTCGACGAACAGTTCGTCCTTGGAGCCGAAGTGGTTGTAGATCGCCGGCGCGGTCAGGCCGGCGGCGCCGGCGATGTCGGCGAGGGAGACGCCGTTGAAGCCGCTGCGGGCGAACAGGGTGGCGGCGATCTCGATCAGCCGGGCCCGGGTCTCCTCGCCGGTGACGCCTTCCGGCCGTCCCAGGCTCTTCGCGGTGAGGCGGGGCGCGGCTGCCGGCCTGGCGGCGCGCTTCGCCGCGCCGGGCGGGCGGGGGCGGCTCATCGGCCGCGACCGTCGAACGTCAGGTGCATTTCCTTGATCGGCAGGAAGAACAGGCTCGACTCGTGCACGGGATGCGGCAGGCCGCGGGCGAGGCGGATGTTCTCCAGCCGGTCGAGCAGCAGGGAGATCGATGCGGTGATCTCCTGGCGGGCCAGCATGGCGCCGACGCAGAAATGCGCGCCCGAGCCGAACGCCAGGTGCGAGCCGGCGTTCCTGCGCTCCAGGTCGAACAGGTGCGGGCATTCGAACTTGTCCGCGTCCCGGTTGGCGGCGCCGTAGCGGACGATGACCAGCGAGCCGGCCGGGATGGTGGTGCCGCCCATCTCCACGTCGCACGTGGTCACCCGGGCGAGGCCCTGCACCGGGCTCTCCCAGCGCAGCGACTCCTCGACGAAGTTCTTGATCTTGCCCGGGTCGCGCCGCAGCGCGTCCTGCAGCTCGGGCTGGCGCACCAGCAGCCACATGGCGTGGGCGATGGCGCTCTGGGTGGTCTCGAAGCCGCCGGTGATCAGCTGGTGCATCAGGTTCTGCAACTCGTGCATGCTGAGCGGCGCCTCGTCCTCGCCATGGGCGTGGACCAGGGCGGAGATCAGGTCGTCGCCCGGCTCGGCGCGGCGGGCCTCCATGACACCGTGCAGGAAGTGCTGCGCCTCCAGCTCGGTGTCGGCGACGGCACGGATCTCGGCCTCGGTCATGCGCTTGGTCGCCATCGCCAGCATGGCGTCGGCCCACTTCTTGAAGGTCTTCACCTCGGCGCGATCGAGGCCGAGCTGCTCGGCGATGATGATGCCCGGCATGGGCATGGCGAAGTCGCCGATGAACTCGCATTCGCCGGCGTCGGCGAAACGGTCGATCAGCTCGTTCACCACCCCGTCGATATAGGGCGCCATCTCGCGCACGCGCTTGGCGGTGAACACCCGGTCCAGCAGCTTGCGGTAGCGGGAATGCTCGGGCGGGTCGGTGCGCTGCAAGGTCTGGACGTGGCCCCAGCCGCGCTCGCTCAGGATGTCCTGGTAGAGCTTGCCCAGCGCCCCCTGCAGGCCGTCGCCGGCGGCGAGGCGGGTGTCGCTCGAGAAGCGGCCGGTGTCCTTGAGGGCGTCGCGCAGGTCGCCGTAGCGGGTGATGACGTACATCCCGGTCTCCGGCATGCGGTAGACCGGGCATTCCCGGTGCAGCCGCTCGTAGAAGCCGTACGGGTCGCTCTGCACCTCCGGGTCCAGCAGGCTGTAGTCGCCGATGGGCTTCGCTTGCGACTGCTCGGTCATGACCGTTTCTCCCCATTGATCGGGGAGAATGGTAAATTAATCACCATTAATATGTCAATCGGAGGGCTTGTTGTCATCGAGCATGTCCGCCACTTCTTCACCCGTCATCGCGAACCGCGCAGCGGTGAAGCGATCCAGGGGCGGTCCCCATGGCCCTGGATTGCCGCGCACCCTGCGGGTGCTCGCAAGGACGGTCGCCAGTAGAGAACATGCACCTTCCCCGCTCGCATCGAGTGCGGCCCGCAGGGCCGCGTATCGAGATGCACGGCCTCGGCCGGCGGGTCTCGATACGATTTGGCACGCCGCGCCAAATCACTCGACCCGAACGGACAGAGAAAGAAGTCGTCGGCTATTCCGCCGCCGCGTACTGCACGTCGGGGCTGTAGGCGACGCCGATGTCGCCGCCTACGTCGTAGGCCTGGAGGCGGGGCAGCACCTTGTCGACGAACAGGTCGTAGTTGGCGCGGGCGACGTCCTGCTCCATGCCGCCGAAGCAGAGCTGCACCAGCAGGCCGCCGGCCTGGGCGAGGTCGACGTAGCGCAGCAGCGTCTCGGCGACCCGGTCGGGCGTGCCCCAGGCCTGCAGGTCGGCGAGGATGTCGTTGAAGCCGTCGAGGCCCAGCTTGCCGATCAGCTTGGCGAGCCCGGCATAGTATTCGTAGCCCTCGATCTCGGCGAAGCCGACATTGCCGAACTCGTAGTGCTCCACCGTGGAGCGGGCGTAGCGCTGCAGGTAGACCTCGCGCATGCGCTGCGCCTCGGCCGGGTCCTCGTGCACGCAGACGAACATGGCGAGGACCGGCTTGGGCGCCTCCTCGCCGTTGACCTCCAGGAATCGCTTCCGGTAGCGGGCGAGGTCGACGACCACCTTGTCCCAGGGCTTCTGGGCGATGATCATCGCGCCCAGCCCCAGACGGGCGATCAGGTCCAGGGAATCCGGCGAGTTGGACGAGGCGAAGCGCCGGCCCCGGAAGCTGGCGTAGGGGCCGGGCCGGATGCGGGTGCGCGGCTGGCGGTAGAACTCGCCGTCATACTCGATGACGCCGGTCTCCAGCGCGGTGACGATCGCCTCGGTGTATTCGGTGAAGCGGCGCCGGGATTCGGCCATCTTCACCCGGAACGACTCGAACTCCACCCGGCCGAGCCCGCGCCCCAGCCCCATGATGGCGCGGCCCTGCGACAGGTGGTCGAGCAGGGTGAACTGCTCCACCACCCGCACCGGGTCGTGCCAGGGCAGCACCGTCACCATGGTGCCCAGCCGGATGCGGCTGGTCTGGCCCGCCACCCACGACAGGAACTGGGGCACGTTGGGCGTCATCATGTAGTCGGTGAAATGGTGCTCCGGCGTCCACAGCGAATCGAAGCCGGCAGCCTCTGCCCGGGCGGCCAGGCCCAGCTCGAACGCGTAGACCTCGGCGTCGGACTGCTTGCCGTCCAGCGCCTGGAAGTTCAGGCCGAGCCCTACATGCATGACGGTCCTCCTGTGCCTGTCCGGCCTACGTCTTCGGCGGGAACTCGCCGGGGAAGCCCTCGGTCAGGTGCCGCTCCGGCCACATGAACTGCAGGCTGGTGCGGGAGATCTTCCACGCGCCGTTCTCCTTGCGGTACTCCTCGTCGTAGAGGCCGAGCCAGATGAAGGGATGCTCCTCCTTCGGCCGGCTTGTCACAAGGTCGAGCAGGTAGCGGCGGCCGACGGCCGTGTCCGGTCCGGTCAGCTCCACCCAGTGATGCGAGTTGGCGTGCAGGGCGCTGAACGCCTCGCCGCCCATGTCCTGCTTCACCTGGTCGTAGTTGGCGCGGATGGTCTCGCGGCCCTTCCAGGTGCCGTAGGGGCCGAACTCGCACAGCGCGTCCTCGGTGAAGATGTCGGCCAGCCGGTCGAGATAGGCATGGTCCTGCAGCTGGGAATAGAGCAGGCCCAGCTTCTTGATGTCCTCGATGTCCAGCAGGTTGCGCAACCGCCTGATCTCGTCGGCCGTGAAGTCGCTCATCTGTCTTCCTTTCCTAGTCCAGGTCCATGCCGTTCATGCCGGCGTTCTTGCGCGCCTTGGCCACCAGCCGCTCGACGACCGGGCCGAGCTGCGCCGGATCGGCCACCGGCTCCACCACCGGGCCGCGGTGCCAGCCCTCGGCGATGGCGAGGATGCGGCCCGACGCCTCGAACATGCGCCCGGTCACGTCCTTCGACTCGGTGCTCGCCAGCCAGGTGACGATGGGCGCGATCCAGAACGGGTCCGACTGCCGCTTCTCCTCCTCGGTCCGCTCGCGCAGGTTCTCGGTCAGCCGGGTCAGCGCCCCGGGCGCGATGCAATTGACGGTGATGCCGTAGCGGCGCAGCTCGCGGGCGGCGATGATGCTGAAGCCGGCGATGCCCTGCTTGGCGGCGCCGTAGTTGGTCTGGCCGATGTTGCCGTAGATGCCCGAGACCGACGAGGTGTTGATGATCCGCGCGTCCACCGGCGCGCCGGTCTGCTTCACCACGTCGCGCCAATGGGCGGCGGCGTGGTGGGCGGGCGCGAAGGTGCCCTTGAGGTGCACCTTGATCACCGCGTCCCATTCCGCCTCGGTCATGTTGACCAGCATGCGGTCGCGCAGGATGCCGGCGTTGTTCACCAGCACGTCGAGCTTGCCCCAGGTGTCGAGCGCCTGCTCGATCATCCGCCTGGCGCCGGCGAACTCCGAGACGTCCTCGTAGCTGGCGACCGCCTCGCCGCCGCCGGCCGTCACCTCGTCGACCACCGCCTGGGCGGGCGTCGCGTCGGCGCCTTCGCCGCTCGGACTGCCGCCCAGGTCGTTCACCACCACCCTGGCGCCGTGCGCCGCCAGCATCTTGGCGTATTCCCGCCCGATGCCCCGTCCCGCGCCCGTGACGATACAGACGCGTCCTTCGCAAAGCCTGCTCATGCTTCTCCCCTTGTCGTCCCCAAGACGCGGGCCATGATCGCCCGGTTTCGCCGGTTTGCAAATCCCCCAGCGCCCCGAATCTCAGGGCGGCGGCGCCTTGTCGCGGGGCGGGCCGAGCAGGGCGGGCTCGAAGATCAGCGCGCAGATCAGCGTCCAGACCAGCGAGATCATCAGAATCTTGCCCATGCTGGCGGTGCCGGGATGGTCGGACAGCCACAGGCTGCCGAATGCCGCGCCCGTCGCGAGCCCGCTGAACAGCACCGCCCGCGCCAGGCTCGACTGCAGCAGGTTGCGTTCGCCTGCGCGCCAGGCCATGACGAAGTAGATGTGGAAGGCGACGCCGACGCCGAACAGCAGCGGGAACGCGATGATGTTGGCGAAGTTGATCGGCTGGCCGATGAGCACGCAGGTGCCCAGCGTCAGGAATCCCGACAGGACGATGGGCGCCAGCGTCGCCGCCACCTCCACGAGGCTTCGGAGCACGGCCAGCAGCAGGATGGTGATCGCGATCAGCGCCAGGACGCCCGCCTCGACGAAAGCGCCCGAGATGGCGTCGCCGGCCTCCATCATCGATATGGGCGGGCCGGACGCCTGCGGGGCGACGGCCTGAACCGCCCGCGAGAATCGCCTCAAGGTGTCGTTGTCGTTGCCGTCGCCGCTGGGAAACGCCTGCACGCGGGCGCGGCCGTCCGGCGCGACCCAGTCGCGCTTCAGCCCGGCAGGCAGGGTGGCCAGGGTCACCGGCGCCGCCTGCAACGACAGGCGGGTCTCCCGGAGCACCACCTGCATGGGCCGGATGAGGGCGCTTTCCGCCCGCGCGCGGGCGCCGGCGGGGCCGGCGGCGAGCCTGTCCAGGGCATCCGCAAGCCGCAGGGCGTCCCGCGCGGCCGCGCCGGGCTTGCCCGTGGCGGCCCGCCGCAACGCGGACGACGTGTTGGCGATGCTGCGCACCGTCTCGGCGTCGGTCGGCGGCGTCGCCTGCTGGATCGGGTTGAGGGTGGGATCGAGCAGCAGCGCGGCGTCGCCGATCTCGGCCAGCTTGCTGTCCTGGTCCTCGGGAACGAGGCTGGACACGCTGATCGCCTGGGCCACCTCGGGCAGTTTCTCAAGCCGGGCCGCCAGCTTCGCCGCGTCCTGGATGCCCGGCGTCAGCACGTCGATGGTGTTGACCGTGCGGTTCGGATCGTGCGTCAGGTCGAGCAGCGTCGCCATGGCCTCGCCCTTCGGGTCGCGAAGGTGCAGCGCGTTGAAGTCGAAACGCACCAGGGGGAGCGTGGCGATGCTGGCGGCCATCGCCACCGCGAAGGCGCCCAGCACCAGCTTGCGCCGGCGATACAGGAATGCGTCGAGGGGCGCCAGGGCGCGCCGGCCGACCTCGAGCGATTGCAGCGGCGCGCGCAGGAGCAGCAGCAGCGCCGGCAGCAGCGTGACGTTCAGCACCAGCGCGACGACCATGCCCAGCGCAGCGATGACGCCCAGTTCGGATATGCCGATGTAGCTGGTCGGCAGGAAGGCGAGGAAGCCCAGGCAGATGCCCGCGGCGGCAAGGGTGAGAGATCCGCCGAGTGCTTCCGCCGCGCGCTCGAGCGCGGTCCGCGGATCGGGTTCGCTGAGACGTTCCGCGCGGAAGCGCACGCTCAACTGGATGCCGAAGTCGATGCCCAGCCCCACGAACAGCGGGATGAAGGCCACCGAAATCAGGTTGAACTGCTTCAGGGCGGCCAAGCCCAGCGCGGTCGTCAGCAACAGCCCGGCAATGGTCGTCGTCATGATCGCGGCGACGATCCGCGCCGATCGCGTCGCGAGCCAGAGCATCAGCAGCATCAGGCAGACGATGACGGTGCTGACCAATCCTATGTTGTGGGCAAGCGAGGCGAATTCCTCGTCGTCGAGCGCCGCACTGCCGGTCAGCCGGACACTCACCCCGTCGGCCGGTATGAGACCCAGGTCGTTCGCCGCCTGTCTGATGACCGCGGAGGCCCGGGCGCCCGGCATCAGCGAATGGTAGTCGAGCACAGGCGCAACCAGGATCAGGCGCCTGAGGGGCGCCTGGAACTCTCCGCCGCCGCCGATCATCTCCTGCCAGGAGAAGAACGCCGGCTTTCCGGCGTTCGCCGCCTCTATGGGGCCGGCCAGGCTTGCCAGCGGCTTGTCGATCTGATTGAGGGTTGTCTCACCGTCCTCCACGCCCAGCAGGGTGGTCGAAAGGAGGTTCATGACGCCGCGCAGGCTGGGATCGTAGGCCAGCTGGCCGAGGAAAGGCTGGGCCGCGACGAGCTTGTCCATCGCCGACTGCACCTCCGCCAAGGAGCCGTACAGCAGCCCTTCCCGTGCGAAGAAGGGGCCGCCGTCGGGGCGTTGGACGTTCTTGAAGGCTGCCTTGTCGGCCGCCAGCCGTTGAGCAAGCCTTGCGGCGGCGTCTTCGGCCAATTCGGGGGTGCGGCCGTCGATGACGACGACGATCGGGTCGGCGAGCTGGGGGAACGCCGCGTCCATGGCGGCTTCCCTCTGCCGATAGCCGAGCTTCGGCGAGATCAACGCCTCGGTCTTCGTGGTCATCTCGAAGTGGCCGCCGACGAACAGCGTCGCGGCGATGCAGGCCGCCAGGGCGAGCAGCGCGACGAGGATCGGATGGCTGGAGCTCAGCACAACCAGACGGTGAACCGGCTTCAGCCTCACGGGCGAGATACTCCAGATGTCTTGTCCGGTGGCCTTTATATAGCCGCCGGCGACCGGTACCGCCATGGAGCGAAGGCTCTTGGCATCCAAAATGAGTCCAGGGCGCAGCCGGGAAAAACGCCGTCGCTTCGGAGCACGAACGAGAGGCAGGCCGCCATCGACCGGCTCGCCACGCCTGCAAACGGTCCGTGAGGTGAGACCCGATCAGACGCCGTCGCCGGCGAGGCCGGCCCGGCTCTGCAGCGCCTCGGCCGTCACCACCCGGTCGCGGCCGGCCTGCTTGGCGCGGTACATGGCCGCGTCGGCGGCCCGCAGCACCGCGTCGGGCGTGTCGCCGTTGTCGGGGTAGGCGGCGACGCCCATGGACATGGTGATCGGGCCGATCAGCTTGCCGTGGTGCGTCACCTCGAGGCCGGCGAGCGGCTGGCGCAGCGCCGCCGCCCGTTCCCTTGCCAGTTCCAGCGATGCGCCGGGCAGCACCACCACGAACTCCTCGCCACCCTGCCGGCAGGCGATGTCGCCCTTGCGGATGCTGCGGGCGAGCACCTGGGCGACGGCCCTGAGCGCGATGTCGCCGCCGTCGTGGCCGTGGGTGTCGTTCAGCCGCTTGAAGTGGTCCAGGTCGCCGACGATCACGCCTACCGAGTCGCCGTTGCGGGCGGCGCGGTCCACCTCCAGCGCCAGCGCCTCGTCCAGGTAGCGGCGGTTGAACAGGCCGGTGAGCGAGTCGCGCAGCGACATCACCTTCAGCGTCTCGCGCAGCCGGTAGTTGGCGAGCGCCAGGCCGAGATTGCCGGCGAACACCTCCAGGTTCTGGGCCAGGTCCGGTGTGCCGTTAGCGCCGGTCGCCGGCTCCGCCTCGATGTGGAGCAGGCCAACGATGCCGCCGCGCCCGAGCAGCGGAATGCAGGCGTAGCCGCCCTCGAATCCCGGCTCCAGGTGCTCGCAGCGGACCTCCGCACCCTGCGCCGGCGCCAGATGGGGCTGGCCGCGGCGCAGGCCCCAGCACTGGTCGGGCGGAAAGTCTCTCCGCGTCCCGTCGCGGTCGCCCCAGCTGGCGACCGCCGAGAGCAGGTTGTTGGAATTGTTCATGATGAACAGGGTGCCGGGCGCCTCGGGCACGACCTGCGGCGCGAAGCGGCGGACGATCTCCGAGAGTTCGGCCTCGGTGCCGGCCTCCTGCAGCCGCTGGACCATGCCGTTGAGCTGGTGAAGAGCGCGCGCCTGCCGGTTGATCGACTGCGTGGTCTGCTCCAGCACCAGCTCGCGCTGCTGGCTGTCCTCCACCTGGCGCTCTAGCCTGTCCGTCGTCTCCTCCAGGCGGTTGATCAGGTCCTCGCGCTCGATCTGCAGCCGCGTGGTCCGGAAGATCCAGCGGTTCATGTTGCGGCCGGCCATGGTCAGCACGGCGCCGAAGGCCAGCATCAGCAACGCCATGGCGGCCGAGCGCACGGTGCCTTCCAGGAACAGGGCCGCGACCATGGGCAGCAGCGTCGGCAGGGTGAAGCCGTAGAACGCGGGCATGTAGGCGGCGTTGCCGATCACGGCGCCGGCCGTCATGCCGCCCAGCACGAAGCTGACGAAGTCGTAGTAGCCGGTGTCCCCGGTGACGAAGACGATTGAGGCGAGGCACCCCCAGAGGCAGCCGGTCGTCACCGCGCCCGCTACGAACCGGTGCCGCCAGTAGTCCGGGTTGACGGCGACGTCGGCGCGGCGCATCCGCCGCCACAGCCAGAACCGCCAAGCCGCCACCGCGGCGAACAGGAAGACCCAGGCGGCCAGCAGCGGATGCGGGTAGACGCGGGAGAGGGCGGCGGCGGTGATGCCGGCGGTGACCACGTTGAGCAGCGGGATGGCCGGCGTCCGGTACATCATCCGCGTCTGCTCCACCCGCGCCCGTGGCTCGATATGCGGCACGCCGCCTCCCCTCATGGATGCCCAATCAATGGGCGCAGCATAGCAGACGCACCGGCGGCCGCCATGGGCCGATCCCTTCGGGCTGTTCTGCGGCGGCGGGGGACTGTAGATTGGGCGTACGCCAGACCAAGGGGAGACACCGCGTGAAACCGTTGATGAACAAGGCCGCCGTCATCCAGAACTGCTACATCGTGCGCGACCTGGAGCAGGCCTGCGAGCGCCTGCACAGGCTCTACGGCATCGGCCCGTTCCTGGGCGGCCAGGAAGGCCACCTGACCGAGCACACCTACCGCGGCCGCGAGGAGGAGCCGATCCGCATCCGCGGCGTGTTCGTCCAGTCGGGCGACCTCAACATCGAGCTGGTGCAGTTGGTCTCCAAGACGCCCAGCGCGTTCCACGACATGTTCCCCAACGGCGAGGAAGGCTTCCACCACGTCGCCATGTTCACCGACAACTACGAGGCCGAGCGCGACGCCTTCGTCGCCGCCGGCTATCCGGTCGCCAGCGAGTTCATCGCCGTGGGCAAGAAGTTCTGCTACATCGACGCCCGCGACCCGCTGGGTCACATGATCGAGCTCTATCCCCAGCACAAGGTGGTCCGGGCGATGTACCAGAAGACCCGCGACGCCGCCGCCGACTGGGACGGCAAGGAGCTGATCATCCCCTGGAACCTGGAAGGCTACGACCTGTAGGCTGGCCGCGTCCCGTCTCCAGGGCAAGTCGGGATCGCCGCAACGCGGTGCGCGATGACGGTGGGGAGTGGACGACCGCAACCCTTGCCCGCTCCGGTCGAGTGACTTGGCGCGGCGCGCCAAATCGTATCGAGACCCGCTCCAGGACCAGGGTCGGCGCATCTCGATACACGGCCCTGCGGGCCGCACTCGATGCGAGCGGATAGGGAAACGCCGTGTCCCGGCAACCGTCCTTGCGAGCACCCGCAGGGTGCGCGGCAATCCAGGGGCCATGGAGCCTGTGCGGTTGCCCCTGGGTCGCTTCGTCGCTCCGCTCCTCGCGATGACGGTAGGGAGTGGACGACCTCACCCCTTGCCCGCTCCAAGACCAGAGCCGGCGCATCTCGATACACGGCCCTGCGGGCCGCACTCGATGCGAGCGGATAGGGGGACGCCGCGTCCC
>WGNW01000027.1 GCA_016124315.1 Alphaproteobacteria bacterium
CCTGACCGACCGCAAGATGAGCGACATCAAGATCGTCATCAACGGTGCCGGCGCCGCGTCTATCGCCTGCGCCGACCTGATCCGCGCGCTCGGCGCCAAGTCCGAAAACATCGTCATGTGCGATTCCAAGGGCGTCATCTATCGCGGCCGTACCGAGGGCATGAACCAGTGGAAGTCGGCCCACGCCATCGCCACCGACCACCGCACCCTGGCCGACGCCATGGCCGGCGCCGACGTCGCCATGGGCCTTTCGGTGAAGGACGCCTACACCGCCGAGATGATCGCCAGCATGGCCGACAAGCCGATCATCTTCGCCATGGCCAACCCGGACCCGGAAATCACGCCCGAAGAGGTGGAGGCGGTGCGCGACGACGCCATCGTGGCCACCGGCCGGTCCGACTATCCCAACCAGGTCAACAATGTGCTGGGCTTCCCCTACATCTTCCGCGGCGCGCTCGACGTGCGGGCGACCACCATCAACGAGGAGATGAAGATCGCCGCCGCCCGCGCCATCGCCGAGCTGGCGCGCGAGGACGTGCCCGACGAGGTGGCGGTGGCCTATGCCGGCCAGCGCGCCTCCTACGGTCCCGGCTACATCATCCCGGCGCCGTTCGACCCGCGGCTGATCAGCCGCATTCCCGCCGCCGTCGCCCAGGCGGCGATGGATTCGGGCGTCGCCCGCCGGCCGATCATGGACATGGAGGAATACCGGGCGCGGCTCAGCGGGCGGATGAACCGGACCGTCGATTCGCTGCAGAACATCTATCAGCGGGTGAAGGCGACGCCGAAGCGCGTGGTGTTCGCCGAGGGCGAGGAAGAGAAGGTGATCCGCGCCGCCATCGCCTTCCGCAACGCCGGCTACGGCACGCCCGTGCTGGTGGGACGCGAGGACCTGGTGCGCAGCACCATGGCCGAAATCGGCGTCGAGGACATCGGCGAGATCGAGATCCACAACGCCCGCGAGAGCCACCAGAACAAGGCCTACGCCGACTTCCTCTACAAGCGGATGCAGCGCCGCGGCACCCTCTACCGCGACTGCGTGCGCATGGTGAACAACGACCGCAACGTGTTCGCCGCCTGCATGGTGGCGTTCGGCCACGCCGACGCCCTGGTCAGCGGCCTGACCCGCAACTACTTCACCACCTTCGACGAGGTCCGCCGGGTGATCGATCCGGTACCGGGGCACTGCGTGTTCGGCCTGTCGATGATCGTCACCCGCGACCGCACCGTGTTCATGGCCGACACCCAGGTGAACGAGCTGCCCAGCGCGGTGCAGCTGGCCCAGATCGCCAAGGGCGCCGCCGCCACCGCGCGGCGCTTCGGCCAGGAGCCGCGGGTGGCGCTGCTGTCCTACGCCAATTTCGGCCATCCCGAGGGCTTCCGCAGCGATCACATCCGCGAGGCGGTGCGCATCCTGGACGACGGCGAGACCGACTTCGAGTACGACGGCGAGATGTCGGCCGACGTGGCGCTCAATCCGGAGCTGCAGAAGCTTTATCCGTTCATGGGGCTGTCGGGGCCGGCCAACGTGCTGGTGATGCCGGCGCTGCACTCCGCCAACCTCAGCTCCAAGCTGCTGCAGGAGCTGGGCGGCGGCACGGTGATCGGTCCGCTGCTGATCGGCCTGGAGCGTTCGGTGCAGATCGTCCCGATGAACGCCGGCGCCTCCGACCTGGTGAACATGGCGGCGCTCGCCGCCTTCGGCGCCGAACTCCTGTAGCGTCGGCCGGCCCAGCCGGCATGTGACAATTCGACGAAGTCCGTGGCCGGAGGTTGCACCCCGAGCGCGATGGTGGTATTCACGCGCTCCCCCTGCAACGGATCGAAGGAAGGTTTTCGCGGCGTGTATTCGAACTGTCTGTCCATAGACGGCGCGCTGCCTCCGTTCGCATCCCTCTCCTCGTAGAGCAGGTCGCACGGCGCAGCCGCCCGACCGAACCGGCCGTCCACGGACGGCACCCGAGCATCTCCAGAAAAAGGCCCTCGCAGCACGGCGCATAGCGCGCCGCCGGGGCGGATGATCATGTTCTACGAGGATGAAGGCGCCCTGCTGCGCCGCTGTCTGGCCAATCTCGCCGCCGCCGCCGCCGCCAGCCCCCGGCTGGCGCAGGCCGTGTGCCGCTGGCTGCACTACAACCGGGCCGCTGTCCCGTTCGCCGTGGGTCGTTTCCTCTCCCGGACCGGCGAAGGCGATGACGCGATCTTCGAGCCTGCCGATGGCGGCGCCATGGCCGCGCTCGCCGCGCAACTGCGCGAGATTGAGGCTGAGAGAGTTCGCGAGCCCGGACCCATCGAGGCCAACCTGGCAACGCTCGCCGCCGCGCTCGACCTGGACGCCGACGAGACGGCGCTGTTGCGCGCGCTCGCGTGGTACGACTACCGGGGCCAGATCTGCGGACTGTTCAATGCGGTGCTCTTCGCGCGGCTCCTCGATGCGGAGGAAGTGCTGTCCGTGGCTCTCGATCTGCCGCCGGTCGACATGGCGGAGGGGCTGCGCGGCCTGTCGCGGCGCGGTCTGGTCGACGTCCACGACGTGGAGGACGCGGACGATTTCCGCTTCACCGTGCCGCAGGCCGTCCGCCGCGCCGCTCACCCGCCCGCCAAGACCCGAGAGGAACTCGAGACCCTCCTGCTGGGCGTGCCGCTGGCCGCCGCCCTGGACTGGGAGGACTTCGAGCACGAGGCCGCCGCACGTGACTTCATGACCGACGTGCTGGCCGGTGCGCTCGCACGACGCGAGGCGGGCATCAACATCCTGCTCTATGGTCCGCCCGGCGCGGGCAAGACCGAACTCTGCCGAACCATCGGCTCGCGCCTGCGCTGCGCGCTGTTTGCGCCGGGCGAGACGGACGACGACGGCGCGGAACCCAGCCGCCGCGAGCGTCTGTCGGGTCTGCTGATGGGCCAGGCGCTGCTGGCCGGTCGGCAGGACACCCTGCTGATGTTCGACGAGATGGAGGACCTGCTGACCGACGGCCCGACTGGCCGCGGCCGCCGCCGCAGCGGCTCCAAGGTCTTCCTCAACCGCATGCTGGAGCGCAACCCGGTGCCGGTACTTTGGACCAGCAACGCCGTGGAGTGCTTCGATCCTGCGCTGCTGCGGCGCATGACCTTCGTCCACGAGATGCGGACGCCGGGCCCTGCCCACCGGGAGAAACAGTGGAGCCGACTGCTGGGCTCGTATCCGCAGAGCACGGCTGATCCTGCGGCGCTGGCGCGGCGCTTCGCCTTCACGCCCGGCCTGGCGGCCGGCGCGTTGCGGGCCGCCGCGCTCGCCGACGAGGACGTCTCGCGGCTGCCGCTGGCGATCAATGCCGTCGACCGTGCCATGAACGGCGGCCCGCCTGCACCCGTTGTCGCGGGCGTCGCCGGCTTCGACGCTGCGCTGGTCCACACGGATACGGATGTGGTGGACCTGCTGGACAGGATCGGCCTTGCAGGCGCGCCGCTCGATTTCTCCCTGTGCCTCTATGGGCCGCCGGGCACCGGAAAGTCCATGCTCGCCCGCGCGGCGGCGGAGCGGCTGGGTCTCGAACTGTTGCAAATGCGCGCCTCGGACCTGATGTCCATGTGGGTCGGCGAGACCGAGAAGCAGATCGCCGCCGCTTTTGAGCGGGCCCGCGACGAGGGCGCCTTCCTGCTGTTCGACGAGGCGGATTCCCTGCTGTCGGACCGGGCTGGCGCCTCGCGGAACTGGGAAGTGTCGCAGGTCAACGAGATGCTCACCTGGATGGAGAGTCACCCGCTGCCCTTCGCCTGCTCCACCAACCTGATGGACCGGCTGGACCCGGCGGCGCTGCGCCGGTTCACCTTCAAGGTCCGCTTCGGCTACCTGGAGCCGCCGCAGATCGATGCCGCGTTCCGGCTTTTCTTCGGCGAAGCGGCACCGGACGCGGCGCGGCGGCTGACGCAGCTCACGCCGGGCGACTTTGCGGTGGTGGCGCGGCGGCTGCGCTTCACGGGCAATTTGGACGCCGCCGCCATCGCCGGGCTGCTGGCGCGCGAGTGCGCCCTCAAACCGGGCGCGGCGGGCCGCATCGGCTTCTGACGGCCTCCCCCGGCGTTCGCGACGGTCGTCCGAACGCCGGGTCGGGCCGGGATGCCTACTGGCCGGTCAGGCTGTTGACGGCGCTGTTGCCCACAGCGGACGAGCCGATGCTGTTGCCGCGCATCGTCAGGCTGCTGTTGTCGCTGGTGGCGCCGATCAGGCCGCCCGCGCTGCCAATCCCCACTGACGCGCCATCGACGCTGGCGGAAACCGAACTGCCCGAATTGATCTGCACGTTCGCCACCGCCGCGCTGGGATGGGCGAAGGTGCCGGTGCTGAGCGTGAGGCCGTTTGTCGCACTGTTCAGGGTGGCGCTGGCGACGATTTCGTTGCCATTCACCGACACCTGCGAGTCGTTGACTCCGCCCGTGCCGCTGAGGTCGTCGACGCCCACGCCCGCCGTGTTGATGGCGGCACTCACGCTGCCGCCCGTCGAATACTGGTAATTGAGCGTGGCGTACTCGGCGCCGGTAACGTTCGCCACCTGGTTTGCCGCGAAGCCGGCGTCGGGCGTGAGGCTCGCACCCGCGCCGCTCGCCTCCTGCAGCGTCGCCCCGGCCGTGGTTGTCAGCATGTTGAGGGCCTGGGAGCCGTTGGCAGTGGCCATCACGCTGTTGTCCGACACCGAGACCGAACTGTCGGCCGCGCCGCCGACAGCGCCGGTGACCGTCCCCAGCACGGTGGTGTTGTCCACTGTCGACGACACGGTGCCGGTGAGCCCCTGCACGTTCACCACCTGGCCGGTCACGTCGCTCGACGCGCCGGCGGCGATGTCGAGGGTGTTGGTGGCGTCGAAGCCGGTGGCCGCACCCTGCACGACGTTGTTGTCCACCGTCAGGCTGTCGGCGTTGAGGCCCTCTTCGGCGAGCGCCTGCACCGTGTTGTCGTTCACGTCGCCCATGGTGACCGTGGCGGTGAAGTCGCCCGACTGGATGTTCAGCACGTTGTAGTCGGCGTTGAGCTTGGTGTCCTTGGTGGTGCTGAGGTCGGCGATGGTCGGCGACGGGGCCGAGACGCTGCCGGTGAGCCTCGCGCCCGCGGTGACGGCGAGAGCATTGGTGACGGTGCCGCCGGTTGCCAGAGCCTGGAGATCGTTGCCCGAGACCGAGAGCACCGCGCTGCCGTCGCCGGCCGGGCTGGGATCGAAGACGTCGGCCTGGATGAGCTGGCCGTTCGCGGCCGCGGACACCGAGCTGCCGGCGTTGATGAGCTGCTGCGAGGCGATGCTGGCGCTGGCCGAGTTCACGTCGCCGCTGGCCGCTCCGGCATCCAGTGTCAAGGTGTTGGCCGCCGTGTCCACCGTCGCCCGGGCCAGCGTCAGGTTGTTGTCGACGGTCACCGAACCGGTGACGATCGCGCCGGTGACGGCACCGATGGTGGTCGAGTCCAGCGTGCTGGAGACCGTTTCGGTGGAGCCGCCGAGGGCGTCGCCCTGATAGCTGCCGACGGCGAAGTCGGAATCGATCTGGATATCGCCGTTGGAATTGGAGTCGTCGGCGCGGATCTGCGGCGCCGCGCCCGAGCCGGAGCCGATGTTGGTGCCCTCGGCCACCAGCGTGTTGGCGGTGGAATTGGCCGTCGCCAGGGCGCCGACGCCGTTGCCGGTGACATCGATGCTGGTGCCGGTCAGGCTTGGCGTGGCCGTACCGTTGCCGGCGTCGGCCTGGATGATGCTGTGCGCGCCGGCGCTGATCGCGATGTCGCCGTCGGACTTCTGGAAGCTGGCGACGGCGCCGGTCGCCTCGTTGGTGGCATCCATGTGGAGCAGCGCACCGTTCCCCGCCACGTTGCCCGAGGCCTCCGCCACCGCCACGTTGCCGCTCACCGACACGCTGCTGTCGTTGATGGCGACGCCGATGGCGTCCAGGTCGGCGGTGATGTCCGAACCGCCGGTGACCGAAGCCGACGCGTCGACGGCATTGGACTGACGGGAGCCGACGGCGAAGCTGTAATAATCCTGGTTCAGGTCGTTGCCGCTGGCGTCACTGAGCTGCACGGTGGGCGCAGAGCCGGCCGGGCTCTCGAAGCTCTCGCCGTGGACGCTGAGCACGTCGCTGGTGGAGTTGGCGTTGGCGACGGCGCGGATCTGGTTGGATTCGACAGTGATGTCACCGCCGGTCACGGTGCCGGCGGTGACGCGGGTGAGCACGTCCAGGTCGGTGGCGGTGACGGAGATGCCCTGGGTGTCGCCGTTGATGCCCGCCGTCTGGTCGGAGCCGACGGACGCCACCTGCCCGTTGCCCGGCGCGTCCCCCGGCAGCGAAGCGCTCAGATCGAACGAGCCGGCGTCGATGGTCGCCGAGTTGCTGGCGTTGTTGCCTTGGGCCCGGGCGACCAGGGAGTTCCCGCTGGTGTGCGCGTTGACGTTCGATATGTCCTTGGTGGCATTGTCGACGATGAGGAAGACGTCCGACTCGTCGAGCGTCACGCTCAGCCCCGGGTCCGCCAGCTGCTCGAAATACTGGTCGTTGAGCACCACGATGTCGCTGCGCAATACCGACCCGACGGTGCTGTCGCCCAGCGCCACGCTCCGGCTGGCGTTCTCCTGGGGCGTGACGGTCAGGGTCTGCGCCGTGAACGACAGGGTGTTGTCGGCGGTATTGAGGCGGCCGGTCGCGGTGAGGCTGTTGTTGTCGGCCGCGAAGGTGGAATCGGTCATGGCGGCGTTGCCGTCCACGATCAGGCGGATGTCGCCGTCGTTCTGGTTGACGTCCACCCCGGCGGACGAGCCGTTGGTGTTCGCATCGGCGACGCTCTGGACATTGAGCAGGACGGCGGAGATGTCCGACGTGCCCTTCGCCTCGGCGGTCAGGCTCGACGTCGCGTCGTTGAGGGTCGCGGCGGTCGCGCCCGTGTTGCCGCTGACGCTGGCGTCGACATTGGTCAGCGTCGAGTTGGACCCCACCTTGAGATCGACGAAATCGGTGGTCGAGGTGGCGGTCACCACGGAGGTCTCCAGGTCCTCGACGAGTTGGTCGTTGTAGACGGCCAGGCCCGCGCGCGCCGTGGAATCGGACAGGCCGTTGGTGCGGTTCTTCATGTTGCCGATCGGCTGCTTCACGGTGCCGTCGTCACCCAGCGTCTGGGCCGACACGGACAGCGAGTTGGTCGACGAGTCCACCAGGTTGGCCCAGGCGCGGCTGAGGAACTGGTTGTTGTCGACGGTGAAGGAGCTGTCGGTGATCGTCAGCCCCGTCGCGTCGGCGTCGATGATCGAGGTGCCCGACGGCGCCATGGTCGATTCGATCAGCGCCTGGTCCTGGGCGACCTGGGCGCTCGAGACGGCCGCGGTGGCGGTGAACGTCGTCGCCGTGATGTCGGCGCTGTTCTCCGAGGACAGGTTGCCGACCGCCAGACCGTTCACCAGGTTGCCCGAGACGCTGAGCGCGCTGTCCGTCACGCTGCCGGCGCCGCCCTTGGTCAGGTCCACGTCGATAATCGTGTTGACGTTGGCGTCGGCGCTGGCCTGGTCGGCGCCGTTGCCGCCCGAGAAAAGCTGGCCGCTCGCCACGCTGAAGCCCGCCTGGGCGGAGCCGGCCTGGGCAGTCCAGTCGTTGGTGACGAGGGACTTGCCGAAGGCGCCGCCGGCGGTGAAGTCGACGGTGCCGGCAGTGACGGTCAGGGTGCTGGACTGGCTGTTGGCGATGGCCTCGGCATAGAGGTTGTTGCCGTCGACGAGCACGTCCGTGCCGGCCACGGTCGCCGCGTCCGCGGCGCCGTTGGCGACGGCTACGGTCATGCCGCCGGTCAGGTCGGCGGTGTTGCGGGCAGTGGTGCCGCCGCCCTTGCCGTCGCTGAAGAAGCTGGTCTGCTGCGCCGAATTGATGGCAACGATGCCGTCGACGGTGGTCGCGTCGTTGATCGCAATCGAGTTGGCGACCGTGTTGCCGACCGCCGAGGCACCGATGCTGTTGCCCAGGTCGGTGCTGTCGGTCAGGTCGCCGTCGCCCGCCAGGATGGTGGAGCCGCTCTGGTCGGCGGCCTTCACGTTGAGGGTGCCGGCGTTGTTCGCGTCCACGTCGACCGAACTGTTCTGCACGTTCTGGATGAACAGGTCGGCGGCCACGTTCGCTTCGTTGCTCGCGATGGAGAGGCTGTTGACCTGATCGCCGCTGGCCATGGACCCGTCGAGGGAGACGCCGTCGAGGGTGAGGGCGTTGCTGGCGCGGTTCGAGGTGCCGGAGGCGAGCACGTCGTTGCCCTGGAAGGTCAGGCTCGAGCCGGTCATGTCGGAGATGGTGAGGCCGGCACCGGTGTCCCCAGCCTCAATGGTGGAATCCGTCACCGTGGCGGTGTAGGCGGCAAGCCCGGCGTTGAACTGGTCGTTGCCGATGCCGGCCGAGCCGTCGAGGGTGCCGGAGTCGCCGATGGTGACGGCGGAGGCGGCGTCGCTGCCCGTGTAGCGGGCGCGGATCATGTTGCCGCTCACGCCCAGATCGACGCCAACCAGGGCGGTGGTGTCGTCGTTGGCGACCGCGAGGGAACCGATGCGCGAACCGTCCACCGTGGCCGACGCCGTGTCGAGCAGCAGGTTGGTCTGGGCGTTCGTCACCAGCACCGTCGCGCCTGCGACGAAGTCGTCGCCGACCGGATTGTTGGTGATGACCGATTGCCCCAGTTCCGTGCTGGTTAGCGCCGGGTTGAGCTGGCCTTCGATGGTATTGGCGGCCAGGTTGCCACCACCATCGGCGAGGATGCTGTTGCCGTCGACCGTCACCGCGCTGCCGGCGCCCAGGTCCTCGAAATAGGAGTTGATCTCGCCGTCGCTGGTCGCCGCCGTGACGTCGCCGCCGAGGAACGACTGGACGGAGGCCACGGTGGCCGCGCTGGTGGTGCCGGTGCCGGTTGCCATCGCCAGGTCGATGTAGTTGCCGACCTTGCTGGAGTTGAGATTGGCCTGGCCGCCGGTGGTCAGGTCTGCGTCCGTCGCCGCGTTGCCCAGCGCCAGGGAGAAGACGGAGTTGTCGGTCAGGCTGGCCGTGATCGTGCCACCGGCCACATCGTGGGGATCGGGCGGCGCGGGGAGGGAAACCAGCGCGCCGGTGTTGCTCGCATCCAGCGACGCGGTCGTGCCGTTCTGGTCGTTGACGACGAGCACCGAACTGGACCCCGTGATCGAGACGCTGGGAACCGGCGTCAGGGTGCCGGGATCGACCGAGAGCTCGAACAGCGCGTTGTCCGCCCGAGCACCGGAAATGCCGGCGGCGGTCACCAGCGCGATGACGCTCACCGACCCGAGAGTCCGGTTCAACTTCATGATATTTCCCCCAAACAATGCGTGTTGGCCTTAAACCCCGGAACCCCTCGCCGAATTCCGTCTACCCGAAAGGTTAACGGACATGAGCGCTTAGAGGCAAATCTGGATCGGAAAAAATCATCCAGAATGGCTCAATATGTTGCCCATTGGGGGATAATTCGAATTCGTAATGATTTGCGCGGAAGGAGCATGGGATGGGAAAAGACGCCTCCTTCGCCCAGACTGATTCGCTTGCCAGTGTCCGGCAGGGCGTCAAGCGTGCTTTTCTGTGCAGTGGTCGGCGGGTGCCGGCACGCCGCCGGGACAGGGAACCTCGCCCGGTTCAGTCGCCGGTGATCGTGTTGACCGCCCGGTTGCCGACGGCGCTGGCGCCGACGCTGTTGCCCTGGACGGACAGCGTGCTGTTGCTGCTGGTGCCGCCGATCAGTCCACCCGTGGTGCCGATGCCGACGGACACGCCGCTGGCGCTGGCGCTGACGCTGCCGCCCAGAGTGACCTGCAGGTTGGCGACGACGCCGCTGGGATGGGCGATGGTGCCCGATGTCAGGCCCAGCCGGTTCTCGGCGTCGTTGGCGACGGCCGAGGCCGAAACCGTGTTGCCGCTGACCGCCACGGACGAGCTGTCGACGCCCGTGGAGCCGCTCAGGTCGGACACCGCCACCGAGGCGGTGGTGATCGACGCGCCGATGGAACTGCCCGATTGCACGTACTGGTAGTTGAGCACGCCGTAGTCGGCGCCCGTGGCGTTCATCACCGGGTTGCCGGTCAGCGTCGCACTGGACGTCAGGGTCGCGCCGGCGCCGCTCGATTCCTGCAGCCCCGCGTCGGCCGACGTGGTGAGCGAGTTATAGACCGAGTTGCCGCTCGCCGCCGCCTGGACGGTGTTGGACGAGACCGAAAGGTCGCTGTTGACGGCGCCGCCCTCGCCCTTGTTGTCGACGACCGTGCCGAGCACGCTGGCGGTGGTGATGCTGGCGCTCAGGGTGCTGCTGCCACCCTGGACGTTGACCACCTGGCCGGTCACGTCGCTGGAGGACTTGGTGCTCAGGGTCATCCGGTTGTCGGCGTCGAAGCCGTAGACGCTCGCTTCCACGGTGTTCTTGTCGACGTTGAGGGTATCCCCGTTCAGGCCCTCGCCGGCCGTGACCTGGGCCAGGGCGCCCGAGGTCAGCGCCGTTCCGTTCAGGCTGCCCGACTGGATGTTCAGCAGGCTGTGGTCGGCGTTGAGGACGATGTCGCCGGTGGTGCCCAGGTCGGCGACGGTGGGCGCCGGCGCCGTCACGCCGCCGGCCAGCTCGGCGCCGGCCATGACCGAGACGCGGTTGACCGCGCTGCCGCCGGTGGCCAACGACCGGATGCGGTTCGAGACCACCGCCAGCGTGGCGCTGCCGTTGCCGACCGCCGGCCCCGGATCGTTCACGTTCAGGGTGACGGTGCTGCCGGAATTGGTGGCGCTGTAGGTGGTGCCGTTCGGCGCCGCCTGCTGGGAGACCAGCGCCGAGCTGGGCGGCGCCGTGGCGCCGATGGAACTGGCGCCGGTCAGCGTCAGCTGGTTGGAGACGGCGTGCACGGTCGCCTGGGCCAGCGACAGATTGTTGTCGACGCTGAAGCTGCCGCTCTCGACCGACCCAACGTCGTTCACGATGAAGAGGGCCGCGCCGTCGGTTTTGGAGATGACGGTTTCGGCCGAGCCTGCCGCGTCGTTCACACCCTGCACGCTCAGCAGTCCGAAGTCCGCGTTGGCGACGATGTCGCCGGCGGCATTGTCCGAGCCGAAGGTGACGAGGGGCGCCGCCTTAGACCCCGAGTCGATGGTGTTGCCGCTCGCCGTCAGCGTATTCGTCGCCGAATTGGCGACCGCGACGGCGCCGACGCCGTTGGTGCTGACCGCAAAGTAGCTGTCCGACAGCGTTCCTTCCGCCCACACGGCGACGGAGGGATCGTTCGCCGTCGCGGTGATCGTCGGGCTGTCAGCCGACTTCTGCACGCTGGCCACCATCGCGGTGGCCTCGTTGGCGGCGTCGAACGGCACATTCATGGTGTTGGTGGCGACGTTGGCGGAGGCTTCGGCCGAGATTACGTTGCCGTTGGCCGACAGGTCGCTGCCGGATATGGCCGACGAGAACGCAAACACCAGCACCGACGACCCCAACAGATTCTCCGCCGTGACGTCGATGGCGTTGATCTGGCGCGAGCCCAGGCCCACGGCCACGTCGCTGAGCACGATGTCGTCGCCGCTGGCGGTGTCGATCAGCCGGCCCGCGGGCGCCGACGTGGTGGGTGTCACGAAGCTGCCGCCGCCGAAGCTGACCGTGTTCTCGACCGTGTTGACGTTGGCCTGGGCGCGGATCTGGTTGCCGGTGTCGATCCCGTCGGTCAGGTCCGTATCCCCGGCTCGCACCGTCGTGCTCCCGGAAATAACCGCCGGAGGCGCCGCAATGACCTGTGCGGCACTGATGGTGGACGTGAGGCCGAAGGCCGAGGTGCCGGCGGTCTGGTTCGACGCCAGGCCGGCGACGGGACCGTTGGCGGGGCCGCCCGAGCCGGCGGCGCTCAGGTCGTAGGTCTGGGACGTGATCGAAAGATCGTTGTGCGCCTCGTTGCCCAACGCCTGGGACGTGATCTTGTTGCCGCTCAATTCAATGGTCGATTTCGTGAGCGTCCCCAAGCCGTTGAATGACACATCCACCAGGGCGCCCGTCAGGCCGACCTCGAGACCGGCGCCAGCGCCGGCGTCGCCCAGAGCGGCGAAGCGCTGGTCGTTCGCCAGGACGACGTCGCCGCGGGCGACCGTGCCGGTGCCCACGCCGGTATCGCCCAGCACCACGCTGTCGACGGCGCCGGTATATTGCGGCGTCACGTTGAAGGTGGTAGCGGAAACGTCGACCGTGTTGGTGGCCAGGTTCATCTGGCCGGTGGCCGTCAGCGTATTGCTGTCGACGGTCACGCCCAGATTGTCGGTGGTGCCGGTCGACGCGACGGCCACCAGCACGGTCGGGTCGGTCATGTCCACCTTGACGGCGGCCGAAACGCCCACGCCGTCCTGGTCGAGCACGCTCTGCACGTTGGCGAGGACGGCGGCGCTGGTAAGCGTGCCCGCGTCCGCCAGCAGTTGCGACGTCGCGTCGTTCAGGATGGCCTGCGACGTAAGCGTGTTGCCGCTGACACTCGCCTTGGTGTCGGAAAGCTTGGTGCCGATCGATATCCCTAGGTCCAGCTCGATCGTGTTGCCCGTGCCGATGCTCGCGGTGACCACCTGGCCTTCCAGATCCTCCACCATCTGCTCGTTGAGCACCGCCAGGCCGCCCTGGACCACGGAATGGCTGACGCCCTGGCCGTCGCGGGTGACGCCGGCGAACGGCGTCGCCTGCGTGCCGACGTCGTCGTCGGCAACGGTCTGGGCGGTGACGCTGAGGGAATTGGTGCTGTCGTCCACCAAGTTGCCCCAGGTGCGGCTGAGGATCTGGTTGTTGTCGACGGCGATCTTGACGTCGGAGATCGTGGTCGGGGCGGCCTCGACATAGATGACGCTACCCAAAGGCTGCGTGATCTCCGACGACAGCACGGCCTGGTCGTGCACCAGCTGCGCGCTGCCGACGGCCGCGGTGCCGCGGAAGGTGGTCGCGTCGATGGCGATGCTGTTCTCGCTGGACAGGTTGCCGATGGCGAGGGCGCTGACCGTGTTTCCATCCACCGTGATATCGCTGCCGGTCAGCGCGCTGCCGACCTTCGGGGCGCCCGCGGTCACCAGGATCGCGGTGGACACGCTGGCCTGGGCGCTGGCCGCCGCCTTGGAGTTGCCACCGGACAACAGCTGGCCGCTGCCGACCGTGAAATCGGCGGCGATGGAGCCGGTGCCGCCGGCCCAGTCGTTGTCGATGGACGGCGCGCCGATGACGCCCTCGACGCCCGCGCCGCCGAAATCGACGGTACCGGCGGCGACGGTGATGGCGCTCGACTGGCTGTTGGCGATGCCCTCGGCATAGATGTCGTTGCCGCTGACGAACAGCTTGGTGCCCGTCACCGTGCCGTCGGCGCCGGCCTGATCGGCCACCTCGACGTTGAGCACGCCGGTCGTCGTCGCCGCGTTGAACGCCGAGCTTGTGGTGAGGGTGAAATAGCTGGTCTGCTGCGCCGAGTTGATGGCGGCGAAGCCGTCGACGGTCGCCCCGCCGTCGATGGCGATGCTGTTGGCGACCATGCTGCCGATGGCCGAGGCGCCGATGCTGTTGCCGTAGTCCATGGTGTCGCTGAGGTCGCTGTCGCCCACCGTGATGCTGGGGCCGGTGGAGTCTTCCACCAGCACGTTGAGGTTGCCGGCATTCGAGGCCGTGACGTCCACCGAGCTGTTCTGCACGTTGTGAATGAACAGGTCGGCGCCCACGGAGGACTTGGAATCCACGTTTGAGATGGTGTTGGTCACGTCGCCGGTCGTCGCCGTGCCGTTGAGCGACAGGCCGTTGAGGGAGAGGCTGTTGCTCGTCCGGTTGGAGATGCCCTGGGCCAGGATGTCGTTGTTCGAGAAGGTGAGCGTGGTCGTGTCCAGGTCGGCGAAGGCCGTGCCGGCGCCCGAGTCGCCGGCCTCGATCGCGGAGTCGGTGATGACTGCCTTGTAGACGTCGGTCCCTGTGTTGACGGCGTCGAAGCCGGCGTTGAACTGGGAGCTGGTGATGCCCGCCGAGCCGTTGAAAGTCGGGGTCTTGTTGTCGTCCAGCGAGAGGGTCTGGGTCAGGTCGTTGCCGACGAACTCGGCCCGGATCAGGTTGCGGGAAATGTCGAGGGTCGCGCCGTCGATGGAATCGGGCGGCGGCGTGGTCGTCGTCGCCACCGCGCCGATCCGCGAGCCGTCGACTGTGGCGCTGGGCTGGATCTGCAGGTTGGCCTGATGGCTGGCGAGGCCGAAGGTGGCGCCGGTGACGATCTCGTAGGGCGCGCCGACGTCGTCGATGACCGAATGGCCCAGCTCGGCGCTGGCCAGGCCGATGTTGAGGTTGCCGGTGATCGAGGCGACGCCGATATTGCCGAACCCGTCGGCGGTCATCTCGTTGTCCACCAGCTTGAGGTTTGTCCCGGACCCGGGACCGTCCACCGCGATCTGGATGCCGGAACCGGAGATCGAGGACGTGATGGTGGACGTGCCGCCGGCCGCGGTGTTTTCCTGCAGCAGGCCGAGCGAGGCGGCGGACGTGGTGGCCGTGCCCGTCGCATCGTGCGCGTCGACGCTGCTGATATCGGTGTTGCCGATGGCCTTGGTGAAGATGGTGTTGAAATCGACGATGAACGTGTCGACGCCGTTGTCCACGTCGGTGACGCCCAGGGCGCCGGGAATGCCGATGAACCCGCCGGGTAGGGTGGCGCTCAGCAACACCATCTTGTTGAGCTGGACGCTGGTGTCGGAAATGCTGGAACTGCCGACGGCAAGGGTCAGGGTCGGGGTGACGGCGGTCAGGTCGAACAGCAGGGTGTCGGCCCGGGCACCGGTCGCGCCGGCGGCGGTCAGGAGCGCGACGGCGCTGACGGAAGCCAAACTCCGGTGCAGGTGCATGCCCCCAACTCCCAGAAATAATCCCGCCGAATTGATTCGAGTTCCCCTCCGAACTCGCAAGTGCCCAGATTCTAAATCAGTTCGTCCCCGAAATCAATCAAGCAGGCCGGTTTGAGCGTCCCCGGCGATGAGGACCGAGAACGGCACTGCGCCTTGGAAACCGGCGGCCCGGTCGCCGCGGCGGTCCGGCCGGTTCCGGTCTTCAACGAGTTGTGAACGCGGCGCAGTGTTGGGGTCCTGCAACTTCAGCCGCGACCAGCCAGCGGGCGCGATGCCACGTCGGCATGGGAGAACACCCATGAGCGGTTGCCGGCAAGGCCACTTTGCATTTCCATCGAACTGGTTGCTTTTTAGGCGGCATTCCAACCGTAATGGTTCGTACGCCGCTTGATGCATCCGAACGCAGCACCTACAGCTGAATCGGCTGGTGGCTGCTGGATAGCCCCCATCACCACCAGCGTTCGTGCCGACGTGGAGTGGGCGCCCGTTCCGCGTTCCCTCGCAAGGAAAGGCACGCGCGGAGCCGGGAGTGACTCCCCGGCTCCGCTATCGTTTCCGGTAAACTTGGCGGTGGTGGGTCAGCCCTTGTCCGGCTTGGCGGCGTCGGCCAGATATCGCTTCAGGCGCTCGAACGCCGCATCCACAAGTTCCAGGTTGGAACGGCGCTTGTCGTGCGGGTCGGACACCCGGCGCACGAGGCCCGCCGCTTCGAGCTCCCGGATCTTTCTCAGGGCCGTGGTATCGGGGATGCCGACGGTGAACCCCAGGACGGAAACCGAGATCTTGCTGCCCTCGATGCGCGCGTCAGCCAGATGCAGCAACATGTCCCACATTTCGTTGTCGAGACTTTCGTCCGGAAAATGCTTCTTGCGCAATGACTTGAGCCGGAGGATCCGCCGGATGATGTCCTCGGCCGACTGCGTTGTCGCCATCGCCGGCCGCAGCGCATCGCGGACCGATGTGTTCGGCGGATTGGCCGGGCGCCCCCGCTCCTCCAGTTCGTTCAACGCGTTGAAGGCGTTCACCGCGGACGCCGCCTGTCCTGCCAGGGCGCGGAGCGCCTCCAGGGTTCGCTCACGCTTCTGCCTCGCGGCCAGCGCTTCCCTTTGCCGCATGACGGCAAGATCGAGCGCGGCCAGCAACCTTCCGGGCCGCAGCGGGCGGACTACGACATCTTCGGCATATTCCCGAACGGCCTGGATCGCCGCCTCGAGGTCCGGGGTCTCGAGGACGAGCACCACGGACGGCCCCTCCCACTCATCCCAGCGACGCCGCAGGCCAGTCAAGCCGGCCGAATGGGCCACTCTCTGACCACCGACGATCAGCACCTGGGGTGGTTCGCCGGGACGCTCCCAAGCGCCACGGAGATTACTGGCGATCAAGGAACGGACCGCATAGCCGTGGCCGGCGACCATGCGCCTGATCTCCGCCGCGAGATCCTCGTTGTCGACCATGAGGTGCAAGGTCGTGTGCTCAACGTCCGCGCTCCCGACCGCGCGCTGCCTGCCGAAGGGCTCCTCAGACGTGACAGGCATAGAACCGACCTATCTCACAGAAAATCGCTCTGCACAGAGGTCAGAGGGAGAAAAATTCGGACGGCTATTCATCGGAACATGTTACCTTGCAAGGGATACCGTTACAGTATGGCTAGAATGAGATTACTGCCACCATACGCTTGAAATTGCTGAGCGTTCCGGCAAAAACGTCCAAATTGGTCATTTTCGTGAATAGGGTTGGCGACGGCGACGGCCCCCAATCGCCGAGCCCGCCCGTGCCCGGTACGTGCCTGGACTTACGCCACTGGATGTCCGGCGCGTTCCGAGACGCGACCGTCCGGTTCACGGACGGCACTCAGCCGGCGGTAATCCACAAATAGGCCAGATAGATTGCGAAAAGTCGCGATGCCCACCAGAACAGAAACCAGTAATCCCGCTCCAAGGTCCTTCGCCTGAAAGAGACACGGGACCACTAATCATGTGGTCCCCTTTCGAGAATCATGCGGGAACCGGGGCCTCGATCCAGGGGCATCTAATCCATTATGGCGATAACGGAATTGGGGCGATCCCCCTCAAAGGGGTCGTTCGCGGCGGGCCAGATGGGCGAAGTACTTGTCGGGCACCCGGGCGATGGACTGCAGGATGAACACGTCGGTGGTGCAGAACTGCTTGTCGATCACCGCACCGTCGCCGATGTAGCAGCCGCAGCGAAGGTAGCCCTTGATGAGCGGCGGCAGCGCCTTGACCACGTCGCGCTCGCGGATCTGGTCGGACGGCATGATGTTCATCTCGATGTGCCGCGACGGCACCGCGTAGACGCACAGTTCCTCCGGCGCGCGGAAGTTGTGGTAGAGGTAGGATAGCGCCTCGGCGTGCTCGCTCACGTCCGTGCCCGGCAGGCTGGCGCAGCCAAAGAGATACGACACCCGGTGCGCGTAGACATATTCGGCGATGCCCTTCCAGAGGAACTGGATGGTGGCGTTGGAGCGGTATTCGGCGCGCACGCAGGAGCGGCCCAGCTCCAGGAACTGGCCGTGCTGGCGCAGGGTGCTCTCGTCGCGCCCCATGAACATGGGGCTGAGGTCGTACTCCGAGGCGGAGTAGAAGCCGTCATGAGCGATCGCCACCTCCTCGCGCAGCAGGCGGTAGGTGCCGACCACCGCCTCGTCGGCGGGCAGCGCGTGGTCGATGACGAGCAGATGGTCGCAGACCGGGTCGAACTCGTCGCGGTCGAGCTTGTCGGCCGCCATCTCGGCGGTCGCCGTGGCGCCTCTTTCCTCGTAGAAGACCCGGTAGCGGAGATGCTGTGCGGCTAGGATTTCTGCCTCGTCTTGGGCTAGGCGCACCTCAAGCGGGGCCGGTCTGGCGGCTAGGACAGCGATGACATCACCTATGTCTTGTGACTTCCCCAGAGTTATCCGGCGACCTTACCATAGGTAGGGCCTGCCCGACATGAACTTTCAATTAAGCGCCGGCTGCGGTTCGGTTACGCGGCGGTAGCGGCGGGTGACGGCGGCCAGCAGGGCGAGCCCCGGCAGCGCCGCGGCGACGGTCAGCGTGAAGTAGGTCGGCCAGTTCACCGCCTCGGCCAGATAGCCCGCCGGCGCCGACAGCAGCGTGCGCCCGACGTTCATCAGCGACGTCAGCAGCGCGTACTGGGTGATGGTGTAGGACACGTTGCACAGGCCCGACATGTAGGCCACGAAGGCCGTCACGCCCATGCCGCTGGCGAAGTTCTCGATGCCGATGGTGACGCCCAGCATCCAGGGGTCCGGACCGGCATAGGCGAGCAGCACGTAGGTGAAGTTGGACACCAGCTGGGCCGTGCCGCCGATCCACAGCGCGCGGATGACGCCGAGGCGCGCCACCATGACGCCGCCCAGCAGCGCGCCGGCGATGGTCGCACCGAGCCCGACCGGCTTGCTGATCAGCCCGACCTGCTCCAGCGTGAAGCCGAGCTTCACGTAGAACGGCCCGGTCATCATGGAGGCCAGCGTGTCGCCGAGCTTGAAGAACAGCACGAAGGCCAGCACCACCCAGGCGAAGGCGCCGAAGCGGCGGAAGAACTCGATGAACGGCGAGGCCACGGCGACGTAGAACCACGCGCCCACCGCACGAAGCCGGCGCGCCGCGGCGCCGCGGCGCCCGAGATAAGCCTCGGCGCGTTCCCGCTGCAGGGCCGCGTCGTCGCCGTCGCGCAGATCGGGCTCGGGCGCCAGCAGGGTGGCGACCACGCCCACCGCCATCAGCGCCGCCATGACGGCGTAGGCGACGGGCCAGGAGAAGAGCCCGGCGATGATCAGCCCGCCGGCGCCCGCCACCAGCAGCGCGATGCGGTATCCCAGGATGTAGACCGCGGCGCCGCCGCCCTGCTGCCGCTCCTCGAGCAACTCGACGCGCAAGCCGTCGATGACGATGTCCTGGCTGGCCGAGAAGAACGCCACCAGCACGGCGCCGAGGGCGACCGGAATCAGATGGTCGGGACTCGGGTGGGAAATCGCCATCATCAGCACCGCGGCGGCGACCGCGATCTGGGTGGCCAGCAACCAGCCGCGCCGGCGACCCAGCAGCCGGGTCAGCACGGGGAACGGCAGCCGGTCCATGAACGGCGCCCAGACGAACTTGAAGGTGAACGGCAGCGCCGCCAGGGAGAACAGCCCGACCTCGCCCAGGTCGGTGCCCACCTGCGTGAGCCAGTAGCTCAGCGCGCTGTAGGGCAGCACGAAGGGCAGGCCGGAGGAGAAGCCCAGCAGCAGGAACAGGAAGACCCTCCGCTCGAGATAGAGGGCGAGCCGCGGCACGCGCGCGATCCACGACTGGGGCAGGATGTAGGTGGCGTCGTCGCTCATGCGCGGCCTGTACCTCGGCGGAAGACGGTGCTGCGCAGCTTAGAGATGTTTGGCCGCCACGGGAATCCTCCTATGAAGGTGAAACCCCGCGCCGATCAACGGCTTGACCGGGGACCCGCGCGCTCGCATCCGGCGCAGGACGTGCTAGACTGGCCGCGCCAAGGGAGACGGGCCATGACCAAACAGCTGCTGCAGGCCGGATTGATCGCCGGGGGCGTGATCGCCACGCTGGCGCTCTCCCCGCCGCTCCATGCCCAGTCGGACAACAACGTCCCGGTGCTGCTGGGCGAATTCCGCGGCACCCTGCCCTGCGACGACTGCCTGGGCATGGACGCCGACCTGACCCTGGTCAAGAAGGACGAGTTCACCGACGAGGGCAGCTATACGCTGATCGAGACCCCCAAGGGCGGAACCGGCGAGCCGGTGGCGAAGGACGGCACCTGGACGGCGGTGCACGGCAGCACCGCCGATCCCAATGCCACCGTCTACGAGCTGAATCCGGACGGCATCGACCCGCCGGTCAACTTCCTCAAGGTGGACCGCTACACCCTGCGGCTGCTGGCGCCGAACCGGGACGAGCTGCCCGGCTCCGAGCCGCGCACGCTGACCTACGATCCCAACCTGATGGCCAGCATGCCCAACCCGGCGTCCATCAACTGCGTGAAGGTCGGCGGGCGCAGCCTGATCCACGAAGGGACCACCGTGGGCGAGCAGGGCGTATGCCGGCTGCCGGACGGACGGGAATGCGAGGAGTGGGCGATGTACAGCGAGCACGCCTGCGTCGCCGGCGCCAAGCCCAAGCCGCCGCCGCGGCCGCCGGGAGCGCCCCGGGGCGGCGGCGACGACGACTGATCCGCCGGCGCCTCAGATCTCGATCTGGGAGCCCATCTCGACCACCCGGTTCGCCGGGATCTCGAAGAAGTCCATGGCGCTCGTCGCGCTGCGGGTCATCCAGGCGAACAGCATCTCGCGCCACATGGCCATGCCGGGGCGGGCGCTGGGGATCACGGTTTCCCGCCCCAGGAAGAACGACGTCTGCATCATGTTGCATTTGAGCCCGCGGCCGCCGGCCAGCCGGAGGGCGCGGGGCACGTCGGGATCCTGGGTGAAGCCGTAGTGGTAGACCACCCGGTAGAATCCGTCGCCGAGGTCGTCCACCTGGAGCGCCTCCTCGTTGTCGAGGTCCGGCACCTCCTCGATCTGCATGGTGAGGAAGATGTTGGTCTCGTGCACCACCTTGTTGTGCTTCAGGTTGTGGAGCAGCGCATGGGGCACGCCCTCGGCGGTGCCCGACATGTAGACCGCCGCGCCCGGCACGCGGTGGATGCTCTCTGACAGGGAGTGCAGGAACGTCTCCACGGGCATCGCGTCGCGCGCCTGGCGGCTGCGGACCAGCTGGCGGCCCCGCTTCCAGGTGGTCAGCATGACGAAGATCGCCAGTCCCGCCGTCAGCGGGAACCAGCCGCCGTCGGGGATCTTGGTCAGGTTGGCGGACAGGAACGCCAGGTCCACCACCAGGAACAGGCCGAGCAGGCCGCCCGCCTGCCACCGGGGAAGCTTCCACGCCAGGAACATGACGAAGGACAGCAGCAGGGTGTCGATGAACATGGTGCCGGTCACCGCCACGCCGTAGGCGGCGGCCAGGTTGGTCGACGACTGGAAGCCCAGCACCAGCAGCACAACCGCCACCAGCAGCGACCAGTTGACGAACGGCACGTAGATCTGGCCGATCTCGGCTTCGGAGGTATGCAGCACTTTGAGCCGGGGCATGTAACCGAGCTGCACGGCCTGGCGCGTCACCGAGAACGCGCCCGAGATCACCGCCTGGGAGGCGATGATGGTGGCCATGGTGGCGACACCCAGCAGCGGCCACAGCGCCCAGTCCGGCGCCAGCCGGTAGAACGGGTTGTCGATGGCCGCCGGGTTGACGGTCAGCAGCGCGCCCTGCCCGAAATAGTTCAGCATCAGCGCGGGCAGCACCAGGAAGAACCAGGCGCGGCGGATCGGCGGCCGGCCGAAATGGCCCATGTCGGCGTAGAGCGCCTCGGCGCCGGTGAGCGCCAGCACCACCGACCCCAGCGCCAGGAAGGCGGCGAGCGGGTAGTGAACGAAAAAGGCGAAGGCATAGGAGGGACTGATAGCCCGCAGGATCATCGGATGCTGCAGGATGCTGATGAGCCCCAGCACCGCCAGGGTGGCGAACCAGACCAGCATCACCGGCCCGAACAGCCGGCCGACCACCGCCGTGCCGTGCTTCTGGATCAGGAACAGGCCGATCAGGATGGCGACGGTCACCGGCAGGATCAGGCCGGCGAAGGACGGCGAGACCACCTGCATGCCCTCCACGGCGCTGAGCACCGAGATGGCGGGCGTGATCATGCTGTCGCCGTAGAACAGGGCGGCCGCGAAGATCCCCAGCAACGCCACCAGGCGGGTCAACCGGCTCTGGCGGGTGAGCTTGCTGGCGAGGGTGAGCAGCGCCAGGCTGCCGCCCTCGCCCTTGTTGTCGGCCCGCATCATCAGCGTGACGTACTTGAACGACACGACGAGCATGACCGACCAGAAGATCAGCGACACCACGCCGTAGATGTGCAGCGGGTCGAGCACCATGGGATGCGCGCCGGCGAAGCTTTCCTTCATGGTGTAGAGAGGGCTGGTGCCGATGTCGCCGAAGACGACGCCGACCGCCCCAACGAGCAGGCGCAGCGGCGCCGGGTGTGAGTTTTCGGTTTCCAATGGCCTCTCGCGGATTCAGTCGAACGGAACGCCGGCCCGCCCCGGTTCCGGGCGGCGGCTCAGCAGCATCGGTTGATCCTGCCGTCGCCCGCACCGTAGCGGCTTTCCTGCCGCTCGCGGAAGAATTCCTCGCGGGTCATCACCGGCTCGCCGGGATGATGGGTCCGCCGGTGCAGGACGTAGAGATCGTAGTCGGGCAGTCCCACCATGAGGCGGGCGGTGTGGGTCAGGAACCGGCCGTAGTTTCGGAAATCACGCATACGTGCCCTCCAGGCTTTCGCGGGCGGTCGGCCGAGGATCGGCCAGCGCCCGCCTGACTGAGAACGCCCCCGCTATGAGCATGCCCACGACGACGGCCATGAACAAGGCACATAGGGCGGCGTCCACGTAGTTGTTGGCCACGATTCGCTGCATTTCCGCCAACGACTTGGCCGGACCGGCGAGCTGGCCGGCCGCGAGCGCGTCGCCATACTTGCGGGCGGCGGACAGGAATCCGATGCGCGGATCGGGGTGGAACATCTTCTGCCAGCCCGCTGTCAGCGTGCACACCAGCAGCCACAGGGCGGGCGCCGCCGTGACCCATGCATAGACCTGCCGCTTCATCTTGACCAGCACCACGGTGGCGAGGATCAGGGCGATGGCGGCCAGCATCTGGTTGGCGATGCCGAACAGCGGCCACAGGGTGTTGATGCCGCCCAGCGGATCGACCACGCCCTGGTAGAGGAAATATCCCCACAGCGCCACGGAGAGAGCGGTGGCGGCCACGTTCGGGCCCCAGGAGCGGGTGTCGCGGAACGCCGGCACCAGCGTGCCGGCCATGTCCTGGATCATGAAGCGGCAGACCCGCGTGCCCGCGTCGATGGTGGTGAGGATGAACAGCGCCTCGAACAGGATGGCGAAGTGGTACCAGAACGCCATCAGCGCCTTGCCGCCCACCGCCGCCGACAGGATCTGGGCCATGCCCACGGCCAGCGTCGGCGCACCGCCGGCGCGGGAGAGGACGGTCGCCTCGCCGACATTGCGCGCCACCTCGCTCAGCATCTCCGGCGTCACCGCGAAGCCCCAGCCGGAGACGACCTGGGCCACCTGGGCGGGCGTGGTGCCGATCAGTGCCGCCGGGCTGTTCATGGCGAAATAGACGCCCGGCTCCAGCACGCAGGCGGCGAGCAGCGCCATGATGGAGACGAACGACTCCGCCAGCATGGCGCCGTAGCCGATGAAACGGATGTGCACCTCGTTGTCGATCATCTTCGGCGTGGTGCCCGAGGCGACCAGGGCGTGGAAGCCCGAGACGGCGCCGCAGGCGATGGTGATGAACAGGAACGGGAACAGGGATCCGGCGAACACCGGGCCGGTGCCGTCGACGAAGCGGCTGACCGCCGGCATGCGCAGGTCCGGCATCACCACGGCGATGCCGATGGCGAGCCCGGCCACCGTGCCGATCTTGATGAAGGTCGACAGGTAGTCGCGCGGCGCCAGCAGCATCCACACCGGCAGCACCGAGGCGGCGAAGCCGTAGCCGATCAGCAGCAGCGCCAGGGTCTCGCCCGAATAGGTGAACAGCGGCGCCAGCACCGGGCTTTCCGCCACGGTCCGGCCGAACACCAGGGCGGCGAGCAGCAGCGCCACGCCGATCAGCGACATCTCGCCGATGCGCCCCGGCCGGATCCAGCGGCCCCAGGCGCCCATCACGAAGGCGATCGGCACCGTCGCCATGACCGTGAAGGTGCCCCACGGACTGATCGCCAGCGCCTTGACCACCACCAGGGCCAGCACGGCCAGGAGGATGATCAGGATCATCAGCACGCCGATCATGGCGATGGTGCCCGCCAGCCCGCCCATCTCCGACTTCACCATGTCGCCCAGCGAACGGCCGTCCCGCCGGGTCGACAGGAACAGCACCACCATGTCCTGCACGGCGCCGGCGAACACCACGCCGGCCAGGATCCAGAGGGTGCCGGGCAGGTAGCCCATCTGGGCGGCGAGCACCGGGCCGACCAGCGGCCCCGCGCCGGCGATCGCCGCGAAATGGTGGCCGAACAGCACGTAGCGGTCGATGGGCACGAAATCGAGGCTGTCGTTGTGCAGCACCGCCGGCGTGTGGCGGCGGCGGTCGAGTCCGAGCACCCTCGTCGCCATGAACAGGGCGTAGTAGCGGTAGGCGATCAGGTAGACGCACAGCGCCGCGATCACCACCCAGGCGGCATTCACCGTCTCGCCGCGTCCCAGGGCGACGACGGCCAGGGCGACGGCGCCCAGCACCGCGACGCCTGCCCAGGCCAGCTTTTTCGCCAGACGGTTCATGACGATGCTTCCTCAGCGGCGCCGGCTGCGCCGTCCCGTCTAGAAAGCATAGCGGACCACGGCGATGCCAAGCACCAGCAGCACGAACAGGCCGATGGTGATCCATTCCAGCCATCGCTCGATGAAGGCCCGGATCGGCTCGCCGAACGCGTACAGCAGGCCGGCCACCACGAAGAAGCGCGCGCCCCTCGCCACCGCGGAGAACAGCATGAACAGGCCGAAATTGTAGAGCGCGAAGCCTGAGGCGATGGTGATCAGCTTGTAGGGGATCGGCGTGACCCCGGCGATCAGCACGATCCAGATTCCCCAGTGGGCGTAGACCTCGCGGAACATCTCCAGCTTGTCCTGGTAGCCGTAGAGCGAGATCAGCCAGTGGCCGACGGAATCGTAGAGGAACGCGCCGATGGCGTAGCCGAAGGCGCCGCCGATCACCGACATGAGCGTGCACCACGCCGCCATCAGCAGCGCGCGCTTGCGGTCGGCCAGCGCCATGGGGATCAGCATGACGTCGGGCGGGATCGGGAAGAACGAACTTTCGGCGAAGGCCACGCCGCCCAGGCTGAGCCAGGCGTGGCGCCCCTGGGCGTTACGCATGGTCCAGGCGTAGAGGCGGCGCAGCGGACGCCGCCGGTCGGCCTCGCTCAGCCGGTCGGCGCCGGTCATCGGCGGTCGTCAGTCGGCATAGACGTACTTGCCGTCCTTCCAGACATAGAAGACGTAGCCCGGCGAGGAGTTGTCGCCCTTGTCGTCGAAGTCGATGGTGCCGAGGGCGGTGTCGAAGGTGCCCTTGCGCAGTTCGTCGGCCACCTTGCGCGGGTCGACCGTGCCGGCCTTGCGCGCCGCCTCGGCCCAGGCCTGGACCGCCGCGTAGGTGTAGAGGGTGTAGGCCTCAGGCTCGTAGTTGTTCTTGCGGAACCAGGCGACCAGGTCGGCATTCTTCGGGTTGAGCCGCGGATCGGGGCCGAAGGTCATCAGCGTGCCGGCGCCCGCGTCGCCGGTGATCGCCCAGAATTCCTCGGTCACCAGCGCGTCGCCGCCCACCAGGATGGTGCTGAGGCCCGCCTGACGCATCTGGCGGACGATGAGGCCCGCCTCGGTCTTGTAGCCGCCGAAATAGAGGATATCGGCGTTGGCCTGCCGCAGCTTGGTCACCAGGGCGCTGTAGTCGGTCTCGCGGGCGGTGATCGCCTCGACCAGCACGGGATCCTTGCCCAGCTTGTGCAGGGCCTCCTGGAACTCGTCGGCGAGGCCCTTCCCGTAGGTGGACTTGTCGTTGACGATGGCGATCCTCGCGTCCGGGTATTTTGCGGCGATGTACTTGGCGGCTGTCGGCCCCTGCTCGTCGTCGCGACCGCACACCCGGAAGACGTTGGTCAGGCCGCGCTCGGTGAATTGCGGGTTGGTGGACGCCGGGGTGATCTGCACGATGCCCGAATCCGCGTAGACGTCGGAGGCGGGAATGGACGCGCCGGAGCAGTAGTGCCCGGCCACCATCACGGCACCCTCGGAGACGAAGTCGTTGGCGACGGTCACCGCCTGCTTGGGATCGCAGGCGTCGTCGGCGACGTTCAGGTGCACCTTGCGGCCGTTGATGCCGCCGGCGGCATTGATGTCCTCCACGGCCTTCTTGGCGCCCCGGCTCATCTGCTCGCCGATGGCGGCTTCCGACCCGGTCATCGGGCCGGCGACGCCGATGACGATCTCCTTGTCCTCGCCGCAGGCGGCCAGCAGGCAGACGGCGAGCAGGACGGCAACGCTTCGCGTAAGGTTTTTCATCGCGGAAACCCGTGTTGGAGGATGTTGGCTGAGAATGCGGCGTCCAGCATACGGGCTGCACGCGGGACTGCAAGACAGCGGCGCGTCATCGGCGGTGCCTCCGGCGCCACGCCAGCGGGCCGGCGCTCTGGAACAGCCACGGATACTGGCTGACCATCAGCCGCGCCTTCACCGCCTGGAACGAAAGCCCCGCCAGGGCGCCGAGAATCACGGCGTCGAGCAGGAAGCCGCTCCACGACAGCAGCGCCCCTTCGAACAGGGCGTAGGTGAAGAACCGGTCGGCGACGGCAAGCAACAGCACGTAGGGCACCAGATGCCATGCCGGGCGCCAGGTGCGCGCGAGGGCGCGGCCGGTCATCAGCGCACAGCCGCCCATGAACACCAGGGTGACGGCGACGGTGACGCCGGGCGTGGTGCCGAACAGCGCAGGCCAGTTCATGGCGCCTCCTCGGCGGACGGCGCGGCGCCCTCCAGATAGGCGGCCTGGACGGCCGGATCGGCCAGCAACTCGGCGCCGGTGCCGCGCGTGGTGATGCGGCCGTTGACCATGATGCAGGCCCTGTGGGCGAGGCGCAGCGCCTGGAAGGCGTTCTGCTCGATCAGGAAGACGGTCATCCGCTCGTCGCGGTTGATGTCGGCGATGATGTCGAAGAGCTGGCGCACCACCAGCGGCGCGAGGCCGAGCGACGGCTCGTCGAGCAGCAGCATGCGCGGCCTCGAGATCAGCGCCCGGCCGATGGCCAGCATCTGCTGCTCGCCGCCGGAGAGGGTTCCGCCCCGCTGGGACAGCCGGTTCCCGAGCTGGGGGAAGTAGGCGAGCACGCGCTGCAGGTCGGCGTCGAAATGGCGCGGATCGACGGCATAGCCGCCCATCTGCAGGTTCTCCAGCACCGTCATCCGGGGAAAGATGTGACGGCCTTCCGGCACGTGGGCGATGCCCAGGCGGCCGATCTCGAACATCGGCAGGCCGGTGATGTCGCGGCCCTCGAACAGCACCTCGCCGCTCCAGGCCCGTGGATGGCCGCAGACGGTCATCAGCAGCGTGGTCTTGCCGGCGCCGTTGGCGCCGACCACGGTCATGATCTCGCCGGCCTCCACGTCCACGTCGACGCCGTGCAGCGCTTCGATGCGCCCGTAGCCGGAGTGGAGGCCGCGGACCTTCAGCATCAGCCCTGCCTCCCCTGCTGCATGGCGGCGGCGTCCTCCTCGGCGGTGCCGAGATAGGCGCTGATCACAGCCGGGTCGGCGCGGACCTCGGCCGGCGCACCGTCGGCGATGCAGGCGCCATGATCCAGCACCACCACGTGGTCGGAGATCTGCATCACCACGCTCATGTCGTGCTCGATCAGCAGCACCGAGATGTCGTGCTCGCGCCTGATGTCCAGCAGCAGGTCGCTGAGCTCGTCGGATTCCCGCGGATTGAGCCCGGCCGCCGGCTCGTCGAGACACAGCAGCTCGGGACCGGCGCACATGGCCCGGGCGATCTCGAGACGCCGCTGAGAACCGTAGGGCAGATTGCCGGCGGCCAGGTCGGCGGCGGTGGTCAGACCGATCCTGTCGAGCCAGTAGCGGGCGTGCTCCACCGCCCGGCGTTCGGCCTTGCGGTACGTGGCGAGATGCAGCAGTCCGGCGACGGCGTAGCCGGAGGCACGGGTGAGCCGCAGGTGCTGGGCCACCACCAGGTTTTCCAGCACGCTCATGCCGGTGAACAGGCGGATGTTCTGGAAGGTGCGGATCACCTTGGCGTCGCGGGCGATGCGGAAGTCGGGCATCCGCTCCAGCAGGAACTTGCGGCCCGACGCCTGGGTGAACTCGAGCTTGCCGACGCTGGGCCGGTAGAAGCCGGTGAGGCAGTTGAACACCGTGGTCTTGCCGGCGCCGTTGGGCCCGATCAGCGCGGTGATGTCGCCGCGCCGGGCGATGAACGACAGGTCGTCGATGGCGGTCAGGCCGCCGAACCGCATGCTGAGGTGCTGGACGTCCAGCATGACGTCGTTGACGGCGACCATCAGCGCGGGCTCTCCGCGGCGGGCGCCGGCCGCATGGACTCGGCCGGTCCCTCGCCCAGCGTCACCGTGGGATCGCGGCGCGACAGCAGGCCCCCCGGGCGCCAGATCATGATCAGCACCATCGCGCCGCCGAAGGCGATCATCCGGTACTCCGCCAGGTTGCGGAACCACTCCGGCAGGCCGACCAGCAGCATGGCCGCCAGCACGATGCCGATCTGGCTGCCCATGCCGCCCAGCACGACGATGGCGAGGATGGTGGCGGATTCGATGAAGGTGAAGCTCTCGGGGCTGATGAAGCCCTGGCGGGCGGCGAAGAAGCAGCCGGCGAGACCGGCGAAGGAGGCGCCGATGGCGAAGGCGGACAGCTTCACCGTCACCGGGTTCATGCCCAGGCTCTTGCAGGCGATCTCGTCCTCGCGCAGCGCCTCCCAGGCGCGCCCCGTGGGCAGCCGGCGCATGCGCTGGGCGAACAGCGTCGTGCCCAGGGCGAGCAGCAGGATCAGGTAGTAGATGAAGAACATCCACTGCATCGGCGAATAGGGGACACCCAGGAAGTCGGCGAAGCCGGTGCCGTGCAGCGGCCCGCGGAACGGGCTCTCGAAGCTCAGGCCGAACAGGGTGGGCCGCGGGATGTCGGTGATGCCGTCGGGCCCGTTGGTCACCGCCTGCCAGTTGAGCAGGATGACGCGGATGATCTCGCCGAAGCCGAGGGTGACGATGGCCAGGTAGTCGCCGCGCAGCCGCAGCACCGGAAAGCCCAGCAGGATGCCGAAGAACGCGCCCAGGATGCCAGCCAGCGGCAGGCAGATCCAGAACGACAAGCCGAAATTCATCGACAGCAGCGCGAAGGAATAGGCGCCGATGGCGTAGAACGCCACGTAGCCCAGGTCGAGCAGCCCGGCGAGGCCGACCACGATGTTGAGGCCCCAGCCGAGCATCACGTAGATCAGCACGAGCGTCGCCACGCTGAGGAAGCGCGGGTCGGCGAAGGGCAGCCAGGGCAGCACCAGGGCGCCGCCGATCAGCACCCAGCCGACGATGACGTTGGTGTTGGACGGAAAGCGGGCGCCGAACCCTCGGCTCCGCTGCCGGACCTGCGGCCACAGGCTGCGCGCCGCCAGCGACAGCAGCAACCGCCCCGCGAACACGGCGGCGGCCGCGTAGAGGATCCAGGGCAGCCGGTATTCCAGGCTGAGCCCCTGGGCACTGACGTTCAGCCGGAAGCCCAGTAGCGGCACCGCCAGCAGCGCGGCGACCAGCGCCGCCAGGCCGGCGTCCCGCACGAGGTGCGCGAGGGACGCGGCGGGAGGCGCCTGCCGGTCGGCCACGCGCGTCATACCTTCTCGATCTCGGGCCGGCCCAGCAGTCCGGACGGGCGGAAGATCAGCACCAGCACCAGCACGCCGAACACCGCCACGTCGCGGTAGGCCAGGTCGAAATAGACCGGCCAGAAGCTTTCGATCATGCCGATCACCAGCCCGCCCAGCATGGCGCCGGGCAGCGAGCCGATGCCGCCCAGCACGGCGGCGGTGAACGCCTTGATGCCGGCAACGAAGCCGATGAAGAAGTCGATCACGCCGTAATAGAGCGTCGCCATCAGCCCGGCCACGGCGGCCAGCGAGGCGCCGATGATGAAGGTGATGGAGATGGTGCGGTTGACGTTGACGCCCAGCAGCGCCGCCATGGTGGCGTCCTGTTCGGTCGCCCGCTGCGCCCGGCCCAGCGGCGTGCGGCGGATGATGTAGGTGAAGCCGGCCATCAGCGCCACCGTGAGGAAGACGATCAGCGCCTGCAGCAGGCTGACGTTGAGGTGGGCGTCGGTCCCCAGCGTGAAGCGGTAGCCGCCCTGCACCATGGGCGGCAGCGGCTTGACCCGGGCGCCCTGGGTGAGCTGGACGAAGTTCTGCAGCACGATCGACATGCCGATCGCCGAGATCAGCGGCGCCAGCCGCTGGGAGCCGCGCAGCGGCCGGTAGGCGATCCGCTCCACCGCCCAGCCGTAGACGGCGGTGAACACCATGGCCACCACCAGCACCAGCAGGATGGCGACGGGCACCGAGGCGACGCCCAGCGCGCTGAACAGCAGGAAGCCGATCAGCGAGATGAAGGCGCCCACCATGTAGATGTCGCCATGGGCGAAGTTGATCATCCCGATGATCCCGTAGACCATCGTGTAGCCGAGGGCGATGAGGCCGTAGAAGGCGCCGAGCGTGAGGCCGTTGACCAGCTGCTGCAGGAAAATGTCTATCGTCATCGGCGCTTGCGCTTTCCCCCTCGTCAGGCCGATCGTGCACGGGCAAGGTGCCACCCCCGCCGCGGCAACACAAGCGGCCAGTGGGCGGGGCGGGGCTGCGCGACGGCAAGGGAGGAGAAGGGCCGATGGATCTGCAGGAACTGAAGGACCGGGAGGCGTTGCGCGAGGCGGTGCTGGCGTTCGCCACCGCCGTCGACAGCCTGGACATGGACCTCTACCGCGCGGCCTTCGCCGAGGAGGCCGAGTTCGACGTGTCGTCCTTCAGCGGCCAGCCGGCCGCCGTCGTCAGGGTGGCCGACTGGGCCGCCGGCATGGAGGGCTTCCTGCGCGGCTTCGATGCCACCCAGCACATCCTGTCCAACTTCGCCTTCGAGATCGCCGGCGACCGGGCGACGGTGATCGCCGCCATGCAGGCCGAGCATTTCCGACCCAACCGGGAGGGCGATTCCAGCGTCACCCTGGGCGGCGACTACGTGTTCCGGCTGGCGCGCACGCCCGCCGGCTGGAAGATCACCGGCTTCCGGCTCGACGCCCGCTGGCACCGCGGCAACCTGGCGCTCTACGACCTCGCCGCCAAGGGCCCGCGGCGGCGCTGAGCCGCCCGCTCAGAACGTCGAGTTGATCAGGCCGCCGTCCATCACCAGGCTCTGGCCGACCATGAAGCTGGCGTGGCGGCTGCACAGCAGGGCGCAGAACGCGCCCAGGTCGTCGGGGTCGCCGAACCTGCCGGCCGGGATGCGCCAGGCCTCGACGAACTTCATCACCTCCTCGTCGTAGGAGGTGCCGTTCTGCCGCGCCCGCTCGGTCATCCGGTCGTGGATGGTGGCGGTGTGGAACATGCCCGGCAGCAGGTTGTTGAGGATCACGTTGTACTTCGCCACCCGCTTCGACACCGCCACCGTGTAGTTGACCAGCGCCGCCCGGGGCGCGCCCGACAGCAGCCGGATCTCGGCCGGATGCTTGGCGGCGCCGGTGGCGATGTTGACGATGCGGCCGAAGCGGCGGGCGACCATGCCGTCGATGGTCGCCTTCATCATCTCCACCGGGCTGACCAGCGTGGTGTCCATGGTGTGGTGCCAGTCCTCCGCCGAGATGTCGCGGTAGTCCTCGGTCTGCACCGGGGGCGCGCAGGTCATCACCAGGATGTCCGGCTCGGGGCACGCCGCGAGGACGCGGGCACGGCCCTCCGCGGTGCTGTGGTCGGCCACCACCGGCGTGACCGTCGCCCCAGTTTCCTCGGCGATCTCGTGCGCAGCCGCGCGCAGCCGGTCCTCGCCGCGGGCCACCAGCCAGAGGTCGACGCCCTCGCGCGCCAGCGCCTTCGCGCTGCCCTTGCCCATGCCGGCGCTGCCGCCGTTGACGATGGCCTTGCGGCCGCTGATTCCCAGATCCATGCGATGCCTCCCCGCTTGCTCGATCCCGCCCGATGATCCACCGGATCGCCCGCCGATGGTATGAAATCCTGCCCGGACGGTGTAAGCCGGGCCGGACCCGACCGAAACCGCGAGCAGACCATGACCTTCGCCTCCGACGATCCCCGCCCCCTCGCCGGCATCCGCGTGCTGGACCTGGCCACCTTCATCGCCGCGCCCTACTGCGCGACGCTGATGGCCGAGTTCGGCGCCGAGGTGATCAAGGTGGAGCTGCCGCGGATCGGCGACCCGCTGCGCCGCTTCGGCTCGCCCACCGACTGCGGCGACTCGCTGGTGTGGCTGAGCGAGAGCCGCAACAAGCGGCCGGTCACCCTCGACCTGCGCACCCCGGAGGGCGCCGCCCTGCTGAAACGGCTGGCGCGCGAGGGCGACGTGGTGTGCGAGAACTTCCAGCCCGGCACGCTGGAGGGCTGGGGCGTCGGCTGGGACGCGCTGTCGGCCGAGAACCCGGCGCTGGTGATGCTGCGGGTCTCCGCCTACGGCCAGACCGGGCCGATGCGCGCGCTGCCCGGCTTCGGGCGCATCGCCAACGCGTTCGGCGGCATCTCGTTCCTCGCCGGCCATCCGGACCGGGAGCCGGTGACGCCCGGCTCGGCGACGCTGGCCGACTACATGTCGGGCATGTACGGCGTCATCGGCGTGCTGCTGGCGCTGCGCGCCCGCGACCGGACCGGCCAGGGCCAGATGGTGGACATCGGCCTCTACGAGAGCATCTTCCGCATCCTCGACGAGCTGGCGCCCTCCTACCAGCAGAACGGCTTCGTGCGCCAGCGCATGGGCGCCGGCACGGTGAACGCGGTGCCGCACAGCCACTACCCGACGCGGGACGGCCGCTGGGTGGCGATCGCCTGCACCAACGACAAGATCTTCGAGCGGCTGGCCCGGCTGATGGACCGGCCCGAGCTGGCGGGCGACGGCCGCTTCGGCAGCATCGCCAAGCGGGAGGCGGCGCGCGCCGAGGTGGACGCCATGGTCGGCGACTGGACCGCCTCCATGGACCGGGCCGAGCTGCTGGGCCGGTGCGCCGACGCCCAGGTGCCGTGCGGACCGGTCTACGCGGTGGACGAGATCTTCGACGACCCGCAATACGCCGCCCGCGGCAACATCGCCCGGGTGGAGAGCCGCATCGGCGAGCTGGCGCTGCCCAACGTCATGCCGCGGCTGACCGGAACGCCCGGCGCCATCGACTGGACCGGCAGGCCGCTGGGCGCGGACAACGACGCCGTGTTCCGCGACCTGCTGGGCCTGTCCGCCGACGAGATGGCGGCGCTGAAGGACAAGGGCGTGATCTGAGAGCCGGCCGGCTCTCCCTCGCCGTTCGGGTCTCGATACGCCGCTGCGCCGCACTCGATGCGAGCGGGAACGGGGTGCGGCCGCAGCCAATCATCAGGACCGTTACGGATGCGGTAAAATCCCTGGATTCCGCCGCCAACCCGGCTACTCTTGGCTGCAGGACATATTTGCCGAGGGTTGGGGGTTCGCATGGGTTGGCGACTGCATTTCCAGACCAGAAGTTTGTTCGACACCGAAGTTCTCGCAGCCGAGCTGGCGAAGCTCACGGAGGAGGAGGAATCCGTCGAGATCGAGCAGGGAGGTCGCTTCGTCGCCGCGCTGCTGGAGGCGGAACTGCCTGGGCGGGGATTTCCGATCCGGATCACCATCAGGGAGGACTGGGGTTGGCACGTGGGGCTGGAGGAGAAGCTCTGCTGGATGAGCATCGGCTGCGGATATTCCGGCGAAGGCGACTACGGCCTCCATTGCTTCGTGCGGCCCGAAAAGCCGAGACCCTGGCACGTGTTCAAGCGGGCCAAGGTCGCGCAGCGCATCGCCGAGCTGAAGCAGGCGGTCGAGGACATCCTGCGCGACAGCGGACAGGTCGAGGGCCTGCAGTGGCGCGAAGATCCCTGGTAGGACCGGCGGGTTCAGAAGTGGATAACCTCTCCGTCCTCCGCATGCTCATGCCCGGCGTCCGGCAGACGGGCCAGCATGTCCGGGCCGAAATGGGTCAGCACGATGCGCTTGGCGCCGATCCGCGCCGCGTTCTCCCGCACCGAGGCGTAGTCCAGGTGCTGGGCGATCTTGCGGTCCCAGGTCAGCGCCTCGACGATGAACAGGTCGGCGCCCTTGCCCAGGTCGACCAGCGCGTCGGTCCATTCGGTGTCGCCTGAATAGGCGATGCTGCGGCCGTCGCATTCCAGCCGCAGACCCAGCGGCGGCGCACCGCAGGCGTGCCGGACGCCGACCGTCCTGAAGCCGATGCCGTTGACCGTGCCTGTCTCGCCCGGAGCGGCCTCCAGGACTTCCGTCTCGAACTTGCGCGGTGCCGTCGACGAGCCGGGGAAGAACACTTCCATCGCCTGAGCCAGCCGCTTGCCGAAGCCGGTGGGTCCGATCAGGGTCAACGGCCCCTTCCTGCGGCTGTAGAACTGGGCATCCAGGATGAAGAACGGCAGCCCGCCGAAATGATCGCCGTGCAGGTGCGACACGAAGATGGTGCGGATGGTGTTGGGATCGATGCCCAGCTTCCTGAGCGCGATCATGCTGGAGGCGCCGCAATCGATCAGGAAGCTGTCGTCTCCCCGCGGCACGAGAAAGCAGATGTTGAACCGGCCCCCGCTGCCGAACGCATCGCCGGAGCCGACGAACTGCAGCCGCATGGCCGCCTCCCCCGTTAGTCCGCTACCACGATTGCAGGCAGGGCGGCACAGGGCAATGTGGCGATTCGCAGCGCCGGTGTGGAACGATGCGCAGCCGCCATCGCCTGCCTCGCTCCCCTCCAATCCCGCTCGGGTCGAGCAATCCGGCGCGACGCGCCGGATTGTATCGAGACCCGGAGCACCGACAGAACGGGCATCTCGATACGCAGCCCTGCGGGCCGCACTCGATGCGAGCGGTGAGTGATGTGCGCCGCTCCTTGCCGCTTGCAAACCCGCCTGTTATGACCGGAGGCGACGCTCACCGCCGCGGGGTTCCGCCATGCCCGACATCGCCACCGCCCTCGCGCCGGATCCGGCGCGGCTCGCCGACATCATACGCGCCAAGTCGTTCGGCATGGGCAAGATCATCCGGCTGGCCTCGGGCCGGGAGAGCAACTTCTACTTCAACATGAAGCCCACCATGCTGGACCCCGAGGGCGCGGCGCTGATCGCCGCCGCCTTCGTCGAGGTGATCCGGACCGAGCGGCCGGCCTTCCTTGCCGGCCTCGAGCTGGGCGCGGTGCCGCCGCTGTGCTGCGCCACCATGGCGAGCTGGTGGGCGGGCGTGCCGGTGACCGGGCTGATCGTGCGCAAGCAGGTGAAGGAGCACGGCACGAGGCTGCCCATCGAGGGCCTGCCTTCCGAGGAGGCGCTGAAGGACGCCCGGGTGCTGATGATCGAGGACGTCACCACCACCGGCGGCTCGGTGCTCAAGGCGGTGCGCACCCTCCGTGACATGGGCGCCGAGGTCGCCAAGGTGCTGACCATCGTCGACCGCCAGGAGGGTGCCGCGGAGGAACTGGACAAGGAAGGCCTCGAGCTGCTCTCCGTGTTCCGCGCGGAGACGTTCCTGGGGTACAAGCCCGAGCTGTAGGCGGCGTCTGGCGCAGGGATCTGCAGGGCCATCGGGCGCCCCCCCCAAGCCGTCATCCCCGCGCACGCGGGGACCCAGCAGGGCGTAGGGCACGGCCTTACGGCGCCGCTATCTCGTCGTAGAGGTCCAGCCAGTCCGGGTTCATGTCCTCGATCAACTGAAGCTTCCACCGGCGTCGCCACTTCTTGAGGGCTTTCTCACGCCGGATCGCTTCTTCGATCCCGTCATGCGCCTCGTAATAGACCAGCGTTTTGACGCCGTAGCGCGCGGTAAAGCCGCGATAAACGCCGGTCCTGTGCTCATGCATCCGCCGCGGAAGATCCGTGGTCACGCCGATATACAGCGTTCCGTTGCGCTGGCTTGCGAGGATGTAGACGAAGGCGTCGAACATAGGGGCGCCGCAGGGCCATTATCGGCAAGAAGTGTAAGGGTTCGGCCTGCGTTCATCCAGCCCTCGCCCCTTCCCCTGCTGGGTCCCCGCGTGCGCGGGGATGACCAAAAGGGGATCGGCTCCCTACCCCTTCCCCGGCGACCAGCCTTCGGGGGCCATCTCGAAGCCGGCGAACTCGAAGCCGGGGGCGACGGTGCAGCCGATCAGGCACCAGTCGCCCTGGGGCTCGGCCGCCTGCCAGGCGCCGGGCGGGATGACCGCCTGCGGGCGCTGGCCGAGGTCGAGCTGGTTGCCGAGCAAGTGGCGGCTGACCGAGGCGGCGTCCTCCGAGATCAGCAGCATCAGCGGCGCGCCACCGTACCAGTGCCAGATCTCGGTGGCGTCGACCCGGTGCCAGTGGGAGCGCTCGCCCGCCCGCAGCAGATAGTAGATGGCGGTGACGGGGCTGCGCCCCTCGGCGGCGGCGCGGTGGGTCTCCACGTAGTGGCCGCCCTCGGGATGAGGCCGCAGCCCCAGCCGCGCGATGATCTCCTCGGCGTCGCTGATGGTTCCGTCTCCCTCTCGAACCGGCCGTTCCCAAGGCGTTGCGCCGACTCACGAATTTTGCGGCAGGCCGGTTGTAGCCCAAAAACCGCCTCACTATATAACGGCCGGACCAGATTTAGACACTCCCGACGGGGGCCGGCGCGGTGCATGAGGTGGCCGTCCCGGTCAGCCACAAGGAAAAGAGGAGAGCAGCAGCAATGGCTAAAGTAATCGGCATCGACCTGGGCACGACCAATTCGTGCGTCGCCGTCATGGACGGCAAGAACGCCAAGGTCATCGAAAACGCGGAAGGCGCGCGCACGACGCCGTCCATCGTGGCGTTTACGGGCGAGGGCGAGCGTCTGGTGGGCCAGTCGGCCAAGCGCCAGGCCGTCACCAACCCGGAGAACACCTTCTTCGCCATCAAGCGCCTGATCGGCCGCACCTTCGCCGACCCGGCGACGAAGAAGGACATCGACATGGTGCCCTACTCGATCATCAAGGCGGACAACGGCGACGCCTGGGTCGAGGCGCGCGGCAGCAAGTACAGCCCGAGCCAGATCAGCGCCTTCATCCTGCAGAAGCTGAAGGAGGACGCCGAGAAGTACCTGGGCGAGAGCGTCACCCAGGCGGTGATCACCGTGCCCGCCTACTTCAACGACGCCCAGCGTCAGGCCACCAAGGACGCCGGCAAGATCGCCGGCCTCGAGGTGCTGCGCATCATCAACGAGCCGACGGCGGCGGCGCTCGCCTACGGCCTCGACAAGGCCGAGGGCAAGACCATCGCGGTCTACGATTTGGGCGGCGGCACCTTCGACATCTCCATCCTGGAGATCGGCGACGGCGTGTTCGAGGTGAAGTCTACCAACGGCGACACCTTCCTGGGCGGCGAAGACTTCGACATGCGCCTGCTCAACTACCTTGCCGACGAGTTCAAGAAGGAGAACGGCATCGACCTGCGCAGCGACCGGCTGGCCCTGCAGCGGCTGAAGGAAGCCGCCGAGAAGGCCAAGATCGAGCTGTCGAGCACCACGCAGACCGAGGTCAACCTGCCGTTCATCACTGCCGACGCCACCGGGCCGAAGCATCTGACCATGAAGCTCACCCGCGCCAAGCTGGAAGCCCTGGTCGAGGAGCTGATCGAGCGGACCATCGCCCCGTGCAAGGCGGCGCTGAAGGATGCGGGCCTGTCGGCCGGCGAGATCGCCGACGTGGTGCTGGTGGGCGGCATGACCCGCATGCCGCGCGTCATGGAACGGGTGAAGGAATTCTTCGGCCGTGAGCCCCACAAGGGCGTCAACCCGGACGAGGTCGTCGCCATGGGCGCCGCCATCCAGGCGGGCGTGCTGCAGGGCGACGTCAAGGACGTGCTGCTGCTGGACGTGACCCCGCTGTCGCTGGGCATCGAGACCCTGGGCGGCGTGTTCACCCGGCTGATCGACCGCAACACCACCATCCCGACCAATAAGAGCCAGGTGTTCTCGACGGCGGAGGACAACCAGAACGCCGTCACCATCCGGGTCTTCCAGGGGGAGCGCGAGATGGCGGCGGACAACAAGATGCTCGGCCAGTTCGATCTGGTCGGCATTCCTCCGGCGCCGCGCGGCGTGCCGCAGGTCGAGGTCACCTTCGACATCGACGCCA
>WGNW01000041.1 GCA_016124315.1 Alphaproteobacteria bacterium
GAGGGGGCCGGCGAACAGCCCGGAGGTCGGCCAGACCACGTCCATGATCCACATCTTCTGCGGATGTCGCGCGACGTCCGCCGCGAGGAACAGGGCGCTGAGCGCGCCGACGGCCAGCGACAGGATGGCCAGATAATGAAGCCAGGCACCCGGCATTTTCACCTCCACTTTGCTTGTTTCGGAGACGTTCCCAGGCGCCTCTCCATGCCCGAGGGAACGTGTGCGCGGCCGTCGGGTTTCCTGGGTTTGCGTTTGCGACGGCCCCCCGGCACTCGGCCGAGACGGCGGGCGCGGTAGCCCACCACCGCTTTCATGCGTTTAGCTCGCATTTGCTGTCGTGTGTCCTTGCAGGGGGCACCGGGCCCGTCTCATACTCCCAGCTGGCGGCCGCGCTGGGCTGCTCCGACGCGGTCCGCGTCGGCGGGCCAATCGAGCTGTTTGGGACCTCAGATGTTAGCGACGGTGATCCGTTGAACCGGCAAGGTCCTGCATTGCGGATTCCGGTCCGCGTGTTGCTGTTCAGCCTTGTCGCGTTTGCGGTCCTGCCCCTGTTCGCCTTCGGCGTGCTGCTGTTGCTGCAATATGCCGGCAGCGAACGCGACCGGGCGCAGGCGACGCTGGAAACCGGCGCGCGCGGCGTCGCGCGGTCCGTCGACACTGAGTTCGAGACCGCCATCGCGACGCTGTCGGCCCTCAAGCACTCCAGCCTGCTCGGCAACGACAATGTGGCGGCGTTCGATGAGCGCGTGCACAACACCACGGCCGAGGCCGGCCGAGCCTTCGCGCTCTACGACGCCGAGGGCAACAGGGTGGTGAATTCGGTTCCGCCGCCTCGCCGCGCGCTGCCGAAGCTCGACCTGAAGGCGCTGCACGCCTCCTACAACGAGCGGGGCGCCTACATCTCGGACGTCCTGGTCGATGGGGGCACCGGCGAGACCTATGCCTTCGTCGGCATCCCGGTGACCCGGGACGGCAGGATCCGCTGGGTGCTGGCCACGTTCCTTTACAGCATCGACTTCGCCGAGGTCATCAACACCCTCGGCGTTCCGCCCGACTGGATCGTCTCCATCGTCGACCCGAACGGCGTCCAGCTCCGGCGCTCACACCTCAACGAGAAGTTCGCCGGCCATCATCTGGTGCCGGCGCTGGTCCGTCACATGGCCAACGGCGACCGCGGGTTCGTGGTCACCAACTCCCTCGAGGGTATTCCGCTGATCTCGGTGGTCGAATACGCGCAGACCAGCGGCTGGGCCGCGGCGGTGGGTCTGCCGGTGCGTCAGCTCGAGGCGCCGCTGCGCAATTCGCTGGTCTATCTCTCGATCACCGGCGTGCTGGTCACCGTGGCGGCGCTGGCGCTCGCCTTCCTGGTCGCGCGCGTCCTGCACCGCGGCTTCCTGGCGCTGGACGCCGGGGTGCGCCGGCTCGACGAGGGCGAGGTGGTGGAGCCGGCGCCGTCCATCATCCGCGAGGTCAGCGACGTCAACGCCGCGATGGTCCAGGTGTCGAGAAACCTGTTCGAGCGCAACCGGGCAATGAGCGACCTGACGGACTCCCTGGAGAACCAGGTACAGGAGCGCTCGGCGGACCTGGTCGAGGAGACCCGGCGGCGCGAGGAGAGCGAGCAGCAGCTGCGCCAGCTCCAGCGCATCGAGGCCATCGGCAAGCTGACCGGCGGCATCGCCCACGACTTCAACAACATGCTCGCCGTCATCATCGGCGGCCTCAGCCTGACCAAGCGCCACCTGGCGCGGGGCGACGCCGAGGTCGGAAAGTACATCGACAGCGCCATGCAGGGCGCCGAGAGCGCGGCCAACCTGACCCGCCGGCTGCTGGCGTTCTCCCGCCAGCAGGCGCTGAGTCCCCAGGCGGTGGACTGCAACCGGCTGATCAACGGCATGTCGGACATCTTCCTGCACACCATCCCGGAGCATATCGAGATCGAGACGGTACTGGCTGGCGGGCTGTGGCGGACCTGGATCGACATGCCGGGCCTGGAGAACGCCATCCTCAACCTGGTGGTGAACGGCAGGGACGCCATGCCCGGCGGCGGCAAGCTGACCATCGAAACGTGCAACGCCTATCTCGACGCGGACTACGCGGCGGAAAATGCCGAGGCCACGGCCGGTCAGTACGTCATGATCGCCATCACCGACACGGGAACCGGCATTCCGCCGGACGTGCTCGACAAGGTGTTCGAACCCTTCTTCACCACCAAGGAACCCGGCCAGGGCACCGGGCTGGGCCTCAGCCAGGTCCACGGCTTCATCAAGCAGTCGGGTGGGCATGTGCGCATCCACAGCGAGGCGGGCTACGGGACCACCGTCAAGCTCTACCTGCCGCGGCTCGACCGGCCGGTGTCCAAGGAGCCCCCCGAGGTTCGCCGGTCCGCGGCTGCGCCGCTTGCCCATGGCCACGAGAAGGTTCTGGTGGTCGAGGACGAGGAGGCCGTGCGGCACGGCACCGTGGCGATGCTGGAGGAACTGGGCTACGTGGTCGTCGAGGCCTCGGGCGGTGCCGAGGCGCTCGAGGCGCTGGACCGGGAGCCGGACGTGGCGCTGCTGATCACCGACGTGGTCATGCCCGGCATGAACGGGCGCCAGCTCGCCGCCGAGGCGACCCGGAGGTTGCCCGGCCTTCGGGTGCTCTACGCCACCGGCTACACCCGCAACGCCATCGTTCACCAGGGCACCCTGGACCCCGGCGTGCACCTGATCGCCAAGCCCTACACCATCGAGACGCTGGCCGCCCGCGTGCAGGAAGTCCTCGCGGAAGATTGATCCCGTCCCCGCCGGCACGAGGCTGCCCCCGGATTTTTGCAGGGTTGAGTTGCGCTGCGCTGCAGCAAAATGGCCTGGCACGGTCCGTCCGGAGGACTGACCTCATGAATATGGCTGAAACCGGGGCACCAACGGAATTCCAATGAAGCAGCCCGCCGCGAACGGCACCCCTCCCAAGACCGTTCTGGTCCTGCAGGGCGGCGGTGCCCTGGGTGCCTACCAGGGCGGCGTCTACGAAGCGCTTGCGGCAGGTGACCACACGCCGGACTGGCTGGCGGGGATTTCCATCGGCGCGATCAACGCCGCCATCATCGCCGGCAACCCGCCCGAACGCCGGGTGGAGCGGCTGACGGAGTTCTGGGAAACGGTCTCCGGCTATCTCCGCGCCGAACCGCTGCTGCCCGGCGTCGCGGCGCGGGAGGTCTTCAACAACGCGAGCGCGGGGTGGGCGGCCACGCTCGGTCTGCCGGGCTTCTTCGTGCCCCGTTTCCCGCCCTTCGCGTTCTACCCGCCGGGCGCGCCCCAGGCGCTCAGCGTCTACGACACCTCGCCGCTCCGGGCGACGCTGGAACGGCTTGCCGATTTCGACCTGATCAACAGCGGCCGGCTGCGCCTGAGCATCGGCGCGGTCAACATCCGCACGGGTAACTTCGCTTATTTCGACACCGCCCACCAGCAGGTGTGCCCCGACCATGTCCTGGCGAGCGGTGCGCTGCCGCCCGGCTTTCCTCCCGTGGAGATCGACGGCGAGTACTACTGGGACGGCGGGCTGGTCTCCAACACGCCGCTCGAATACGTGCTGGAGGAGCGTCCGCGCCAGGACATGCTGATCTTCCAGATCGACCTGTTCAGCGCACGCGGTCCGGTGCCCGAGACTCTCGCCGACGTGGAGGAGCGGGCGAAGGACATCCGCTTTTCCAGCCGGACCCGCCTCAACACCGACGTGGCGAAGGAACTGCAGGAGCTGCGACAGGCGGCGAACCGGCTTTGCGCCAAGCTGCCCGAGCACCTCAGGGACGATCCGGACGCCCGCCGCTTCCAGGAGATCAGTTGCGGCGCGGCGATCACCATCGTCCACCTCATCCACCGACGGAAAAACTACTTCACCCAATCCAAGGACGCCGAGTTCTCGCGCTTTTCGGTGGCGGAACATTGGCGGGCGGGCGCCACCGACGTGCGCCGCACCTTCGATCACCCGGCGTGGCAGGACCGCGGCAAGGCCGAGGCGGGCGTGACGGTTCTCGATCTCACACGCGACGGCCGCTACTGAAACAGGAGAGTACCGTGAAGCTGAAGGACAAGGTTTGCATCGTCACCGGCGCCGCCCGCGGCATCGGCGAAGGCGTCGCCCGCCGCTACGTGCAGGAGGGGGCGGTCGTTGCGATCGCGGACCTCGATCTCGCGTCCGCCGAGGCGACGGCGAAGGAACTCACCGCGATGGGGCCGGGCTCGGCGATCGGCGTCGCCATGGACGTCACTGACGAGAAGGCGGTGAACGACGGCGTGGCGGCGGTGGCCGAGCGCTTCGGCGGCATCGACATCCTGGTGTCCAACGCCGGCATCCAGATCGTGCACAAGATCGATGAGTTCCCCTTCGCCGACTGGAAGAAGATGCTCGCCATCCATCTCGACGGCGCCTTCCTGACGTCGAAGGCCTGCCTGCCGCACATGTACAAGCGCGGCGGCGGCTCGGTGATCTTCATGGGCTCGGTGCATTCCAAGGAAGCCTCGCCGCTCAAATCCGCCTACGTGACGGCAAAGCACGGCCTGCTCGGTCTGGCGCGCGTCATCTCCAAGGATTGCGCCGCCCAGGGCGTGCGCGCCAACGTCATCTGTCCCGGCTTCGTCCGCACGCCGCTGGTGGACAAGCAGATTCCCGAGCAGGCCAAGGAACTGGGAATCTCCGAGGAGGAAGTGGTCAGCCGCATCATGCTCGGCAACACGGTCGACAAGGAGTTCACCACCATCGAGGATGTGGCGGAGGTCGCCTTGTTCTTCGCCGCTTTCCCCAGCAACGCCCTGACCGGGCAGTCGCTCATCGTCAGCCACGGCTGGTTCATGGAATAGCCCCGGAGAAACGGCGCAACAGGAGGAACGCCCGTGCAGGAAACCCAGTCCGCGCCGCTTTGGCGCCCGTCGGCCGAGCGCATCGCCGGCGCCAACATCACCCGGTTCATGCGGCAGGTCGAGGCCGTGTGGGGCGCGCGCGTACCCGACTACCAGATCCTCTGGCGGTGGTCGGTCGAGGAGCCGGAGAAGTTCTGGTCCAGCGTCTGGGATTTCTGCGGCGTGCGGGCGGAGACGCGCGGCGAGCGGGTGCTCGCCGATGGCGACCGGATGCCGGGCGCGCGGTTCTTCCCCGATGCGCGGCTCAGCTTCGCCCAGAACCTGATGCGCCGACGCGACGCTTCGCCGGCGCTGATCTTCCGCGGCGAGGACAAGGTCAGCCGCCAGCTGACCTGGGCCGAGATGCACGACCAGGTTTCCCGCATGGCCCAGGCGATGCGGGCGGCGGGCGTCGGGCAGGGCGACCGGGTGGCCGCCTACATGCCCAACATGCCCGAGACGGTCATCGCCATGCTGGCCGCCAACAGCATCGGCGCCGTCTTCAGTTCGGCGTCGCCGGACTTCGGCGTCCAGGGCGTGGTCGACCGGTTCGGTCAGATCGAGCCCAAGCTGCTGGTGCTGGCCGACGGCTACTACTACGCCGGCAAGACGATCTCCTGCCTGGACAAGCTCGACGACATCTTCGAGCGCATCCCGAGCATCGTTCGGGCCGTGGTCGTGCCCTACGTGGCCGGCGCGCCCGACGTGTCCGGACATGACAGGACCGTTGGCCTGGACGCGTTTCTCGCCCCCTACGCGGCGGGCGAGATCGACTTCGCCCAGCTGCCCTTCAATCACCCGCTCTACATCATGTTCTCCTCGGGCACGACCGGCGTGCCGAAATGCATCGTCCACGGCCAGGGCGGCACGCTGCTGCAGCATCTCAAGGAGCACACCCTCAACGGCGACGTCAGGCCGGGCGACAAGGCATTCTGGTTCACCACCTGCGGCTGGATGATGTGGAACTGGCTGGTGTCGGCGCTGGCGGTGGAGGCGACCCTGGTGCTCTATGACGGCTCGCCGTTCCACCCCGGAGGCAACGTGCTGTTCGACTATGCCGACGAGGCGGGGATCACCCTGTTCGGCACCTCGGCCAAGTTCATCGACGCCTGCAACAAGGCGGGGATGGAGCCGAAGCGGACCCACAGCCTGGCCAGCGTGCGGATGATCGGCTCGACCGGCTCGCCGCTGGTGCCCGAGAGCTTCGACTACGTCTACGAGAAGATTAAGGACGACGTCCACCTGGCCTCCATCTCCGGCGGCACCGACCTGCTGTCCTGCTTCGTGCTGTGCAGCCCGACGCTGCCCGTGTGGCAGGGCGAGATCCAGGCGCCCGGCCTGGGCATGGCGGTCGCCATCCTGGACGAGGACGGCGCGCCGGTGTCCGACGGCGAGAAGGGCGAACTGGTGTGCACGAAGCCCTTTCCGTCGATGCCCATCGGCTTCTGGAACGATCCCGGCGACGCGCGCTACCTGGCGGCCTATTTCGAGAAGTTCCCCGGCATCTGGTGCCACGGCGACTTCATCGCCCGCACCGTCCATGGCGGCTACGTCATCTACGGCCGCTCCGATGCGACGCTGAATGCCGGCGGGGTGCGCATCGGTACGGCCGAGATCTACCGCCAGGTGGAGCAGATCGATGACGTGCTGGAGTCCCTGGTGATCGGCCAGGAGTGGGACAACGACACGCGGATCGTGTTGTTCGTCCGGCTGCGCGACGGTGTCGTGCTGGACGAGGCCCTGGAGCGCAGGATCAAGACGCAGATCCGCAGCAACACTACGCCCCGCCACGTGCCGTCGCGCATCTGCGTTGTCGGCGACATCCCGCGCACCAAGAGCGGCAAGATCGTCGAACTGGCGGTTCGCGAGGCGGTGCACGGCCGGCCGATCAAGAACAAGGAAGCCCTGGCCAATCCGGAAGCCCTGGAGGAGTTCCGCGACCGGCCCGAACTGGCCGTCTGAGACTCGTTGGCGCCAGGGCCTGCACCTTGTACTTGGGGAGTGTTCCCATACCGCGCCTTCGGGGTAACATGAGAGGGCGGCGGGACGGTATTGCCGGCACGCCTGCCCCCAGGAGGAGGCCGAACGCCGTTGGCATGCCAAGCGCTTGATCACCATCCACTTGCGATCGAGCGAGGCAGCCGCGCTCGGGCGCCGGTCCGGGTCCGCTCATGAAGAGTATCGTTCCGCTGGTCGTCGGCTTCCTGTTGCTGATGGGAGTCGTCGCGGCCACGGGGTCGCTGATCTCCAGCCAGAACGCCCTGGACCAGCGCATGCGGCAGTCGCTCGAGGTACGGGACCGTCTTTGGCAGCTGCTCTCGGCGCTGCAGGACGCGGAAACCGGCGGCCGAGGCTACCTGATCACCGGCGAGAGCCGTTTTCTGGAGCCCTACAACAAGGCGACGCCACAAATCGACGACTATTTCCGCGACGTGCAACACCTGCTCGCCAGGACGCCCGAGCATGCCGCCGCCATGCGCGATCTTTCCGATGCCATCACGCGACGGATGGAGGTGCTCAACCGGGCCATCGGCCTCTACCGCGCCGGCCATGTGGAGGCCGCGCGCGGCGTGGTGCGGGGCGGCCTGGGCAAGGTGCTGATGGACCGGGCGCGCGGCATCGTCACGGGCCTGGGCCGGAACGAGGAACAGGCGCTGGCGACCCTCAAGTCCCAGACCGCGCGGACCGTCGACCGTATGGAATTCCTGATCGTCGCCGCCATCATCGGCGTGGTGCTGCTGGCGTTCTTCGCGATCTACGACGCCTACCGGCGCAATGAGGGCCTGCTGGCGGCGCGGGACGACCTGAGATCGGCCAACAGCCGGCTCCGGACCGAAGCGCGGGAGCGCGAGGACGCGGAAGAGCGGCTGCGCCACTCGCAGAAGCTCGAGGCCCTTGGCCAACTCACTGGCGGCCTCGCGCATGATTTCAACAACATGCTGGCGGTGATCATCGGCAACCTCAACCTGCTGAAGCGCCGCTCGGCGCGGGGTGAGAGTGGCCTGGGCCGTTACATGGACAATGCGCTCGAAGGTGCCGAGCGTGCCGCTACCCTGACCAACCGCATGCTCGCCTTCGCGCGGCGCCAGGCGCTGCAGCCCGAGGCCGTCGACATGAACCGGCTGGTGTCGAACCTTTCCGAACTGCTGAGCCGCACGCTGGGCGGCGCCATCCGTATCGAGACCGTTCTCGCCGGAGGGCTGTGGCCCGTCCATGTCGATCGCGGCCAGCTGGAGAACGCGCTGCTCAACCTTGCGGTCAATGCCCGCGACGCCATGGCCGATGGCGGCAAGCTGACGATTGAAACGGCCAACGCCCATCTCGACGATCTGTACGCGGCGCACCACGTGGGCGTCCCGGCGGGTCAGTACGTGCTGCTGGCCGTCACCGACACCGGCGCCGGCATGACGCCCGAGATCGTCGCCAAGGCGTTCGATCCGTTCTTCACCACCAAGGATCCGGGGCAGGGGACCGGTCTCGGTCTGTCGCAGGTGCACGGCTTCGTCCACCAGTCGGGCGGCCACGTGAAGATTTATTCCGAGCCGGGCTCCGGCACGACCGTCAAGATCTACCTGCCGCGCTACTTCGGGTTGACCGACGCGCTGAGGCGGGACGGGCCGTACATCGCCGAGCCGCCGGGGGGCGATCCGAGTCACGTGATCCTCGTGGTGGAGGACGACGAGCGCGTCCGGCGCATGACGGTGGACGCGCTGAGAGAGCTCGACTACACGGTGATCCACGCCGATGGCGGCCGCATGGCGCTCAATCTGCTCGACGATCATCCGGAGGTCGAGCTGTTGCTGACCGACATCGTCATGCCCGAAATGAATGGCCGGCAGCTTGCCGACATCGCCCGCCAGAAGCGCGCCGCGCTCAAGGTCCTCTTCATCACCGGCTACACGCGCAATGCCGTCGTGCACAACGGGATCGTCGATCCGGGCGTCCATCTCATCGGGAAGCCATTTACGCTGGAACAATTGGCCCTTAAGGTTCGCGAGGTCATCCAATCGGCCCCCGAGGGCTGAACCGCATCGTCTCACGCTACGAACAGTGCTCTCCTTTGGGCGTTCCGCGTGCTCGCGGCGGCTGGATATTGGGCACTGGGGACGGAGTACGCGTGACAGAGCAGGAACGGGCGGAGCCGGAGCAGACGCTGACCGACGAGGAATTCGCCCATGAACTCGAGGCCGTCCTGCCGTCGCTCCGCGCCTTCGGGCGCAGCCTCTCCGGGTCCAGGGACCTTGCCGACGATCTCGTTCAGGAAACGATGATGAAGGCCTGGGCGGCGCGCGAGCGGTTCCGGGCCGGCACCAGCTTTCGCGCCTGGACGTTCGTGATCCTGCGCAACGCGTTCCTTTCCGACCGGCGCAAGCAGTCCACCCGCATGGAATCGGGGAAGGACCTGACCGACGACATGATCACCACGCCACCGTCGCAGGATCGCCGGCTGATCCTCGACGACCTGCAGCGGGCGCTGATGAAGTTGCCCGAGGCTTGGCGCGAGGCCCTGGTCCTGGTCGGTGCGGGCGGCGTGTCGTACCAGGAAGCGGCGGAAATCTGCGGCTGTCCCATCGGCACCATTCGCAGTCGGGTGGCCCGGGCGCGCGCCGAGGTGGACCGTCTGATGCAGGGCTAACGACTGCCCTGCACGGCGCGCTGCATGAAAACGCAATGCGCGCGGAACCAATCGAAGCCCTGGGTGTTGTATGCCCTGCCGATGTCTCCGTGCCCGCGGAGGCAAGGGGATTGGTGGATGGTGGGTCGGTTCGCCCTTAGGATACGGGGGCGCAGCGGAGCTTGACGCACCCAACCTGCCGCTCGAAGTTGCCATAGTTCTTTTGGGGGAAGAGGATGCCATCGTCGCGGGTACTTCTGGTGGAGGATGATCCGGCCATCGCCATGCTGCTGGAGGAGATGCTGCGCGATCTCGGTGTCGTGGACGTGCAGGTCGAAGGGCGGCTGGAAGGCGCGCTGGCATCGGCGCGCGACGGCGATTTTGGCTGTGTCATCCTCGACCTGAAGCTGCATGGCAAGGAGACTTTCGAGGTCGCCCGCGTGCTTGAGGAGCGTCGCATTCCGTTTGCGTTCTTCACCGGTTACGGCGTCGACAGCCTCAAGGAATATGCCCAATTCCCGGTGCTCCCCAAGCCGTTCGCCGAAAGCGACCTCCAGCAGGTGGTGCGTTCGCTGATGAACGGCGGGAGCGCCGGCGTCCAGGGCGGCCCCGCAGGCTGAGGCGCGCCTTGACATCGTCCCTGGCGCCGCGCGGCGCCCCCGAAAACACCGGCCGCATGAGCCCCGCTCCAAAAAAATCGCGGCGCGGCGAGAATGCCGGGAACTGGCCGTTTCCGTTTCCGTTGACCGCTCAGGGGCTTGCCCGCCTGTTCCAGGCATTCTTCGCAAGGCGCGGAAGCATCGGAAGAAATAACCGAGGGGAAAGTCGTTCCGGCTTGAACTCGTTGGGGCTGAGGCGGTGGCAGGTGCCGCGACACACGGGCACGGTGGTGTCCAGGGGGAGAGTCGACATGAGCGAAGGCTCATCGGACGCTCAGCGAAACGTGACATTCATGACCGGGATCGAGTGGCGACCGGACGCTATGCTGCATCTGCTTCCAACCGCGGCCTGCATCTGCGACGGGGCGGGCCGCATCGTCCATTTCAATCCAAAGGCGGCCGACCTCTGGGGCGGCGAACCGGCGATGGGCGCCGGCCTGGCCGAGACGTGGAGCGCGCCCAGCGGCGTCGACCGCATTTTGCGGGCCCTGCGCTCCGGGGACGAACTGGCGGGCGCCGTCCTGGCGGTGGAATCGGGCACCGGCGCCGGCAGATGCTTCCTGGTCAATGCCCGCCGGCTGCCGGGCGGCGGCGAGCCAGGCTACGCCATCATCACCTTCCAGTCATGGCCCGGCGCCGGACCGGCATCCGACGAACGCGTCCGCGCTCTCTTCGAAGCAATGCCCCTCGCGGTCTACCTGACCGATGCCGAAGGATACCTGACCTTCTACAACCAGGCGGCGGCCGACCTGTGGGGCTATGCGCCGGCAATCGGCACCGCCCGCTGGTGCGGATCGTGGAAGATCTACTACGCCGACGGGCGGCTGATGGCGGTCGATGCCTGTCCCATGGCTCAGACCCTCAGGGAGCGCCGGCCGGTCAGGAACCAGGAGGTGGTGATCGAGACGCCCGGCGGGGCCCGGACGGCGGTGATGCCCTATCCGACGCCGCTGTTCGACGACTCGGGAACCTTCGTGGGCGCGATCAACGCGCTCGTCGACATCACCCACGAAAAGCTGGCGGACGAACGGCACACGCTGTTCTCCCGCGAGCTCAACCACCGGGTGAAGAATGCGCTGGCGACGGGCTATGCCATCGCCAGGCAGACCCAGCGCTACACGGAGGCGGCGGACGAGTTCCGGGAATCCTTCGGCGCCCGACTGCTGGCGCTGAGCCGAGCCCACGACCTGCTGGTCCACAGCCAATGGCAGGAGACCTCCCTGCGCTCCATCGTCGGCGACGCCCTGTCGGCCTATTCCGGCGGCCGCGTGCGGATGGAGGGAGAAGACATCCTGTTCGGACCGCGCGCCACCCTCACCCTTGCCATGACCTTCCACGAACTGGTGAGCAACGCCGCCAGCTACGGTGCCTTGTCAGCGCCCGCCGGCAGAATCCAGCTTGCCTGGCATTGCTGGAATGACGACGAAGGTGAGCGCACAGTCGAGTTGATGTGGGAGGAGCAGGACGGTCCGCCGGTCGAAGGGCCCGGCGAGCCGGGCTTCGGCACGCGCCTCA
>WGNW01000103.1 GCA_016124315.1 Alphaproteobacteria bacterium
CGCTCTCCACCTCGGCAGGATAGATGTTCTCGCCGCCCGAGACGATCATGTCCTTCACCCGGTCGTGCAGGTAGATGTAGCCGTCCTGGTCCCGGTAGCCGGCGTCGCCCGAATGGTACCAGCCGCCGCGCGTGGCCTCGGCGGTGGCGTCGGGCCGCCGCCAGTAGCCCTTCATCAGCCAGGGCGCGCGGATCAGGATCTCGCCCACCTCGCCCGGCGGCAGCGGCCGGTCGTCCGCGCCGCCGATGACGATCTCGGCGCCGGGGAACGGCAGGCCGCAGCTGCGCAGCCGGGGCGAGCCGGGCACGTGGTCCTCGGGCGGCAGGTAGGTGACGGTGCCGCTCGACTCGGTCATGCCGTAGCGCTGCACGAACGGGCAGTCGAAGGTGGCGAGCGCCTTCTCCAGCACCGCCTCCGGAATGGGCGAGGCGCCGTAGTGGACCACGCGGACATGGGAGAAGTCGGCGCCCTTGGCCGCCGGATGCTCCAGCATGGTGCGCAGCACCGCCGGCACCACGAACACGTTGGTGACCCGGTGCCGCTGGATCGCGTCGATGATCGCGCCCGGGTCGGCCTGGGAGAGGATCACCTGGGTGGCGCCGTGGTAGAAGGCCTGGAAGCCCCAGCCCGTGCCGCCCACGTGGAACACCGGCATGGGCACCATGCTGACGTCGTCGTCGCGCCACTGCGCCCAGTCGCCGGACGCCAGATAGGCCGCTCGCTGGGCGATCAGCCCCAGATGCATGATCTGCACGCCCTTGGGCAGGCCGGTGGTGCCGGAGGTGTAGAGCTGGGCGCAGACGTCGTCGGGCGCGGAGGGGACCATCGGATCGGCGTCGGCCTGCCGGTCGCGCCAGCTTTCGTAGGTCTCCAGACCGTCGGCCTCGCCCATGGCGACCATCAGCCGCGGCCCGCCCCCGGCGCGGGAGGCGGCCTGGCGGGCGAGCGGCAGGAAATCCGGCTCGACGAACAGCACCTCGACGCCCGCGTCGCTCAGCACGTACTCCACCTCGGGCGCGGCCAGCCGGGAGTTGACGGCCACCATCACCACGTTGGCCTTGGCGGCGCCGAACAGCAGCTGGAAATAAAGGTCGGAATTGCGGCCCAGATAGCCGATGCGGCCCTGCGGCCCGACGCCCTCGGCGACCAACCCGCTGGCGACGCAGCTGCAACAGCGGTCGAACTCGGCCCAGGAGACGGCCCGGTCCCCGAAGATGGTGCAGGTCCGATCCGGCCGGCGGCGCGCCCAATGGCGCGGGATGTCGGCGAGCACGTTGAGGCCGTCGATCAGCATGTGGGGAAGGTTCCTGCGCGAATGACTTTCCGGCCCTGTCTACGGGCTGCCGGCGCGGGGCGCAAGACGGCGTTGAGGACCTGCCCGCCCTTCGCGACGGCCGCCTCCGGCGCCCCCCTCAGGGTTAACGGATTGATATTAAATAAAAGCCGTTGGGGCTGAGGAGCGGGCCTGAGCCTGACGAAGGGCCCCGTCGCGAAGCCCGGCCGTGAAGATGAACTCAGCCCACCCGCCTTGCCTGGTCCTTCCAGTAGGCCTCGCGCAGATCCTTCTTCAGCAGCTTGCCGGACGGGTTGCGCGGCAGGGTCTCGACGAAATCCACCGACTTGGGCGTCTTGTAGCCGGCGATCTGGGTGCGCACGAAGGCGATCAGTTCCTGCTCGGTGAGGTGGGTGTCCGGCTCCCTCACCACCACGGCCTTCACCTCCTCGCCCCAGCGCTCGCTGGGCACGCCGATCACCGCAGCGTCGGCCACGGCTGGATGCTTGAACAGGGCGCTTTCCACCTCGGCTGGGTAGATGTTCTCGCCGCCGGAGACGATCATGTCCTTCACCCGGTCGTAGACGTAGATGTAGCCGTCCTCGTCCATGTAGCCGGCGTCGCCGGAGTGGTACCAGCCGTCCTTCACCGCCTCGGCCGTGGCCTCGGGCAGGTTCCAGTAGCCCTTCATGATCGCCGGGCTGCGGATCAGGATCTCGCCCACCTGGCCGGGCGGCTGCGGGTTGCCTTCGCCGTCGGCGATGATGATCTCGACGCCGTGGAACGGCACGCCGCAGCTGCGCAGCTTGGTCGAGCCGGGCACGTGGACCTCGGGCGGCAGGTAGGTGACCGACCCGCTGGTCTCGGTCATGCCGTAGAGCTGGACGAACGGGCATTTGAAGGTGTCGAGCGCCTTGACCAGCACCTCCTCGGGGATCGGCGAGGCGCCGTAGAGCACCACCCGGACGTGGGAGAAGTCGGCGGTCTTCGCCTTCTCGTGCTGCAGCATGAACTGGAGCACGGCGGGCACCACGAACACCTTGGTCACCCGGTACTCCTGGATCGTGTCGATGATCTGCCCCGGTTCGGCCTGCCCCAGGATCACCTGGGTGGCGCCGTTGTAGAAGCCCTGGAAGCCCCAGCCGGTGCCGCCCACATGGAACACAGGCATGGGGATCATGATCACGTCCCGCTCGTTCCAGCTGTTCCATTCCCCGGCCATCTCGTCGGCGGCGCGCTGCACGAAGAAGCCGCGGTGGCTGAGCTGGACGCCCTTGGGCCGGCCGGTGGTGCCGGAGGTGTAGAGCTGGACGCAGACGTCCTCCGGGTCGGCCGGCAGGCGCGGGTCCTGGTCGGACTGGCCGTCCCGCCAGTCGGCGTAGGCTTCCCAGCCGTGGCCGTGGCCCGACATGGCGACGAACAGCCGAACCGGCGCCAGATGCTCGCGGACCTGGCCGATCACGCCGAAGAACTCCTCCTCGACGAACAGCACCTCGATGCCGGCGTCGTTGACGATGTACTCGACCTCCGGCGGCGCCAGGCGCCAGTTGATGCCGACCATCACCGCGTTGGCCTTGGCGGCGCCGAACAGCAGCTGGAAGTAGAGGTCGGAGTTCTTGCCCAGGTAGCCGACGCGGCCCTGGGGCTTCACGCCCGCCTCGATGATGCCGTTGCCGACCTGGCTGGTCAGCCGGTCGAAATCCGCCCAGGTGACGATGTTCCCCTCGAACACGGTCGCCGCCTTGTCGGGCCGCTTCGGCGCCCAGTAGCGCGGAATGTCGGCAAGCAGGTGCAGGCCATCGATCGGCATGGTGTTCCCCCGGTTCGGTCTATCCCGCCACCAAATCTACGGGCTCGGCGCGGGCCCGGCAACGGCCGGCGGTCAGGCGATGCGGATCAGCTGCTTGCCGATGTTCTCGCCGGTGAACAGGCGGATCAGGCCCTTCGGCAGGTTCTCGAAGCCCTCGATCATGTCGACCCGGTACTTCAGCTTCCCCTCGGCGATCCACTTGCCCATGATCTGCGACCATTCCCTATAGCGGTGGACGTGGTCGACGATGATGAAGCCGGTCATGGTCGCGCGGGCATAGACCAGGTTGAAGTAGTTCTTCGGCCCCTCGATCGGGCCTTCCTTGTTGTAGCGGGAGATGCCGCCGCACAGCACCACCCGGGCGCCCTGCGCCAGGTTGGCGAGCGCGATGTCGAGGATCTCGCCGCCCACATTGTCGTAGTAGACGTCCATGCCCTTGGGGAACAGCTCCTTCACCCGCGCCGCGACGTCCTCGGTCTTGTAGTTGATGGCAGCGTCGAAGCCGAGCTCATCGGTCAGCCAGCGGCACTTCTCGTCCGAGCCGGCGATGCCCACCACCTTGGCGGCGCCCAGGATCTTGGCGATCTGGCCCGCCAGCGAGCCGACGGCGCCGGCCGCGCCCGACACCAGCACGGTGTCGCCCGCCTTCGGATGGCCGACCTCGGCCATGCCGTAATAGGCGGTGTAGCCGGTGCCACCAAAGACGTAGAGCGCCGCCTCGCCCGACACGCCGTCGGGAATCCTGCCGATCATGCCCTTGCCGTCCGACACCAGGTAGTCCTGGAAGCCGAACAGGCCCTGCACCTTCTGGCCCACCGGAAAGTCCGGGTTGTTCGACTTCACCACCGTGCCGGCGCCCAGCGCGCGCATCACGTCGCCGATCTGCAGCGGCGCGGCGTAGTTGGCCCGGTTCTCCATCTGGCCGCGCAGCGCCGGCTCGACGGCGACGATCTCGTTGTGCACCAGGAACTCGCCCTCGCCCGGCTCAGGAACGGCAGTCTCCGCATAGCGGAAGTCGCTTTCCTTCACCATGCCCTTGGGCCGGGCGGCGATGAGGAACTGTCGGTTCTTCGCGTCGGTCATCGGTCTCTCCCCTGCACGGATGACTGTTACTAGGTGGGAAACCTAAGCGGCGCGCGGCGGCGCGACAAGGCGAATTGCCGTTTCGCTCCGGCGGGGGGATTGCCATACTCGCCGTCCTGACAGCGAAGGGGAGAGACATGGGAAGAGTTGAGGGCAAGGTCGCCATCGTCACCGGGGCCGCCTCCGATCCGGGGCTGGGCCGCACCACGGCCATGACGCTGGCGCGCGAGGGCGCCAGGCTGGTGGTGACCGACGTGGACATGGACGGGGCCGAGGACTGCGCGCGCAAGATCCGCGACGCCGGCGGCGACGCGTTCGCCATGCAGCAGGACGTGACGTCGGAAGCCGTGTGGGCCGAGGTGGTCGTCAAGACCGTCGCCACCTACGGCAGGCTGGACGTGCTGGTAAACAACGCCGGCATCGCCGTGCTGAAGCCTCTGGACGACCTGACGCTGGCCGACTGGAACCGCCAGATCGAGGTCAACCTGACCAGCGTGTTCCTGGGCTGCAAGGCGGCGGTGCCGGAGCTGCGCAAGTCGGGCGGCGGCTCCATCGTCAACATGTCGTCGGTGGCCGGCCTGATCGGCCTGCGGACCTGCATCGCCTACGGCGCCTCGAAGGGCGGCGTACGGCTGATGACCAAGTCGCTGGCGATGGAACTGGGCCAGGACAACATCCGGTGCAACTCGGTGCACCCTGGCGTGATCTGGACCAACATGCAGGCCGGCGCCCGCAGCGGCGACAAGGAAGCCGGCCGCGCCGCGACGGCCGGCCTGCCGCTGACCCGGCTCGGCGAGCCGGAAGACATCGCCAACTGCATCCTCTACCTGGCGTCGGACGAATCCAGCTACGTCACCGGGGCCGAGTTCACCGTCGACGGCGGCATGACGGCCCAGTAGCGGGCGCCCGCGGCTCGAACGAAAAGAGGGGCCCGCGGGCCCCTCTTCCGGCACGCCCCTGAAGGGGTCCTATTCGGCCGCCTGCTTGGCCTGCTCGCGCGCCCAGGCCTTGGCTTCGTCCGACGACGCCCAGCGGATCGCGTTCGCCAGAATCTTGCGGAACGTCTCGTTCTTGTAGGTCGCCGGCCCGTCGCCGAACTGCAGGTAGACGATCGGGCTGTTCTTGTAGGTCTTGATCCAGCCGACCAGGTTGCTGCTCGGCGGATGCTCCCAGCCTTCGTTGGAGTTGAAGGTGCCGGCCAGCGCGAGCTTGGAGGAGTAGAAGTTTTCCTTGGTGAACGGCCAGTTGCTGGTGAACAGCGGCGTCACCGAATCCTCGAACACCTCGAACATGTAGACTTCGTCGACGATCTCGAACGGCTCGATGCCCTCGGTGATCGGGTGCTTCATCGCCGGCGACACCTTGTGCGGCACGTCGATGTTGTAGCCCGAGTCCGGCCGGTCGACGCCGCGCGACTTCATGGGCTGGTAGAGGAAGTGGCCGCCGACGATCTCCGACCATTCCGGCCAGGCCGGCCAGGAGGCGCAGGCATGGTGCATGATGACCAGCGGGAAGCCCTCTTCCAGCATGGCCATCAACCCGTCCTTGTAGAACTGGGGCGGCTCGTGGAAGGTGGGCACGCCGCCGCTGCCGGGCACGCGGTTGAACTCGACACCGGGCATGTCGTAGAGCACGTAGCAGTCGAAGTGCTTGGCCACTTCCGGGTTGAACATCAGCTGCGCCGCGGGATGCTCGACAGCCGAATACTCGATCTCCTGGTTGGACTCGAAGATGTTGTAGAACGGGTCGCGGGCGAACGGATGGCCGCGGGTGACCAGCAGAACATTGTTCTTGTCCTTGGGAAAGAAGGTCTGCCCGGTCGGCGCGGACCGGCTGCTGCTCTGATGATAATCGGGTACGTCGTCTGCGCTTGCCATGGTCTTCCCCTTGCATGAGAACGGTTCGGGTTCACGCTAGATCAACCGCTCCCGACTCGCAACCGTCGTCAGGGATTTCCCCGGAGCCGCCGCCGGAGCGTCCCGGCATACTCGCCGAGATGTTCCAGAGTCTCGCTCTCGGCGCCTTCGGGGCGGCCGGCGAGCTGCCAGAACGCCAGCACGCCGCAGCCATAGACCGCCGCGCCCAAGGGAATGTTGAGGCAGAGGGACGCCACCGGCTCGAGCGGCAGCAGCGACTGGCTGGCCCGGATCGCCGCCACCATCAGCACCGCCGCCGCGATGAACCGGCCGAACACGGCGAACAGCCGGCTCAGCAGGCCCGGGTGCGGCCGCAGCGCCAGCACCATGGACAGCAGCGCCACGGCGATGTCGAGGCCGCTACGGGCGACGGCGATACCGCCCATTTCGGCCTCGTAGTAGGCCAGCGGCATCAGCACCGCCGCGGCGGCGACCTGTCCCCAGGAGATCAGCGCCGTGGTCCGCTGGCGACCCTGGGCGACGAGCAGCGGCGCCGTCACCGTGCGCACGCACGCGCCCAGCGCGGAGAAAGCAAGGATCTGCAGCAGCACCGTCGCGCCCGCCCACTGCGTGCCGTAGACCGCCAGCACGAACTCGCGGGACAAAGCGTAGAGGCCCAGGCTGGCGGCGAAGCCCAGCATCGCCGCCGCGCCGACCGTCTTCACCACCGCCGTGGACAGGCGCGGCACGTCCTGGTGGATGCGGCTGTAGGCGGAATAGACCACCGGGCTCAAGGGTGAGACCAGCTCCCGCGTCGCCATCTCGGCGACGTTGGTGGCCAGGTAGTAGAGGCCGAGGCGCGCCGGCTGTACCAGGCCGCCGAGGACGAACTGGTCGAGCCGCTGCTCGAGGAAACCGCCGAGGCTGCCGAACGACGTCCACAGGGAGAAGCTCAGCAGTTCGCCCCGCGCCGCCAGCGAGAAGCGCGGCCGGTACGGATGCATGACGTAGCTGGTGGCGACCTCCGCCACGACCCGCGCCAGGATGCCGAGGATCAGCGCCCAGTAGCTGCGGTAGGCGACGGCGACGCCGACGGTCACCACGAAGCCGACGATGCGCGGCCAGAACTGCACCCAGAACTGGCGTCCGAACTGGAAGTTGCGGCGGAACTCCACCGTGCCGATGTTGTCGAAGCCGTCGATCGCCGTGGCGAGCGCGATGACCAGCAGCACCTGGATCAGCCGCGGATCGTCGAAATAGAGCGGCGCCAGCGGCGACAGGACGGCGATGGCGCCGCCCGCGCCCAGCCCCAGAATGACGTTGAACGTCCAGGCCGTGTCGTAATGCACCCGCTGCGGGTCCGGATGGCGGATGAGCGCCATGTAGGAGCCGGCCTCGGTGAGCGCGGTGACGAAACCCGCGGCGATGAAGCCCATGGCGATCAGGCCGAAATCGTCGGGCGTCAGCAGCCGGGCCAGGATCACCGTGCTGAGGAAGCCGACCAGGCGCATGGACCAGCGCAGGCCGATCATCCAGATCGACCCGGCCACCACCTTCTTCGCCATGGGTTCTATGTCAGAGGACACCGCTCTCCGCCCTGGCCACGCCGTCGCCGGCGGCCATCCTAAAGCAGCCGGGATTCCAGATGAACTCGAATAATCCGCCCTATCGCGTTGAGACTGATAATCTTTTATCGATCACCCGGAAGCCTGCGGCTAATAGGATTTCGGCAGGCCGAGCACCCGCTCGCCGATGAAGTTCAGGATCATGTGCGGGCTGACCGGCGCGATGCGGCCGAGCATGCTCTCGCGCATGTAGCGCTCGACGTGGAATTCCCGCGCGTAGCCGAAGCCGCCATGGGTGAGCACCGCATTCTCGCAGGCCCGGAAGCCGGCGTCGGCGCCGAGGAACTTCGCCGCGTTGGCCTCGGCGCCGCACGGCTTGCCGCGGTCGTAGAGCGAGGCCGCCTTCAACGTCATGAGGAATGCCGCCTCGAGCCGCATCCAGTCCTCCGCCAGCGGATGCTGGATGCCCTGGTTGCGGCCGATCGGCCGGTCGAACACCACCCGCTCGCGGGCATAGGCGGAGGCCTTGGCGAGCGCCGCCTGACCCAGGCCGATGCACTCGGCGGCGATCAGCACCCGTTCGGGATTGAGGCCGTGCAGCAGATACTCGAAGCCCCGGCCCTCCTCGCCGATCCTGTCGTCCATGGGCACGGGCAGTCCGTCGATAAACACTTCATTTGAATCAACGGCTTTCCGGCCCATCTTGCCGATTTCCCTGACGTCGACGTACCGGCGGTCAAGGTCGGTATAGAACAGGGTCATGCCCTGGGTCGGCTTTGCGCACTGCTCGCGGGGCGTGGTCCGGACCAGGATCAGGATCTTGTTGGCGGTCTGCGCGGTCGAGGTCCACACCTTCTTGCCGCGGATCACGTAGCCGTTGCCGGCGCGCTCGGCGCGGGTGCTGATGGCGGTGGTGTTGAGCCCGGCGTCCGGCTCGGTGACGCCGAAGCAGGCGCGGTCCTCCCCGCGGATGATCGGCGGCAGGATGCGCCGGCGCTGCTCCTCGGTACCGAACACCACCACCGGGTTGAGGCCGAAGATGTTCATGTGGACCGACGAGGCGCCGGAGAAGCCGGCGCCGGAGCGGCTGATGGCGTGCATCATCAGCGCTGCCTCGGTGACGCCCAGCCCGGCGCCGCCCACCTCCTCCGGCATGGCGATGCCCAGCCAGCCGCCCGCCACGACGGCGCGCACGAATTCCTCGGGGAACGCGCCGTCGGTGTCGCGGGCCAGCCAGTAGGCGTCGTCGAACGGCGTGCAGAGCCGCTCGATGGCGGCGCGGACCGCCGCCTGCTCGTCGGTGAAGGCGAAGTCCATGGCCGCTCAGCCGTTGAACGCCGGCTTGCGCTTATCGAGGAACGACCGGATGCCCTCGGCCACGTCGCCGTTGGCGACGGTCAGGATCTGGTTGCGGTCCTCCAGGGCGATGGCGCTGTTCAGGTCATTGCCGTCCACGTTGGCCCAGAAGCATTCCTTGGTGAGCCGCAGCCCGAGCGGCGCCGTGGCGACCATGTCGTCGGCCAGCGCCTTGCCGGCGGCGACGAGTTGGTCCTGAGGCACCACGTCGGACACGAGGCCGACCCTGAGCGCCCGGTCGGCGTCGATGAAGCGGCCGGTCATGAGGAGTTCGGCTGCGACCGAGGTGCCCACCAGGCGCGGCAAGTGATAGGACGCGCCCATCTCGCAGCCGGACAGGCCGATCTTGATGAAAGCGCAATTCATCTTGGTACCTTCCGCCGCGATCCTCACGTCGCATCCGAGCGCGATGGAGAAGCCACCGCCGGCGGCATAGCCGTGCAGCAGGCCGATGATCGGCTGCGGGCAGCGGCGCATGCGCATGACGATGCCGCTGAAGTTCCGCTGGCTCTTGAGCCCCGTGTTGGTGGTGCTGTCGAGCGGCCGCTCCGGGTCCTTCATGTCGAGGCCGGCGCAGAACGCCCGGCCGTTGCCCTTCAGCACCACCACGCGCACGTCGTAGTTGGTCTCCAGGCCGCCGAAATAGTGGTTGAGCTCGCGCACGAACTGTCGGCTCAAGGCGTTGAGGTTGTCGGGACGGTTGAAGGTGACCCAGTCGACCGGTCCGTCCTTCTCGATGGTCATGCACTTGTATTCCACGAGCGATCCTTTCCTTCCGATAGGTATCTAAAGGGCTTGTGCCCTTTCCCTGAATTCCTTCATGAGCTTCAGGTGAGCATCCACGTCGTGGCCGAGGCCGATCATGGACGTGCCGAATGCGGCATGGGTGGCGCCGACGTCGCGCCAGGCGCGCACCCGCTCCAGCACCTGCTCCATGGTCGCCGGCGGCGCGTTGCGGAACGCGTTCTGCATGCCGGTGATGGCCTCGATGCCGATGCCGTCCGGATCGCGCCCGGCCTGCTCGGCCGCCGCCCGGAGGATGTCGCGCTGCGGCTTGAGCTGCTCGGGCGTGCCGATGGGAATCCAGCCGTCGCCGATGCGCCCGACCCGTTCGGCCACCGCGTCGGCCATGCCGCCGAACCAGACCGGGATCGGCCGCTGCACCGCGTTGGGATTGATGCCGGACTCGCCGATCCGGTGGAACTCGCCGTCGAACGACGTCGTCCGGCTGGTCCACAGGGCCCGCATCACCGCCACCTGCTCCTCGCAGCGGCGGCCGCGGTTGCGCCACTCCATGCCCAGCGCCTCGAACTCGAGTTCCTGCCAGCCGACGCCCACGCCCAGGCGCAGCCTGCCGCCCGAGAGCACGTCCACCTCGGCGGCCTGCTTGGCCACCAGCACCGCCTGGCGCTGCGGCAGGATCAGGATGCCGGTCGCCAGCCCGATGCGGCTCGTGCAGGCGGCGAGGAAGCCGTAGAGCACGAACGGCTCGTGGAACGCATCGTCGATGGTGTAGGGCGCGAAGACGTCCGTCCTGCCCGCCGGATCTACCTGCAGGACATGGTCGGTGGTGGTGATGTAGTCGAATCCCAGGTCCTCGACGCCCTGCGCAAAATCGCGGATGGCGGCGGGATCGTTGCCGATCTCGACACTGGGAAAGCTGGCTCCGAGCTGCACGGCATCCTCCCCAAATTGCTTCCCCTCTCCCCAGAGGCACGCCACTATAGCCCACGCCTGCGCGAATGCAGCGGATTTACGGAGAGGGGAGGATCCGATGGCCGAATTCCATGTGGACGTGACCACGCCCGACGGCAGGATGAACTGCTTCGCAGCCCATCCCGACGAAGGCGGCCCGTTTCCCGCCGTCATCCTCTACATGGATGCGCCCGGCATCCGCGAGGAACTGCGCGACTTCGCGCGGCGGATCGCCGCCGACGGCTATTTCTGCCTGCTGCCCGACATGTACTACCGCATGGGCCAGCTGCGCTTCGACTTCTCCATGGACCGGGACAACGCCTTCAAGCTGGTAATGGCCACCATGGCGACGCTGAGCACCGAGCGGGTGATGCGGGACACGGCCGGGATGATCGACTACCTGGACGGCCACCAGGCGGTGCGGGGCCCCTATGGCTGCGTCGGCTACTGCATGAGCGGCCAGTACGTGGTGGCGGCGGCAGGCACCTATCCGGAGAAGATCGTCGCCACCGCCTCGCTCTACGGCGTCGGCATCGTCACCGACAAGCCCGACTCCCCTCACCTGTTGGCCGAGCGGATTCGCGGCGAGCTCTATCTGGGATTCGCCGAGACCGATCCCTGGGTGAGCGACGACGTGATCCCGACTCTCACCCGGGCGCTGGAGGACCATGACGTCGCCTATGAATGCGAGATCCACCCCGACACGGAGCACGGCTTCTGCTTCCCGCAGCGGCCGGCCTACGTGAAGGATCGGGCCGAGATCGCCTGGCGCAAGATGATGGCGATGTTCGACCGGCGGCTGAAGGCGGCATAGCGGGCCGGCCCAGCCACCTTCTCGCAGCCCGCGCGGAACCTTTGCCGGCGGGGCTTGTTACGGACCTTGAAGGGTTGACGGCAGGGAAAAGGGGTTGCCCCCGACAATAGCCCGTCCTAGGCTCTCTTGACCTTGACGCCCGGTTCTACAAACCGGGCGTTTGTCTTTTCTGGAAGGAGAAATCCCATGGCGAAAGCGAAATCCGGCGATACCGTCACGGTGCACTACACGGGCACCTTGGACGACGGATCGCAGTTCGACTCCTCGCGAGACCGGGCACCGTTCGAGTTCACCCTCGGCTCCGGCTCGGTGATCCCCGGCTTCGAGGCCGCCGTGGTGGGCCTGGAGGAAGGCGAGAGCCGCAAGGTGCGCATCGAGCCCGAGGACGCCTATGGCGAACACCAGCCGCAGCTCGTGCAGACCATCGAGCGCGCCAACCTGCCGCCGCAGATCGAGATCGAGAAGGGTCTCCAGCTCCAGGCCAGCCGCCCCGACGGCGGCAAGCTGGTCGTCACGGTCAAGGATTTCGACGCGGAAACTGTGACCCTCGACGCCAACCATGAACTCGCCGGCCAGGCGCTGAACTTCGATATCGAGCTGCTGAAGGTAGCCTGATCCGAATCCACGTCTGAAGCGGCGGATTCCGCGCCTCATGCGGCGGAATCCCCGCTTTTCGCCTTGCAATCGTCACCGGGCAAACGATAGCGTGCCCCCCGATGACGATACATCGAAGACAGATTCTTGCCGGACTCGGTGCTGTAACGCTTCTCTCCTTCGGAGGGTTCCCGGCCGTTGCCCGCGCAACCACCCCGAAATCCACCCCCAAGTCGCTGAAGCTGGTCAACCTGCACACGGGCGAACGCTTCCACGGCGAGTTCTTCGAGAAGGACTACCTTCCCGACGCCATCGCCGAACTGAAGCACGTGCTGCGCGATTTCCGCACCGGCGACGCGCACGACATGGACCCGCGCCTTTACGACTGGATGGCCTCGCTGCACAAGCGGCTGGGCGGCGGCGAATTCTCGATCATCTCGGGATACCGGTCGCCGGCGACCAACCGCATGCTGCGCGCCACCAGTTCGGGCGTCGCCAAGAAGAGCAAGCACATGGAAGGGCGCGCCATCGACCTGCGAATGGCGGGCGTCGAACTGGCGGACATCCGTAAGATGGCGATGGCCGACAGGCGCGGCGGCGTCGGTTTCTACCCGAAATCCGACTTCGTCCACATCGACACCGGACGCCCGAGGTCCTGGTAGTCCCAGCGCCGGAAAAGCCATGAGACTTGCCGCTGCCGGGTCCTGGAGTTTCCTCCTGGCAGTGGTCGTGGCTTTCCTTGCGCCAACGGCCGCACTGGCGGTCTCCGCGTCGGACGTGGCGGCGGCCATCGAGGCCCGCACGGCGACGCTGGCGTCCGGCAAATCCCTGGAAGTGGGCGGAGAGCGCCTGGACGCCCCCGACCTGCTCGCCGCGTTCTATGCACGGCGCCACTTCGCGCCGGCCTGGAGCGACGCCGACAAGGTGTCGGGCCTGCTGCACGCCATCGGCAAGGTGAGCGCCGATGGGTTGCGGCCCGAGGACTACCACAGTCAGGCGATCATCTCCCTCGAGGCCGCGGCCGGCGCCCACGACGCCGACTGGTTCGCCTTGCGGGACCTGCTGTTGACCGATGCCCTGGCGAAGCTCGCCGACCATCTCCGCTACGGCAAGCTGGACCCGCGGCAGTTCTACAAGGGCTGGAATATCAGCGGCGACATCCCGGAGGACGAGACTCTGGCCCTGGTCGCGCGCGTCGTCGCCAGCGACGATGTGGAGCAGGCCGTCGCGGCCCTGGCGCCCGATCATTGGTTCTACACCGCCCTGAAGTTCGCCCTCGGCCTGGAGCGGAGCAGGGAGGCGGAGGGCGGCTGGGGCACGGTTCCCGCCGGGGCAAGCCTCAAGCCGGGGATGACGGACCCGCGCGTGCCGGCGCTGCGCAGCCGGCTGCAGATCTCGGGCGACTATCAGCCCGACCACCCGGCCGACCCCGACCTCTACGACGGCGCCATCGTCGAGGCGGTGAAGCGCTTCCAGGAGCGCCACGGGCTCGACGGCGACGGCGTTGTCGGCGCCAGGACGGTCGCCGCCCTCAACGTCACCGCGGCGCAGCGGGTCGACCAGCTGCGGGTGAACCTGGAGCGCGCCCGCTGGGTGCTCAACCGGCTGGGCCGGGAATTCATCATCGTCAACATCCCCGGCTTCCACCTCTATGTGATGAAGGACGGCCAGCCAGTGCTCGACGAGCGGGTGGTGGTCGGGCGCACCTACCGGCAGACGCCCATGTTCAAGTCGGCGGTGAAGACCATCGTGCTCAATCCCACCTGGACGGTGCCGCCCACGATCCTGAAGAACGACGTGCTGCCCAAGATCGCCCGCGATCCCGGTTACCTCGCGGCCCAGAACATGGTCGTGGTCGATGCCAACGGCACCCGGCTCGACCCGGCGGCCATCGACTGGCAAAGGGCCCGCCACGGCTTCCCCTACTCCATCGTGCAGCAGCCCGGGCCGGAGAATGCGCTGGGCCGGATCAAGTTCCTGTTCCCCAACCCCTACTCGGTCTACCTGCACGACACGCCGCACCGCGAGCTGTTCGCCAAGACCGTGCGCACGTTCAGCTCGGGCTGCATCCGCATCGAGAAACCGATGTC
>WGNW01000093.1 GCA_016124315.1 Alphaproteobacteria bacterium
GGCTGCGGCGACAGGGTCTGTCTGCGGGAGAAGACCAGCACCCGCTCGGTCACGCTGGCCGCCCGGTTCACGGCGTCGAGCGCGGCATCCATGAAGCGCTGGACGTCCTGGGCGGCTGGTCCGATCCGTCGCTGCATGAGCTGCAGGCTGCTCTTGATGATCGCCAGCAGATTGTTGAAGTCGTGGGCGATGCCGCCGGCGAGCTGGCCGAGGGCTTCCATCTTCTGGCTTTGCCGCAGTGCCTCCTCGGCCCTGGCGCGTTCGGCCATCTCCTTCTGCAGTTCGAGGTTGGCGCGCTTCAGTGCCTGTTGGGTCATGCCCAGCGCCGACAGCATCAGGATCGCCATGCTGACCAGCAGCACGATGCCCGCGAACCGGACCACGCGCTGGGCCGGGGAATCGACCCGGACCCGCATGTAGACCTCGCCGACCTGCGTGCTTCCCTGGAGCACCGGACTGGTGACGTAGATGCGGTCGCCGGAGAAGTAGGGGGAATGGACCCGTACCGTCGCGGGCGCGCCGCCGGCGTTGTCTCGCGAGATGCTGGCGACGAGGCGGTGCGAGGCGTCGTAGACCGCGGCCACCTCCAGCCCGGGATAGGCGCCGAGGGCCGACACGTAGTCTTGCGCCGCCTTGGCGTCGTCGAACACCAGGGCGGCGGTGACGCTGGCCCCCAGGACCTCGCTCTGGGCCACCACTTCCCGGAGCTTCTGGGAGCGATAGCCGTGCTGCTGGTAGAGCACGACCACGACGGTGAGGGAAATCAGCACCAGTGCGCCGAGGAAGGCGATGGTTCCGGGCGTCGACAGGCGGGGCAGGTATGTCTTCCACGCGTTCATGCCGGGCCTACCGCCGCTGCCTGACGGAGTAGGCGAGGTTGAGCAGTTTGGAGCTGATCTCCAGCCCGCCGGCCTCGGCGGTCGCATCGTCGACGCGGAAGCGGACGCGGTGGTCCTTGATGGTGAAGCCGATGATGCCCATGGCGCCGGGCGTGCGGTCGGCGTCGGTGACCGTCAGCACCGGGGTGCCGCGCAGGGCGTCGAGCTGCGCCGAGACGGCAGTCGGGTCGGCCTCGGCGATATAGGCGATTTGGCAGGTTCCGTCAGCCGCCACGCTGTGCACGTGCCTGACCGACAGCGGATGGTCGCCGGCGTGCTGGCCGGCCGCCGCCTTGCTCAGCAGCTCGCTCACCCGGTCGTTGCCGACGATGCAGATCGAGATCGGGCTCTGGCGTGCCGGCAGGGCCGCGGGAGGCCACTCCACAAAGGGGGCGAACTTGCAGATGAAGGTCGCCTTCACGGCGAACTCGAGGGCGGCGTCGCCGGCTGCGGCCGCGGCGTGACATAGGGAGACGAACGCCATGAGCGCGCCGCTCCAGACGGCGCTGGGCAGGAGCCGTCTTCGCCGGGGTGCTTCGGGGTCCGCGCCGGACATCGTCAGAACGTCCAGCGGGTTGCGATCAGGAAGCTTCTCTCCACCTGGTCGCTGGGAGGAGCGGTGTATTCCTGGTGCCGGGCGTGGAGCAGGTTCTGGCCGGAAACGGAGAGCTGCAGGCGGTCGGTCACGTCCCACGCCAGCCGGGCGTTGAGCTCCACGTAGCCGGGGACGCGCGGGTTGGGCAGCCGGGCGACGTAGCGCAGGTCGGCGTCGAAGCTGAGGCCGTCGCCCAAGTTCATGGACGACCGGAGCGAGGCCTGGCGCGGCGGATCGTCGCCGGCCTGTGTGGTGTCGAGGATCTCCACCGAGCCGGGCTTGAACGCGAGGTCGACCTTCTGGAGGGTGAGGCCCGCCGACAGGCGCCACCAGTCCGCCGCCTGGTAGGTGCCCCAGATCTCGACGCCGTAGATGTGTCCTTCCATCATGTTGCCCCATTGCAGCGGCAGCCCGCCGGCCGGCGAGAGCTCGATGGTCCTGAGGTCGTCGTAATCGCTGTAGAAGCCCGAGACGGAAAGCAGCAGGCGCGAGGAGAGCTGTCCCCGGTACCCCAGTTCGTAGGAAGTCAGCTTCTCGGTCCGGAAATCGGGGTTGCCCTTGACGAACACCACGCCGCCCAGCTTTTCGATCACGTTGGTGTCGAACGGCGTCGGGGAACGGACGGCGCGGGAGACCGCGGCCCAGAACATGGTGGAGGCGTTCGGCCGCCAGCGCGCACGGATGCTGGGCATGGGCGTCAGGCCCGAATAGGAATCGAATTCCAGCTTGATGCCCAACGTCACGTCGAACCGGTCGCCCAGCGACACCCTGTCCTGCAGGAAGACGTTGGTGAGATGGAGGTGCCGGCTTGCTGGATCGAACAGCAGCTCCGTACCGGGGCCGGCTTCGGGACGGATCGTATAGGCGCTGATGCGCTCTCCCACGCCCCAGACGATCTCGTTCCAGCCGCCGATGCTGAAATTGTGCTGCATCTCGAGATTGTAGGTGTCCAGCGTGAAGCCGCCATTCCCGTCATTGGAATGACGTTGGACGCGGTCGTAATAGGCGAGGAGCTGCAGCGTCGAGCCGTCCTTGAAGTCGTGCTGCCAGTGGGCTTGGATGTTGCCGCCGGTGATCTGCAGGTCGGGCAGGCCGGGCCGGTCCTCCGCGCCGTCGTAGAAATCGCCCTGCAGCGTGACCTGATCGCCCTCGGGCCGCCAGTCGACGCGGAAGCCGCCCTGGGGCTTCTCCCAGCCGTCGCCCGAGGAGTTGCCGTCCTGGTTCTCGAACGCGCGCCAGCGGAAGGCCTTGGCGTAGACACGGTAGGTGAGGGTATCCGAAAGGCGGCCGCCGTACCGTGCGCTGACGCTGCGCCCCTGGTTGCCGGCGGCAAGCTCGACCACGCCGCCCTGGGTCAGCGACGACTCCCGGGTGACGATGTTGATGACGCCGTTGACGGCGTTGGCGCCCCAAAGCGACGCGCCGGGACCGCTGATCACCTCGATCCGGTCGATGTCCTCGGGCATCACGTCCTGCATGTCCCAGTACATGCCCGAGAACAGCGGGTTGTAGACGCTGCGCCCGTCGATCAGCACCAGCAGCTTGTTCGGGAAGTTCTGCGCCGCATTGTTGCCGTTGAGGCCGCGCGGGGTGATCACGTAGTTGCTGGGGCTGGTCTGGGCGACGAACAGGTTCGGGGCGAGGCGCAGCATTTCCGGGATCGTCCGGGCCCCGGAACGGACGATCTCGTCGTGGCTGATTACGTAGATCGCGGCGGGCGCCCTGGCGACCGATTGCGGCCACTTGGACACCGACGTGATTTCGAGATTGCTGAGATCCTCGATGGAGAGCTGCTGCAGGCTCTCGACGGTCTGGGCCGAGGCGCCGCCGGCGATGATCGCCGTGCCCGCGATGCCCAGGGCGCCACCCGCCAGGGCGGCCTGCCTGGACAGCAGGCGGCACAAGCCACTGCTCCCCGTCGGGACGATCCGCCGCGAACGATGTCTTCTTTTGTGCATGCTCCCCCACCCCCGACCAAGCGGTCAACGCGGTCGCCGGGCGGTGGTTCCCGGAGGCGGACGGATCGCGATTGGCAAAATCGGCTCAACAGCCTATATACGCAGTCGTATTCCGCCCTTCCGGGGCGCCGCCGGTTCGAGCGACGCAGAGTCTGCGGCCGGCGCTTCCTGTCCAACGACGAAAGACCCGACACCGGATGCCATCCGCCGACCGCGACGAGCGCTACCTACTCGCCACGACGATTCCCTTCATCCTCGCCCACGTCGCCTGTCTCGGCGCCATCTGGACCGGCGTATCCTGGACCGACCTGCTGCTGTTCGCCGCCCTTTACGGCGCGCGGATGTTCGGGGTGACCGGCGGCTATCACCGCTACTTCTCGCACCGGACCTACCGGACCAGCCGCGTTTTCGCCTTCCTGCTCGGCTTCCTGGCGCAGAGCTCCGCGCAGCGCGGCGTGCTGTGGTGGGCGGGCACCCATCGGCACCACCATCGGCATTCCGACGGGCCGCAGGACGTGCACTCGCCGGTGCGCCGCAGCTTCCTCTATTCCCACCTCGGCTGGATATTCAGCGAACGCTACGACCTCACCGACCTGACCCTGGTGCCGGACCTGGCGAAATATCCGGAGCTGCGCTGGCTCGACCGGCACCCCTACCTGCCGGCGCTGCTCACCGGCTTCGCCGTCTGGCTGCTGGCCGGATGGTCCGGGCTCGTCGTCGGCTTCATGTGGTCGACGGTCGCCTGCTGGCACGCCACCTTCGCCATCAACTCCCTCGCCCACGTCCACGGCAGCCAGCGCTACGTCACCGGCGACCGGTCGCGCAACAACTGGTGGCTGGCGCTGCTCACCTTCGGCGAGGGCTGGCACAACAACCATCACCACGTCCAGGGCTCGGTCAGGCAGGGCTTCCGCTGGTACGAGGTCGACATCAGCTATTACGTCCTGCGGGCGTTGGCGGCGCTGGGGATCGTCTGGGACCTGCGGCTGCCCTCCGCCCGGGCGATCAGCGCCGACCAGAAGCTGACGCCCGCCGTGGTGGAGCGCGCCGCCGGGCTGCTGGCCTCCAGCTTCCACGTCGAGCGCATCGCCGCCGATCTGCGCGAGCGGCTGCAGCACGACCTGTCCCACCTGATGGAAGGCTGGCACCGGCAGGTCGACGAACGGCTGGAAGCGTTGCGGCACGAACTGGACGACCTGCTTCACGCCGTGCATGTGCCGGCGATGCCCAGCATGGCGGAACTGCGCCATCGCGCGGCGACCATGTTCGCCCACACGCCGAGCCTCAACGACATCGTCGAGCGCACCCGGCAGATGCTGCTCGAGCGGGTGACGGCCGAGCTGATGCGCCGGCCGGCGCCGCTGCCTGCCTGAGCCGCTCGCGGCCGGCCGTCCGACGGCTTGGCAGCCGATCATAACGCACGTTATATTTGCTTCCGGTCTCGGTGGAGGGGGAGGACGTTCATGACCGTTTCATTGGATGGCGCCGTGGCGCTGGTCACCGGCGCGGCCGGCGGTATCGGCACGGCGATCTGCGCGGCGCTGCGCGAGGGCGGCGCCACCGTCGTGGCCACCGATCTGGCCGGCACGCCGGCCGGCCGGCGCCCGGCCGACGCGGAGTGGCTCGATCTCGACGTCACCGATGAGGCGGCGTGGGCCGGCGTGGTGCGCGAGGTCGACGGCCGCCACGGCCGGCTCGACATCCTGGTCAACAATGCCGGCGTCTCCATCGTCGAGCGGTTCGAGGACGTCACGCTGGCGTCCTGGCGCAAGACCATGTCGATCAACGTCGACGGCGTCTTTCTCGGCATCCGGGCCGCGCTGCCGCTGCTGAAGAAGTCGGGCCCGCTGCGCAGGGGCGGCGCCTCGGTGGTCAGCCTGTCGTCGGTGGCCGGGCTGGCCGGCGCCGAATTCAACGCGGCCTACTGCGCCAGCAAGGGCGCGGTGCGGCTGCTCACCAAGGCGCTCGCCGTCGAGTTCAGCGCCCTCGGCTACGCCATCCGCGTCAATTCGGTCCATCCCGGCGGCGTCGACACCAACATGGTGGACTCGATCTTCGCCACCTATGCGCGTCTCGGCGTGGTGGAGTCCGCCGAGGCGGCCTACGACCTGTCGCGCCGGGCCCATCCGCTCGGGCGCATGGCGCGGCCCGAGGAGATCGCCGCCGGCATCCGTTTCCTCGCCTCCGACGAGGCGAGCAACATGCACGGTTCCGAGATGGTCCTCGACGGCGGCTTCACCGCCCGCTGACGTGGGCCCGCCGGCCGTTTCGGCTCCGGGCCGGTAAATTACGGGTTGCTTCGAGGCGACCGGTCCTTACCTTCAGGCCGGCAGCCGGAGAAGGACAGGGCATGGGACGACTCATCATCGCCTCGAACCGGACGGCCACGCCGGGCGTGCCCCGCGCCGGCGGCCTCGCCGTCGCGCTGAAGGACGCGCTCGACGAGCGAGGCGGCGGCGTCTGGTTCGGCTGGTCGGGCGAGATCCTCGACCGGGAAACCCGGGGCGTGCGGCTGTTCGCCGAGGGCAACGTGGATTTCGCGCTTGCCGACCTCACCCAGGAAGAGCATGAGGGCTACTACCTCGGCTACGCCAACGACGCCCTCTGGCCGGTCTTCCACTACCGGGTCGACCTGGCGCGCTTCGACGAGGGCGCGTTCGAGGTATACGAATCCGTCAACCGCCGCTTCGGTCGGCTGCTGTCCCAGCTGCTGCGTCCCGAGGACGTGGTCTGGGTGCACGACTATCACTTCCTGCTGCTCGGGCGGGAACTGCGCCACAATGGCTGGCGCGGACCGATCGGCTTCTTCCTGCATGTGCCGTTTCCGGCGCCGGAGGTGTTCACCGCGCTGCCCCACCACTACCGGCTGGCGCACGGGCTCGCCGAGTTCGACCTGCTGGGCTTCCAGACCAAACGCGACACCGCCAATTTCCGCCGCTACATGGTCGAGCATCACGGCGCCGCGGTGCTCGAGGACGGGCGCATCCGCGTGTTCGGCCGCACCATCCGCGCCGAGGCGTTTCCCATCGGCACCGACGCCGAGGACATCGCCGCCCTCGCGATGGGCGTGCAGGGCGTGGCGAGCGCGCAACGGCTCGGGCGCATCATCGAGAACCGCGCCCTGGTGGTCGGCGTCGACCGGCTGGACTACTCCAAGGGCCTGCTGCAGAAGGTTCAGGCCTTCGGCCGGATGCTCGACGACAACGAGGAGATGCGCGAGCGGGTGACCTTCCTGCAGATCGCCCCGCCGTCGCGGGAGACGGTGGAAACCTACCAGGACCTGCGCGATCAGCTCGACCGGCTGGTGGGGCGCATCAACAGCGACTATTCGGACATCGACACCACGCCGATCCGCTACCTGGCCCGCGGCTATCCGCGGGAGGTGCTGGCCGGCATCTACCGCCTCGCCCGCGCCGGCCTGGTGACGCCGCTCTATGACGGCATGAACCTGGTGGCCAAGGAATACGTGGCCGCCCAGGACCCCGAGGACCCGGGCGTGCTGGTGCTCTCCGAATTCGCCGGGGCGGCGGAGCAGCTCAGCACCGCGCTGCTGGTCAATCCCCACGACACCGCGGGGGTTGCCGCCAACATCAGGCGCGCCCTGGAGATGCCGCTGGACGAGCGCAAGGAGCGATGGCAGGTCCTCCACGAGGCGGTCACCCGCGAGGACATCGCCTGGTGGCGCCGGCGTTTCCTCGACGCGCTGGACGAGGCTCGGCCGGCGTGATAGGGCACGGCGATCTGGACAGCCTGCGCCTGGCGGCGGGGGACGCGCTGCTGCTGGATTTCGACGGCACATTGACCGAGATCGGACCCGACCCCGACGCCATCCGGCTGGAAGCGGGCGTCGGCGAGGCGCTGCGGCGCCTGATGGCCCGGCTGTCCGGGGCGGTCGGCATCCTGAGCGGCCGCGACGTGCGCGACCTGGCGGCGCGCACGCCGGCAGAGGTCTGGCGGATCGGCACCCACGGCCTCGAGATACTGGCGCCGGGAGAGGCGGCGGGTCTGGCGCCGGCCAAGCCGCCCGAGGCGGTGCTGGCGGCGCTGCGCGCCGTTGCGGGCGATCATCCCGGCGTGCGCCTGGAGATCAAGGGGCCGGTGGCGGCGCTGCATTTCCGCGCGTCGCCCGATGCGGCGGAGGCGTGCCTGCGGGCCGCGCGGCAGGCGGCCGGCGCGGCGGCGGGCCATGTGAGCCAGGCCGGCAAGATGGTGGTCGAGGTCAAGCCCGCCGGCGCGCACAAGGGCGCCGCGCTGCGTCGTCTCGCCGAAAGGCCGCCCTTTGCCGGCCGCCGGCCGGTGGTGCTGGGCGACGACGCCACCGACGAGGATGCCATCGAGGCGGCCCAGGCGATGGGCGGAATCGGCGTGAAGGTGGGCGAGGGGGACAGCGCCGCCCGGCTGCGCGCGCCCGATCCCGCCGCCGTCCGGGCTTGGCTGGTGCGCGAGGCGGGAACCTGATCCGGTCCGGCGGCTGGACCGAAGGAAGTGCAGAGGGGAAAACGCGGTCATGAATCTGGGTGTCATCGGCAACTGTTCCATCGCCGCGCTGGTCGACGATACGGGCAGCATGAACTGGCTGTGCCTGCCGCGCTTCGACGGCGTGCCCGTGTTCCATGCGCTGCTGGGGCACGGCACCGGCAAGCCGGGCGACGGCGCCTTTTCCGTGACGCTCGAGGATCTGGTCTCCACCTCCCAGAGCTACGAGGAGAATTCGGCCGTGCTGCGGACGGTCCTGCACGGCCGCTCGGGCTCGGTGGAGATCGTCGATTTCTCGCCCCGCTTCGAGGCGAAGGGCCGCATGTTCCGGCCGCAGACGGTCATCCGGCGCATCCGGCCCATCTCGGGATGGCCGCGCATCCGCGTCTGCCTCCGGCCGCGCTTCGACTGGGGCGAGACAGCGCCGGCGATCACCCGCGGCTCCAACCACATGCGATTCGTCGGTCCCGGCCAGGTGATCCGGCTGACCACCGACGCGCCCATCGACCACGTACTCGACGAGCGGGTGTTCAACCTGGACCAGCCCTACCACTTCATCCTCGGGCCGGACGAGAGCCTGGCGGAGCAGCCGGCGGAGATGGCCGACAACTTCCTGGAGCGGACCCTGGGTTACTGGCGCGCCTGGACGCGGCGGCTGGCGGTGCCGTTCGAGTGGCAGGAAGCGGTGATCCGCGCCGCGGTCACGCTCAAGCTGTGCAGCTACGAGCCCACCGGCGGCATCGTCGCCGCCATCACCACCTCGATCCCCGAGGCGCCGGACAGCGGGCGCAACTGGGACTACCGGTTCTGCTGGGTGCGCGACGCGTTCTTTACGGTGCGCGCCCTCAACAGCCTGGCCGCCACGCGCACCCTGGAGAACTATTTCCGCTGGCTGATGAACCTGGTGGCCGACGCCAAGGGCGGCCACATCCAGCCGGTGCTGGGGGTGGGGCTGGAGACCCGCCTGACCGAACGGGTCGCCGCCGAGCTGCAGGGCTACCGCGGCATGGGGCCGGTGCGCGTCGGCAACCAGGCCCACGAGCACCTGCAGCACGACACCTACGGCCACGTCATCATGGGCGCCGCGCCGGCCTTCTTCGACCGCCGGCTGTTCATGAACACGGGCGTCGAGGCGTTCCGCATGCTGGAGCCGCTGGGCGAGCAGGCCTGGAAGCTGCACGACGAGCCCGATGCGGGCATCTGGGAGCTGCGCACCCGCGCGCGCATCCACACCTCCTCGTCGACCATCTGCTGGGCCGCCTGCGACCGGCTGGCGAAGATCGCCGAGCACCTTGCCATCGACGACCGGGCGACTTTTTGGCGGGCGCGGGCCGACCGCATCAGGATGGCGATCCTGACGCACGCCTGGTCGGAGAAGCGGCAGGCGTTCGCGGAGAGCTTCGGCGGCCAGACCCTCGACGCCAGCGTGCTGCTGATGGGCGAGGTGGGGCTGATCCCGCCGGACGACGAGCGCTTCGTCAAGACCGTCGACGCGCTCTCCGCCAGCCTCGGCCGCGGCGCCTTCATGCTGCGCTACGAGGAGGCCGACGATTTCGGCGAGCCGGAGGTGGGCTTCAACGCCTGCGCCTTCTGGCGCATCGACGCGCTCGCCCGCATCGGCCGCCACGGCGCGGCCCGGGAGCATTTCCAGGACCTGCTGGCGGCGCGCAATCCGCTGGGCCTGATGTCGGAAGACAGCGACTTCCGCACCGGCGCGCCCTGGGGCAACTTCCCCCAGACCTATTCCATGGTAGGAATCATCAACGGAGCCGTCCGGCTCTCGCGGAGCTGGGAGAGCCAGGTCTGACAGAACATGGGTCCCGGCGGGCCGGGACCGGGGGAGGGGCATGCTGCAGCGATTTTTCCGCCTGGAGGAGCAGGGCACGACGGTGCGCACCGAGGTGCTGGCGGGCTTCACCACGTTCCTGACCATGGCCTACATCGTGCTGGTGAACCCGGCGATCCTCGCCGACTCGGGCATGCCGGCGGCGGGCGCGGCGGCGGCCACCTGCGTCGCCGCCGCCATCGGCTCCATCCTGATGGGCCTGCTGGTCAATTCGCCCATCGCGCTGGCGCCGGGCATGGGGCTGAACGCCTACTTCACCTACGCGGTGGTGCGCGGCATGGGGCTGCCGTGGGAAACCGCGCTGGGCTGCGTGTTCCTGTCGGGCGTGGCGCTGCTGATCCTGACCTTCGCCGGCGTCCGGCGGATGATCGTCGCGGCCATCCCGCCGTCGCTCTACGCCGCCATCGCCGCCGGCATCGGCCTGTTCATCGCCTTCATCGGTCTGCAGGGCGCCGGCATCGTCGTCGCCGACAAGGCGACCATGGTGGCGCTGGGCGACCTCACCGCGCCGTCGGCGGCGCTCGCCGCCTTCGGGCTGGCGGTGACCTCGGTCCTGCTGGCGTGGCGGGTGCGCGCCGCCATCCTGATCGGCATCCTCGCCACCACGGCGCTGGACTGGGCGGTGGGGCAGGTGGATTTCCGCGCCGTGCCCTACAGCGTCGACGCGCTCACCTCGACCGCCTTCCGGCTCGACATCCCGGCGGCCCTCGGCCTGGGCGGGCACGGGCTCACCCTGGCGCTGGTGGAGATCACCTTCATCTTCCTGTTCGTCGACCTGTTCGACAATGTGGGCACGCTGGTGGGCGTGACCCGGCGCGCCGGCCTGATGGCGCCCGACGGCTCCATCCCGCGCATCAACCGGGTGCTGGCGACGGATTCGGTCGCCACCATCGTCGGCGCCGTGGCGGGCACCAGCACGGTGGTCAACTACATCGAGAGCGCCTCGGGCGTTGCCGCGGGCGGGCGCACCGGGCTGACCGCCGTGGTGGTCGGCCTGCTGTTCCTGGTCGCGCTGTTCGTCGCGCCCTATACCCAGGCGATCCCGGCCGCCGCCACGGCGCCGGCGCTGGTGCTGGTGGGGGCGCTGATGATGGCGCCGCTCGCCCAGTCCGACTGGACCGACCCGATGGTCGCCATCCCGGGATTCCTCATCCTGATCGGCATCCCGCTCACCTTCTCCATCTCCAACGGCCTGGCGCTGGGCGTCATCGCCTACGCCGTGCTGAAGCTCGCCAGGGGCGAGCTGCGCCGCGGCGACTGGCTGGTCTTCCTGCTCGCCGTCGTCTTCGTGGTCCGCTTCGTCTGGATCGCCGGCGGCTAGAGCATGATCGGCTCAGGCTGGACCGGCCCGAGCGGTAAATCATGCTCTATCTGGTTGAAGCTAGAGCAAAGCACGCCGATCAGGTGAATCCACCTGATCGGCTTTTGCTCCAGGCGCTCAGTAGACGTTCCGCTCGCCGGCGTCGAGGCCGGCCAGATAGCCGAACACCATGCCCGGACCCAGCGTGCCGCCGCCGCCGCCATAGGTCATGCCCATGGGCGAGGCCATGACGTTGCCGGCGGCGTAGAGGCCGGGGATGGGCGCGCCCTCCAGGTCGAGCACGCGGGCCCTGGTGTCGGTCTTCGGGCCGCCCTTGGTGCCGATCGCGCCGCTCTTGACCTCCACGGCGTAGTAGGGGCCGCCCTCGATCGGGCCGAGCGTCGCTTCCTTCTTGCCCTTGTGCCAGGGATCGCCCCACCAGCGGTCGTACCAGCTCTCGCCGCGGCGGAAGTCCGGGTCGCTGCCCTGGGCGACGTTCCGGTTCCAGCGCTCGACCGTCGCCTCCAGCGCGTCGCCGGGGATGCCGAGCTTGTCGGCCAGTGCCGCCAGCGTCTCGCCGCTGGCCATCCAGTCGGGCGCGCGGCCGCCCGGCGCCTCGCTGCCTCGGCCGGTGGCGAAGCCGTATTTCTCGTAGAACGTCTGGTTGAAGATCACCCAGGCCGGCCGGTTGACGTAGGAGCACGAAATGGGATCCTGCTCGTGGAACGCGGCGCCGAAGGCGTTGTAGTTGGCGGCCTCGTTGGTGAAGCGCCTGCCCAGCTTGTTGACCATGATCGAGCCGGGGAAGGTGCGCTCGCCGGTGAACAGCACCTTGCCCGCCGAATTGAACGGGCCTTCGACCACGGGCATCCACCACGCCTCGCGCATGTTGCCCAGCGACGCACCCACTTTCATGGCCATCTTCAGGCCGTCGCCGGTGTTGGTGGGCACGGCGACGCTGGTGTCGAGCGGGCCGCGCAGGAAGGCGGTCCTGAACTCCTCGTTCCAGTCGAAGCCGCCGGTCGCCAGCACCACGTTGCGGGTGCCGACCTCGAACCGGCCGTCCGGCCCCTCGATGACGAGGCCGGCCACGGCGCCGTCCTTCATCACCAGGTCGACGGCGCGGCAGTTGACCTGCGGCTCGATGCCGCGGTCGAGGCAGCCCTTCAGCAATCTGGCGATGAGCGACTGACCGAGGCCGCGCTCGTCGTTCGCCTTGCGCTTCTTCTTCTCCTCCTCGGGCAGATCCTGCGGCACCGCCTGGCACAGCGTGGTCTCGCCCACGGTGACGTGCATGTTGGGCCAGTAGGGCGAGATGGTCACCTTGTCGCGCCAGTCGCCCAGCTCGTAGAACGAGAACGGCGGGCACTCCAGCGTGCGGCCGCCGCCCGGCTTGCCGCCGGGCTGTTCGGGGTGATAGTCGGGGAAGTCGGGCACGCACTGGAACGTCACCGGCGTGCGGCCTTCGATGAACGCGACCATCTCCGGCCCGGTCTTCACGAACGCCTCGGCCATCTCCCGGGCGATCAAGCCGTTCGACATGGACATCAGATAGGTGACCGCGTCGTCGAAGCTGTCGTCCTTGCCCAGCTCGTGCATCTGCCGGTTGTTGGGGATCCAGACCTGGCCGCCGGACCATGCCGACGTGCCGCCCACCTTGTCCCATTTCTCGAACACGCCGACCTTCGCGCCCTTCTCGTGGGCGGCGATGGCCGCCGTCAGTCCCGCCGCGCCCGTGCCCAGCACGACGACGTCGAAATCCTGCGTCATGACCGTCTCCCTTTCGTCTTCCTGCGGCGCAGTCTGGCCGGGTTGGACGCCGGTTACAAGACGCTTGTTATATACGCGCAGAAAATCGCCGGGAGGCCGGCCCGCGGGCGTTGCGCTTCGGCCCGAGGGGCCGGCCTGGTCGAGCTGCCTCGCATTGAGCAGCATCGTCCGCGGTCCGATGGTCTCGAAGTCGTGCTCGACGCGATAGGCCTCGATGTAGGAACGTTGGCTGAGCGTCTCCTCGAGCAGGCGTCGAAGCTCGGGAATGTCCCACTGCCCGTTGCCGAGGTCGTACACCTTCCTGCCGACCGTCGCTTCCGTCTCGACCTCGAAGGCTTCCTGGAAGGCGTGGTTGGCGAAGAAGACCGACAGATCGTTTTCCAGCACCAGCACTGGCTGGCGCATGGTCTCGACGATTGCCGTGCTGACTTCCAATTCGGCCACGCCCTGCCCATCTGCCCGATTAGGTGCCCTTCGAAATCCTAACCAGAACGGAGATTTGGTGTCCAGTGCGGCAGACCTGCGCAAGAGCGAGATTCAAGTTCGCGCGAGAGGCGGTGCCTGCGTCGCGTGCGCGGAGGGCCGCCCGATGACGGTCCGTGCCTCGAGGGTGACTGGAGAGTGGCTGGGGGACTAGGATTCGAACCTAGACTGGCGGAGTCAGAGTCCGCTGTCCTACCGTTAGACGATCCCCCAACGAAGGCGGGGCGGAACATAGGGAGGCAGGGTGCGCCTGTCAACGCCTTGCGCCAACCGTGAACCGCGTTACATTGGTGTGAAATCCGCGCAATACCCCGGAAAGCACGCAAGCCAGGTGAACCATCCAGCCGACAATCCCTCGCCGCGCGCCGTCAACGGTCGCAGCGCCGGCCGGTGGGGTCACGTCTATGCCGCCGTCGACCTGGGTACCAACAACTGCCGGCTGCTGGTGGCGCGGCCGACGTCGTCGGGCTTCAAGGTCATCGACTCGTTCTCGCGCATCGTGCGGCTGGGCGAGGGCGTGTCCAACTGCGGCATGCTGTCGCCCGAGGCGATGGCGCGGACCGTCGACGCCCTCAAGGTCTGCGCCGAGAAGATGGAGCGTCGGGGCGTGACAAGGCAGCGCCACGTCGCCACGGCGGCCTGCCGGGCGGCGGCCAACCACAAGGAATTCCTCGCAGAGGTGCGCCGCGAGACCGGCATCGACCTGCAGGTGATCACGCCCGAGGAGGAGGCGCGGCTCGCCGTCTCCGGCTGCATGTCGCTGTTCGACGACGGCTCCGAATACGGCTTCGTGTTCGACATCGGCGGCGGCAGCACCGAGCTGATCTGGGTGGCGGCGCGGCCCGACCGGCGCTGCGACATCCGCGCCTGGACGTCGCTGCCCTGCGGCGTCGTCACCCTGGCCGAGCTCTATGGCGGCCGCGAGGTGACGCCCGACGACTACCGCCGCATGGTCGCCCACGTGGCCGACATGCTGGTGCCGTTCGAGCGCGAGCACCGGTTGTGCGAGCAGGTCAGCCGCCACCGGGTGCAGATGATCGGCACCTCCGGCACCGTCACCACCATCGCCGGCATCCATCTCGGGCTGCGCCGTTACGACCGCAGCCGGGTGGACGGCATGTGGATGGCCCGCGAGCACATCGAGGAGATTTCCCGGCGGCTGATGGGCATGAGCTACGAGGAGCGGGTCTCCGAGCCCTGCGTCGGCCGCGACCGCGCCGACCTGGTGGTGGCGGGCTGCGCCATCTACGAGGCGATCGCCAACACCTGGCCCTGCGCCCGGCTGCGGGTGGCGGACCGCGGCCTGCGCGAGGGGCTGCTGCTCGACCTGATGCTGGACGCCGACCGGGACACGCGCGGGAGCGCCCATGGCGCCGCGTCCGCCTAGACGGTCGCGCGGCGGGACCGCGCGGGGCTCCGGCGAACGGGAACTGAGCGTGCGGGTGAAGACCGCCGCCGGCCGCAAGCTGTCGTCGACCCTGTGGCTGCAGCGCCAGCTCAACGATCCCTACGTCGCCGCC
>WGNW01000073.1 GCA_016124315.1 Alphaproteobacteria bacterium
CGGCGCTGGACTCGTGCTGCTGGCGCAGTTCCTCGACCGCTTCCCTTTGCAGCCTGAAAAACTGCTCCCCGTCATCGAAGTACGATTCCTCCTTGGCGGCGAACAGGTCGGTCGTGATGGTGCCGGTGTATTTCTCTACTCCGAAGATGGCGAGGGCCACGGTCGGGCGGTCATCCAGAAGATGGCCGCGAATGTCGTCGGCGCTGTAATCGTAATCGGCCAGCCGCTCAAGGAGTCCCTGCTGCGCCTCGTCGCTGCCCAAGGTCAACGCCTCGGCCTGGGCCAGATTGATCTGGCCCTTCGCCAGCGCCTGTTTTGCGTCCTTACACAGGTTGTTCAGCGCCAGCCGCCGCTTGATGATCGTCGCGCTCAGGCCGGTCTGCGCGACCACATCGTCGAGCGCCGCGCCCTTGTGCACGAGTTTGGTCAGCGCCGCCGCTTCTTCGAGCGGCGTCAGGTTCTGGCGCTGCAAATTCTCGACGGTGGCGATACGCAGCGTATCGTCCTTGGACAAATCGTCCCTGATCTCGACCGCGACCGTGAAATCGGCGGGCAGTTCGCCGCGCTCCTGCAAGAGTTTCAGGGCCTCGAAGCGCCGCGAGCCGCTGACGATCTGAAAGCGCTGCTTCCTGCCGGTCTTGGTCCCCTTTGGCCCGGTCGGCGTGACGACGAGGTTATGCAGGATGCCGTCGGTCCTGATGCTGGCGGCCAGCCCCTCGATGGCCGCCCGGTCGATCTTCCGGCGCGGGTTGGCGGCGGCGGGCTCTAAAGCGGCGAGTGATACGGATTGCAACATGGTTTGACTCCTTACGTTCGATTGGATGCGCGAAGCCGCGACCACGCAGCCTTTCTCCCTTCTTCCTTTCTCTGGACAGACGGGTGCGCATGCACCCGATGCCCTTCGGCGAGAACGGGGGTAGCAAGCGGAACGAAAAATCGACGGCGGGCGCACAAGCCGAAGGCGCGGAGCCTCGGGAGACCGACTATTTTTCGTGAAGCGCGCGAGGGAGGCCGCCCTTAGAAATTCGGCACGGACCGGTGAGCCGCAGGCTCACGCCATCACCCTTCGCGCAACGGATCGTCACCCGCACGGGCCGAGACGCGGGGATGCGGCTCGGGAAGCGCCAAACGAGGCGCGCGTAGAGCCGGGCCGGCCCCGACAATAGTGGGCCGGATGCGCCCACACTTATTCTTGCCATAACGCCAATCAGTCCGCGCTGGACTTCATAGCCCCGCCTGGCCCGCGTGATAGACTGCTTCACATGGATTCACTGACTCTATTTGGCCTTGTGGCTGTCACCGCCATGCTGGTGACATATGCGCTCGAAGAGCGCGGCGCGTGGTACACGCTCGGCTTTGCGGCGGCCTGCGCCGCCGGCTCCGCTTACGGTTTTCTGCAAGGCGCATGGCCATTCGGGCTAGTGGAAGCCGTCTGGACGATTGTGGCGCTGCGCAAATGGCGGCTGCGCATGGCGGCAAAGACGACGGAACCGATCTGAGTTCGCGCCCGTTTCGCCAGATGCGCCCTATGCCTTCTTCCTGCGAGTTGTCTTCGGTCGTGCTCTTCCGTTCTTCGCACGGTCCTTCGCGGTGACGAACGGCAGCATCGTGCCACGCCGCATCGGGTCACTCAAAAGGTCGAGCGCCTTCTCCACGGCCAGATCGTTGAACACGCCGCTGTCCGCCGCCAGAGAACCGACAACCTGGTACGCCTCGGCGCAGCGCGACGAAAGCCGTTCCAGCATCGCGGCGATGCGCGTCAATTCTGCTTTGGCCAGAACAAGATCGGCTTTCGCTGCACGTTCGCGAAGCGCAGCGGCCATATCATCGGGATGCGGTAATGGTTTCATTTGCACAATCCGGTGCTGGCCCGCCAGGAGCGGGAGACGGTCAATACAAAGCGCTTAAATGTAATAGCGAAATGGCAGCGGCGGCGTGTTTTCTGAGGGCGCCGCCATCAGGATTTCGCCAACTGCATCGGCAAAGTTCAGCGTCACCGGCATGGACGCACCGTATTCGCAGGCGTTGTAATTGAGTTTCGTGAGTCCAAGGATGTCAGCCAGCACCGTTTCAATCTTGGCTTCACCGCGCACGATCTCGATGAGAATCGGGTTCGGCGTCTCCCAGCCGGGATAGGTGTCGAGCCGCGGCACGTATCCTGTGCTCCATAGATAGGCGCGCGTATCCGATGCGCGGTACGCCAGCCCGCGCATGATGGGTAACGCGCCCGGACGAAACAATTTCAGGTCGGTGGAATGGCGAATGCGCACTCCTACAAGCTTTGTCGTCTCTGGCATTGCGGCGGAAAACCCGGCCCACTCAGCGTTATTGAAGGCAGCCTTGCCGTGAATGAAAAGCTCGCGCGGCGGAGCGCCGTGCCGCTTTTTATATTCGTCGATAACGATACGGACGAGATCCTCGGCGGCTTCGCGCGACAGATGGCATTCCCTGCGGTCGGTGCTCCACCAAGGCCCCATCGCCCCGCGGAATACGACGCCGTCGCCTGAATCGAGAAACATCTGCGCGCCGCAACAGGCGTTCGGCCGGCCCGCATCTGTCGGGTCCAGCTTGAACACAAGTCCGATATAGCAGACGCCGTCCCGCACCGACGCCAGTTTCCAGGGCTTGCCCTCGCCCTTGAAGAACGCCGTCGTGCATAGATTCCACGCGATCGTCGGCGCATCCTGCGTCCCGCGCAGCGGCCTTCCGTTGCTTTTCTTGAAATCCTCCGGGGTCAGCGTTGTATCGCGCACCACCTGCACGGCGATCTTCTCGCGAAGAAGGCGCGCCTTAAGCTGATTGTGAAAATTCTTGGCGTAGCGCTGCATCTCCGCGAATTGCCGGTCTTCGGGCAAGAGCAGTGTCTGTCCGCTTCGCGCACTGCGCCGAATCCAGTGCTTGCCGACCGGCGCCGTGCCACGCTCGCGTTCGCCTTTGGGCACTGACGATTGCGGACGCCCGAGCAGATAGACTTCCTCGGGAATGGCAACGAACCAGAACGCGGGCTGCGCTTCTTCGCGCGCCCGGTACTCAAGAATGGGTTGCTCGAAGAGGTCCACCGCCTTGTAAATCGCCTCAGTCCTGTCTTCAATGCGAATGGTCTTGGACAGTTTTTCGGCATCGACGGTGAGTTCCGCAATGGGGCGGTCAGGCCACTGGCAGCGAAACGCCGCCTCAAAGCCGGGCCAGCCGAACATGTGCGCCTTGCCGGGATCGGGAGAGGGAATCGGGCCGCGAATGCGCGCGCTCCAGCGATGAAACCGTGCCAGGCAATCGGGCGTCCCGATGACACCGAAGCGCAGCTGCGCCGGATGCGCGCGGTCGTCGAGCGGCCCGAAAAGAAAGAGGCCGTCTTTGGGGTGTTCGAGTTCCTGCCCGTAGCAAAAGGCAAGGCGCGGCTCCGACACGGGTATGAGCGAGGTCATATTCATGTCTCGTCCGTCCCGTCTTCCGGTTCGTCGTCGTCCGGATCGTCGTCATCCAGATCGGCATCGTCGGCACCGCCGGCTGCTAGATCAGCGCCGCCGAGCGTTTCATCTTCCGGATCGCTTTCTTCCAGCGTCTCCTGCTCGGCGCCAGCATCGTGTCTTGCATAGGTGAGCGGAGAATGGAACGCGAGCGGCGCAGACCCGACAACCGCGGCGGCCTCGCCGCCCAAAGGCAGCCGGATCGTGGGCTGGCTATCGCTCAGATACGCCATAAGCCCCAGGAGCCGGTCCCGGAAATCGTCATTCCACCATGATTTGCACAGCCACTTCCGCAGGCGCAACGCGCGCTTGGTGTCGGTTACAAGCGTCTTGGTGTCTTCGCTGAATACGGCGTGCGACCGGATCACCAGCCTGAACGGGTCCGTCAACGCGGGACGGGCGCTGACCGCATAATGCCAGCGAATCTTGCGCTTGCCGCGCAGACCGATCATCGCACGCCATCTGGCCTTGCCGTCCGCGTCCCGGAATCTGGCTTTGTCTTTTTCAAGCAAGCCTGAGGGGACGTACCAGCACGCGCCGTGCGACATCTCGTGAGACTGGAGGCCGCGCTCAGCCGCAAACATCTCCCACGCCTGGCGCACGATGTCCGTGACGATGTTGCGCGCGTCGAAGGCTCTGACCTCCGGCCCGTCATGGCGGGCGCCGGACAGGAAATCCTGAGTGGGAATGCTGTATTCGAGCGTGACCGGAACGTCCGGTCCCGCCGCCGCCTGTACAGCTTCCAGCGGCGCAAAACTCACCATAAGGCGAAGCAAAGAGCGGCACGGCAACGACAAGCCGCCGATGGCGCGCTCCCAAACCTCTTTTGAGACCGGCGAGCCGTAGAGATTGATGCGCGGAGGAAGGCTTTGAATCGGAAACCAGTTGCTTTGAAGGACTTCTTCCCGCTCAAGAACGGCGCCGGCAAGGGCGGCATGGCTTGCGGCCCATACGAGCATCGCGGATTGCTCGGGCGCGTCGCGCCGCGGGATGTCCGATTTGTCGAGACGCTCCAGCAGCCGCGCCAGCCCGTCGGCCCAGTTCGTCGCGAAATCGATGTAGTTGAGTTGAATAAGCTGCGCGGGGATTTCGGGAACGGGTTTCAGTCGAAGCGGGACGATGAAGTTGTCGAGCTTTTGCTCGCGGCGGACCGCGGTGGCGATAGCGATCTCGTTGTGCACGCCTTCCTTCGCAGGATCGATCGAAGCGGGCGACAGGATCGGCAGGAAGATGGCCGTATTCAGCCGGATCGCCTCGTTGATGTCCTTCCAGAACCGCTCGCCGCCGACGAGATGAAGAAGGTCCGACCAGACGGTGTATCCCGCCGCGGTCAACCGCGCGCCAAGCCACTGCACAAACGCATTGTCCTCAGGGGTGGCGTGATTCAGAAAGACGACACGGCGGGTGGCAGGCGCGGTTGCCGCGCCGGCACGAGCGGGCGTTGTCGCCGCTGCGGTCCTTTCCGCAATCATGGCCGTGTTCTGGGCTTTCATGCGATTGCGGGCTGTCACCCTCTATCTCGGTTCATTTATCCAGAGTTGTACTATATCGAGTGCATCTCTCGAAACAAAGCGGGAACGGATTTTTATTAACAGCGGTGGGCCGCTTTATGAAAGCGGCCCTAGAACCCCGGAATCCGGCGATAATGGTTGGCCCTTTCGATGAATTCCCGCCGCGGGCGCTGCTTCCGATCCTGCGGAAGGTGGATCGGGCGATCAAGGAGCGCCCGGAACGTGTCCAGGCCGGCGTCAAGACCTTCGCTGACCAGCTGCTTGGCGCGCTGGGCGTTCAGGCGCATCACGAGATCGGGGTCGAGAAAGATGAGGCAGTTGTCGTAAGCGCGATGCAGCGTCGGGGACAAGGCGATGCCGTTGCTGACGTGATCGCTGCTGCCTTCCGCTGGGACCGGAAGGATATGCGCCGCCTCGACCAGTTTCATCTGCGCGCGGGTCACGGCGCATCTGTTGTCGTAGGCGTTCAAGACGGCCTTGCGGAAATTCGCGTTACGGCTGTAGCGGCTTACTTCGGTGACGATCTTCTGCCGTTCGGCGCCAAGTTGGTCGATCGAAGGCAACGTCTTCGTCGGATCGGCCGCACGGTTAAGAAGCGCCGTGATGTCCGCCCCGGCGCCGTAGCGATGCAGAACCTCCGCTGAGACAATGTAATTCACAAGCTGGTCGGGCCGCACGCCGACAGCGATCTCGTCGTTGGTCTTGGTGTGAAACGACAAGCCCGTCTGCAACGCCTGATGCAGGGTGTTGATATCGATCTGAATGGAAGGCGAGCCCGTGGTGAAGATACGGTGCTTGGCCAGGTCGAAGCCCGCGAACATTTGCAGGTCCGGGTAATAGCCGAGCAAGGCCGTATGGCCCGAGGGATTCAGCGCAAGAGGCGAAGCAACCGATGTCATCTGAATGCGGAATTCGTCGGGGAGCGTCTGTCGCCCGCCATGCGTCAGCGTCCAGATATAAATCCACGCCGAAAAGGAACCACCGAGAAAATCCGCGACGAATTTGCGCGGCTGCCCCTGATTCATCTCCGAGACGAAATAGGCGGAAGCCCCGGATTGCTGAAATCCGTCGATGACGGCGCTGACAAGCGCGGAAGGGCTAACGGCGGGCATCGCTCATATTCAGTCTTTCGCGGCCGCAGAGACGGCGGCGCGCGAAGAGCGCGCGTCGCCGTTTGATGCCGGCTTGCCGGTGTTTTTCTTTTTGGCGGTGCGCACCGAGGCCGGGCGCGTCTTGCCGCCATCGGCGGGCAACGGATCGCCGGCGGCGCCGTTCCACAGGATGCCGGGATGCGGCACGCGGTAGTAGTTGCCGTCATCGTCGGGGTCGCCCGCGTGCCGGTCGGTGCAGACGATTTCGCGCTCGAAGCGGCCAATGGCACCTTTCAGATAATCCTCGATCAGTTCGACGCAGACCCAGCGGCGTTTGAGCCGCTCGGAGACCTCTCCGGTGACGCAGCTTCCCGCGAAGGGATCGAAAACAAGATCGCCCGGATCGCTCAGCATGCGAATGAAATACTCCGGCAGTTCGGCGGGATAACGCGCGGGATGCGCGGTGAGTCCCTGTTCCTGACAATAGCGCAGATAGAAGCTGTTGCTCTCGGTGTTCGGAATCGCGATCAGATTGGGCGGAATGGCAGCGCCATTATCCTTTTTGAACTTGTCGCTGATGTCGTGGCCGGAAGGGCGTTTCTTGGCCTTGTACCCGTTTTCCAGCAGGTCGCGCATGGCCTGGCTGTAAGGCTGGAGCACGCGGCGATTGCTCGCCTTCGGCCACGGCGTTTTCGACAGCCACCATACCGTGTTGACGGCATCCTTCACGCGCACGCGGCGCACCGTCACCCATTCGGCGGGCGTCGGCAGCTTCGACGGATTCCACCAGTAGAAATCCTGCGCCAGATGGAAGCCGTATTCCTCGCACAGCATGATGAGGAGTTTGAAGTGATAGAGATGACGCGTCGGCATGCCTTGATTCCACGCGCCGCCAATGTCGATGACCGCGCTGCCGTGATCGGCCAGCACGCGGTGGAACTGCTCGGCGAACGGGCGGAACCAGTCTATGTATTCGTCCGCCGCCACGTTGCCGTACTCTTTCTTGCGCACGAGGCCGAAGGGCGGACTGGTCATGATGAGATCGACCGATCCGGCTTTCAGGCTCTTGAGGACATCGAGACTGTCGCCCTGCACCATGCGGCCCGCCTTGGTGCTGAAATAGGTTTCCGGTTTTTTCGTCATTGCAGCGCCTCCAGTGCTTTGAGGCGCATGGCAAAACGGGCCTCACGGTTGAACACGTCGATAATTGCGGGGGGATCGGCATTGATGGCGGCGAGGTCTGTGCCATCCACCATGACGATGGCCAGATTCGAATCCGTCATGATCTTGTTCGCATAGCGGCGGGCCTCCGGTCCGATTTCGCCGGTGGTGACGATCACGATAACGTTGCTTTTGAGGAAGTGCGTCAGCCCGACCTCCTTCGCCACGTCGTCGAGCGATACGCGCGCGGTGTTCTTGCACTGGATTTGCCAGCGCGAAAATACGAGCCGCGCCGACTCGAATATCAAATCCACCTCGGCGCCACCGGTATCGTCGCCGCGCAGGCGCGTCGCGACGTAAGTCATGTCAAGCAGGCGCATCAGCTTGAAGGCGAGCGCTTCCAGCGCGAGGCCGGCGACGTGCCGGTTGGCGGAGTTCAGTTCCGTTAGAATGTCGGCGAGATTCTTGCGCAGAAGCGGGCGCAAATCCGCGTGAACCTGCTGCTCAAGCTGCTCAAGCAAAGGCGTGGCGAGATCGGCAATCAGCTTGGCCGTTGGCTTGACAAAGAACGGCTTCGCGCCCCTGCCGGCCTGCCGGGTGCCGCGCGTCAGTTCGATATAACCGGCCTCGGCGAGCGGGTACAAAACCTGTTTCGGAAGGTTCTTCTCGTCGAAATGCACGCCATAGGTCGCCGCCGCCAGCCGCGCGATGTCGTTCGACGGCCTTGCTTCGGTCTGCTCTGCGTTGGCCAGCGCCTTGAGGTAGGCTTTTTGCTCGCGGGTAAAGGCCGCGAGCACTTCAAGGTCTTCGATCGTCGTGCCGAGTATGTCCTGGAGACGCCCTTCGTCGATGCGCCATCCCGACACGAAGACGCCCGCCTTTTCCAGCCAAAGCCGCATGATGCTCGGATGCTTGCCGCCCGACGGGAAAGCGATGCCGCGTTCGGACAGCCACTCGCGCAGCTTGTTGAGCGTCGCGGTCTCGCCGGACACCTGCATGTCCTGAATGCATTGAACGAGATTGAGGCCGTTCAGATTGAGAAGTACGTGCCGCGCCAACTCGGCATAGAGCTTCGGCTCGTCCTGCCTGATCTCGTAAAGATGCTGCCCGAACGCCGTCAGGTTGGCCGCGCGGTCGATGACGCCGTAGGCGATCATGCCGAGCTTGCAGTTGTTGGCGAGCTTGCCGCGATTGTAATCGCCGGCCTCGCCCTCGGCCGAGGCGGCGTGCGCCGTAAAATACCGCGCCAGAATGGCCGCTTCGAGCGCGTGCGGATCGCCGCCATGCTCCTGAGCGAATTCGAGCAGAGCCGGCAGTTCGATCTGCGAAGGCGAGAATTCGCTGCCGAAGGGAAGGTCGCTGGTGGCCCGGCTCATCGTGCAACCCTCGGCGTCAGAGACGGGCGGCGTTCGAGCGGCAATTCCGGCTGGGTCTGGGATTCGGGATGACTCGCCAGGAATTCAGTGATGGCGCGGCGGATCAGCCACGCGACAGCGACATCCTCCTTGTGGGCAAAGCTTTGCAAAGCGGCATATTCCTGCGGTTCCAGGTTGACCGTGAGTCGGGCAGTTTTTGATCGTCCGCGGGGCCTTGCCATTCCGCATGTTTATTGCAGCACAAAACATGGCGCAACAGCAAATTATGGACTGTCCCCCACAAACTGACCATATCAGCTCCGAGGCCGATTGAGAACAAAGAAAGAACTCTGAGATTCACTACCGCCCCCGGTCGAGTCCTCTGTCGCGCCGCCGCCGTGGTGTCGGGTCGGTATCCGGCGACGGATCGTCATCGCCACGCTCCCGGTCACGCCGGCGTCTGGCATTGCGTTCGGGCTCTTCCGACCGCTCCCGCGTGCGCTTGCGCCGCCGGATTGTAACCTCCGCCTCGGGGGCCGGCTCCTGCGCCGTATCCCCCGATGCGCTGCCGCCGTCATCGCCGCCCCTGGATGCACGCTCGAACTCCGCCCCCAACTGGATGGGTGCCTTCGCCCGCTCATTGAATGCGTCCGTATGCTTGCCTTCCTCCTGCACGGGATCACGCCCAGCGCCGCCGTCCTGCTCGCCCCGCCCGTCTGGCGCCGTCGCGGCACGGGTAAACGCCGCGCTGAGATCGATGGGTGCCTTCGCCGCCTCGTTGAATACATCCGTATGCGATCGGGACGGATCGGACGGCGTGAGCGCGCGGCCGTCGCGCTCACGTTCCTCGATTCGGTGGTCTTTCAGAAGCACCACTTCCAGTGATTTGCGCTCGCGCTGCTCGACCAGCTCCAGCGCCCGCAGCCGACGCTGCATGGCGAGGGCCTGTAGCTCCTGCTGCCGCTCGAACGTGGCCCGTTCGCGCTGCTGGCGCTCGGCCAGGTCCTTCTTCTGCGCGAGGAACGCCTTGAACCTTGTCGCGTCCCGGTACTGCTGAACCTTTTTCGTAATCAGTTCGACGCCGGTGACGCGGCCGAGGAAAGCCGCAAGACCTTTAGGGCGATGGGCGGCGCGCTCGATTTTGATGCGCCGGGCCTCCTGCAAATAGCCCTGCCGGAGTTGGCCCCTCGCTTCCTTCTGATGTTCGGCATGTTCATGCCGGGCCTGCCGCTGGCGCTCGGATAGTGCCTTCGCCTCCTGCTCCACCGCCTGCCGGCGCGGCTGCTGGCGAAGCTGCAATTCAGCGCGGCGGTTGTTTTCGCGGGCTTCGCGCGCCGCCCGGGCCTCGCCGCTCGCGAACAATTCCATGGCGGCGCGGTGGGCGGATGCCAGCGCCCGCGCCTCGTCCACGCCTGGCAGGGAGTCGGTCGGGAATTCCTTTCCGAGGAAGGCGCGCACATCGCTGATGCGGACCTTTTTATCGTCGATCAGCCGGGGCAGCGATTTCATGACGCCGTTCAGATCGACCAGCAGGTAGTCCTTCCGGCCCGTGGCGAGGATATAGCCCATATCCTCCAGCTCGCGGACGAACGAACGCGCGGTATCGCGCCGGTCCCATGCCGCCGTCACCTGGCGCTTATGCTGCTCCAGCGAAAGCCCGCCCAGTTCCTCGGCCCGCTTGTCGTAAAGGCCCATCTGGTAGCCGCGACCCCGGCGGGCGCGGACCACGTCCTTGTTGTAGCCGTCGGGGAGCCGGAGGCCATGATCGCGCGCGAACTCGCGCGTGACGGTCATCAGCTTTTCATGGTCGAAGGCGACATGGCGGGCCTTGCCCTGTTCCACGTCGATGCGCGACCAGATGACATGGCAGTGCTCGCGCGGGATGCCCTGCCGGTCCTCCTTGACGTGGAACACGACCGCGCGCGGCTGGCCAGCGAGCCCGAGCCGCTGCTCGGTGCGCTCGATGTAATCGAGATACTGCTCTCGCGTCAGCCGCCCCTGCCGCTGGTCGGGATTGATCGAGAGGCTGTAGAGGTAATTGGTGCAGCGCGTCCGTGCATGCGCCTGCGCCTCCCATTCGGCGAAGGCGCCGTGCAGGTCGCGGGCGACGGCCCCGCGCACCTGCGCCACCTCCAGCCGCTCGTTGTCGTGCGCATTCAGCAAGTGCGTGGCGAGATCCTGCCCGTAGGCGCGCTGGCTGCCGAACGGGATCACGCCTCGCGCTCCATCAGCCGCAACAGCGCCACGCGGATCACGGTCAGTTCGTCACAGGCCGCCTTGATGGCCTCGGATGCTTCGGCGTCGTCGCCGGTGCGATGGGCGGCGTCATCCAGAGCGTCGCGGATCGCGGCGGAGCGTCCGAGCAGATGCGCGAGCGTCTGTTTCTCGGCGTGCTGGGTGCGGGCGGCCCGCGGTGCATTCGCGCCAAAAATGCATTTCAGGATGTAGCCATTTTTGGAATAGCCCGACGCCTGCCACCCGCGCAGGAACGTCTCCCGCAAGTGACGGGGGATGCGGATGGAGATAGGAGCGTCGCGCTCGTTGCCAGTTTTCTTTTCCATTCGCCAAAGCTAGGGCGCGGTAGTACCAGCCGCCTCGCGCCAACCTCGCGCGCGAGCTTCGCGGGTTCCGGGGCCGCGCGTGCCCCGGTCGATGGGTGCCAAGGGAGAGCGAAGTCTCCCTTGCGGCATTGCCGCGTCATCGCCCACCGGGCGATGGCGGTCGCGGGTCCCGGGGCGCGATGAGCCCCGGACGCCGGTTACAAGGGGCTGCGGTGGAGCCCTTTGTTTGATGGGGTCAGGGGAGAGCCGAAGTCTCCCCGACGCGCTGTAGAGCGCGTAATGCGCAACGGTACACGTTGCGCTCGGCCGGCATGGGCTCGATGCCCATGAGCGATTTGCGTCCGGCCGATCCAACCCCTTAGCGGACGCGTCGCCAAACGGCGCGTGCGCTTAGGGGTTGCCGCAGGGGGTCGCACGGGGGACGCGCAGTCCCCCCGCAAGGTGCGCGCGGGATGGTAATACCGCGCACACCTTGTACCCGTCGCTAATCTATCGGTTGACCCCATACTTTGATTGTACGGGAAAGTGCCGGAAGACGGTTATGAGCGGCGTCACAATCGCGGGCCGCTTGTGATGTGCACCGCGAAGAGTATCGCGAGGTTCGCACGAGGAAAAGCGGAAAACCTCTTCTCCATCTTTGCGTTGTCGCCCGACCAAATCATCAAGCTCCCTTGTAATGAGCATTCCAATTTTGTGATGCACATTCCAGAGCGAAACGGAGTCGGGCGGAGCGAAGCGGAGAACCCCGATGTCCGACACCAACAATCCTGCCTTCCGTCCGACGCGCGAGACTTACGATCCGTTGCAGCAGGCATACGAGAATCTCAACCGCGCGCTGTTCGAGAATACCCTTCCCAACTGCCTTATCACCCTGCAACGCAGCAAGCGCAGCTACGGGTATTTCTGCGGCGATCGGTTCGCCCGGCCCGACGGGCAGCTCACCGACGAGATCGCCCTGAACCCCTCCCACTTCCGCGACCGGCCCCAGGAGGAAGTGCTCGCCACCCTCGCGCACGAGATGGTGCATCTGTGGCAGCACCATTTCGGCAAGCCGGGCCGGGGGCGTTATCACAACAGCGAATGGGCCGAGAAGATGATGGCCATCGGCCTTCATCCGTCCGCCACGGGCAAGGAAGGCGGCGCGGAGACCGGCGATGTCATGGACCATTATATCGTCGCCGACGGCCCGTTCGAGCGTACCGTAAAGAAGATGCTGGCCAAGGGCTTCTCGCTCTCATGGACCGAAGAGCCCGACCGCAGCCTCGATGCCTTGAGAGAGGCAAACGGAGAGAACCGGAGCGGCAAGCGCGTGCGCTATGTCTGCCCCTACGGCGACCAGAAGGCGTGGGCCAAGCACGAGGCCAAGCTCGTCTGCGGCGAGCATATGGAGCCGATGGTCCCCCACCAGCCGACGCCGCGCGGCTATATCGACATAACGCCGACAGCGGACGACGAGGAATAAACCCAAGATCGGCAGGCAACAGACCAGCACGAGCGCCGGCTTCCTACAGGAAGACCGGCGCTTTCTTTGGGCGGCGGGCGGCTACGGCACGCCCTGCCGTAGCGCCAGCATCGCGATCAGCGCCTCGGCGATCGTCTCCAGCGCGATTACCCGCCGGTGTTCCAGTTCGGCGTTGTTCCGGCTGCCTTCGATCATGGACTGCAATTTGTCGGCGGTCTTGACGCTCATGGTCGTTCCCCTTTTCTTGTTCTTGATTGCCGTACGGTGACAATAACTGAAACGTACGTCCAAAGACAAATTTTACGCGACGCAGAGTCTCGCGCCGATTTTTCGTGCGCAGAGCGTTAAAGCGCGAAGATCGTCTACTACCGGCCTTATGCTGTGCGGAGCGTCCCGGTATGCCGGCATCGACGGCGCAACCGCCTGCGGGCAACCGGCAATTCGTCACCGCATCGGGGGATTCAGGCGCGCCCGTGACGGCGGAGATTATGAGATGCGTATGACGAACGCGCGGCGCGGGCCTCCCGGCCCGCGCCTTGTCGCCGTGTGAAGGATTCGAGGTGGGGGATTACGCCCCCGCCTCTTCGTTTGCCGGCACACCTTCGTCGGCGGGCGCGGCGTCGTCTTCGCTGCCGGCCTCAAGCTCGTAGAGCGTCAGCGCGCTGACCACCTGCGTTCCGGCCAGCTTCACGTAGAGCGAGCCGTCGTCGTTGCGCCAGGCAACCCCGATGCGCTCGTAGGTGGCCTTCTTGCCGTAGCCGTGGCGCACCTTGGCGACATGGGTCGGCAGCTTGGGAGCCTTGCCGTTGCGGGTGTTGGTTTCGGTCGATGTGTTCGTCGTCGTCATGGGACTTCTCCATTTGTTGCGGGCTGGCTCATTCCAGCCGTACCCGCCCGGCAGCGGGCCGCCGGGGACGTGTCCGCCAACACGGGAGGCCCGAAGGGCCGAAGGGAGCGGGCCGGCGCAGGACACGCCGCCGAAGGCATCCCCGCCGGACTGCTAAGGGTATTGGGTCGAAGGCTGGATGAATAAGCAGCCCCGCGTGACAAGGGGAAAGGAAGCCCTGACCGATGAACCCGACAAGACACCTGCCCGCCTATTGGCGGCATCATCCAAGCGGCGACTGAACAGACGCTGCGCAGCGTCACGGCAGGCAGGACCACCGACCGCATCGCCGGGGCCGAAAGCAGGACGGAGTTTCGGGATTTGCGAACGAAGTGGCGGACGCGAGGTCTGCGCGAGGAATTGCAGGGCACGCATGGACGACATGAACCGCGTACCGCCAATGAAGACGGGCAAACGGAGATGCGGCATGAACGCGTTTTTCGAGGACTTCACCCGCGACATACCGCGCGGCCTGAGCACGCGCTATCTAAAGCAGCAAACGGCGCCGCAGGCGCGCTGGCAGTCGCCGGATGTCATATTCGAGCGCCGCGTTCTCGAATACGACCCGCGCAATCCCGGCGGCAAAATCCTCATAGGATCGCTCGGCCCCAAGCTCGTCGGCATCGAAGACAACCGGCACGTCCTGACCGTCGCCGGATCGCGCGCCGGTAAATCCGTCACGCTCATCAACAACCTGCTCTTCTATCGTGGCAGCGTGCTCGCCACGGACCCGAAGGCCGAGCTGGCCAACATCACCGCCGCCCGGCGCGCGGCGCTGGGGCAGCAGGTCCATGTCCTCGATCCCTTCGAGTACACGTCGCCGCGCATCGCGCATCTGCGCAAATCCTATAACCCGATGGCGGTCCTCAAACCCGACAGCCAAACCATCATCGAGGATGCGGGCATGATCGCCGATGCGCTTGTCGTGCGCAGCGGCAACGAGAAAGACCCGCATTGGGATGAAAGCGCGAAGAACTTCATCGAAGGCGTGATCCTGCATGTGGCGACGGACGCCCGTTACGAGGGCCGCCGCAACCTGCTCACCGTGCGCGACCTGATCCGCACGGCGCTGGCGCAGGAGCCCGCGTCGCTCGTCGGCGAGGACGAAGAGCCGCTGTTTCTTCTCGAAAAGGAGATTCTGCAAAACGCTGCCCGGTTCGCGAAAAACCTCAACACCGAAGACCTCGCGGGAGCGCTCGAAGGCGCGGCCCGCGACTTCTATGAAAAAGGCGCGAACGAGCGTGCGGGCGTGCTCTCGACCGTGCGCCGCCATACGAAGTTCCTCGATTACACCGCCATGCGCCGCGTGCTCGCGGGCCATGATTTCGATCTCGCGGATTTGAAGCGCGATCCGAAGGGCGTGAGCGTCTATCTCTGCCTACCCGCCAGCCGCATGGGGCTTTGTAACCGCTGGCTGCGCATATTCATCAACCAGCTATTGGATGCGATGGAGCGCGATAAATCAGCCCCGCCCGCACCCGTTCTGGTTTGTCTCGATGAATTCCCCGTGCTTGGTCATATGCGGCAGTTAGAGGACGCCGCCGGGCAGATCGCCTCGTTCGGCGTCAAGCTGTGGGTCGTTCTGCAGGACTGGGGCCAGGGCAAAGCGCTTTACAAGGAGCGCTGGGAAACCTTCGCCGGCAATGCCGGCATCCTCCAGTTCTTCGGCAACAACGATTTAGAGACGCTGGAATATGTCTCGCGGCGTCTCGGCAAGACGCGCATCGAAGTGGCGCGTCAGGGAGAGGTCGCGCCCGAACAGGCGCAATCGGGGCTGTCGGGGCGCAATAGCGCGATGGAGATGCACGACCTGCTGGCGCCGGACGAAGTGAGCCGTCATTTCTCGCGAAGCGACCGGCTCAGGCGGCAGCTCGTGATCTGGGCCGGATATGATCCGATGATCCTGCAACGCGTGGAGTATTTCGATCAGGCAGGGCCGCATCGCGGCGTGTTCAAAGGTACTTATGCGCCAGAATGAAGGCGCCCGCCGCGGCGTTCCCTCCGCAACCGCCCGTCAACTAATTATTAACCAATCCTTAAGAGCGGTTGTCATAAAATGAAAAGAATAGGCGCTTCATGGTAACCCTGTTCGACAAACTGCCCCGCGACGCGGGGCAGTTTTTTGTTTGTGTGATTCACTTTGCGCGGCCCATCCCGATGCGGTCAGCCGCTCGCCATCTTCTTTTTCGCCTCGGTCAGCAGGAAGCTCTCAATCACATCTTCAAGCTCGGTCGTCGGCTGGGCCTGCGCATACTGGTCGATCATAACGGTCAACGACTCCGACTGATCTTTGGTCAGATGAGCGACCATGCCGTCAACAATGTCCGCCAGCTTCCTGTCCCGGACGATCCGTTGCGGCGTCTTCTGCTTTCCGTCCGTGAATTTTTCATCGCGCAGACCGGCCAGGGTTCGTCCTATGGCTGTCGTATAGGCGTCCTTGAAAATCTGGGTTTGCTTTGCCGGGTCGCTGTCAGCCTGTTCGTACGCGCTCAACGTCACGGCCCGCGCGGCGAGCGGCGTCAGCAGGACCGCCGCGATAAAGCCCGCCGTCATCGTTTTCATCGTCCAATTCGTCATGCGCAAGCCCCCTCCAAGCCGTCTCCCTAGCGTCCGCATTGCCTGACGGTATTGTGCAGGTGACAGTGAAGAAACGCAAATATCGCGGATTTTATTAGGTAAAATTCCGGGCTCTTCCGGCAGCGGCATCGGCGCGCGCCATGATGGCTGTCAGGGGGCTGTTACGGACGCGGTGCGGTCGCGGTTCGGCGAAGCGGTGTTCGCCGGCGCGGGATCGGCCTCCGGCGACGCCGGAGAGGCGGCGGCGTTGAAAGTCGTCGTCGCGTTCACGCCGGCCTGGATGCCCTGACCGTCGGCGTTGGCGAAGCTCGCGGACGGGCCGGCTGACGGCGCCGCATCCTCATCATCATCGCCCGCCAGCGTCAGCTTGGGCAGCGGCGCGGGCTTCTGGTCCTGGCCGGGCGTCGGCGAGTCCTGCGTCGCCGTCGCGGCTTTGTATTTCTTCGCGACGTCGGGGGCGTTCTGCTCAAGATCGCGTTGCGCCGCCGCAAGGCGGGCGGTCTCCTGATCGAGGCTCTTGCGATCCGCCGCGATCTTCTCCCGCGCGCGTTTGATCTCTTCCGGATCGGTGATCTCGCCTTTTCTGATCTTCTCGGCCAGGTCGCGGTCGGCGGCATCGATCGCCTCAAGGCGTTTTTTGTCCTCGGCGGCCTGCCGCGCCAGTTCTTCCTGCTTCGCTTTGAACTCGTTTAGCTGCCTTTGCTGTTCTGTTTGTCGTCTTGCTTCCTTATCGATTTCGTCACTGGCCTCTTGCCGCTTTTTGTCAGCCTCCGCCGCCTGATCGCGCGATGCGGCCTGGCCGTTGTCATCGCGCCATATGCCGTCCTTGCCGCGATGCAGCCGCGTGCCGTCATCGAGTATCTGGTCGTCGAGCGCCTTGCGCCGGCGTTCCAGCGCCGCCGCTTCCTCATCGAGCTTTTTCTGCGCTTCGTCGATGGCCTTTCGCCACGCTTCCATGTTCTTCTGGAACGCGTTGTAGCTGTCCCCGTATTTTTGATAGCTGTCGTCGTAGGCGTCGAATTCACGATCGAACGCGACCGTTTCCTGTTGCACCAGCCGCCAGCGCCGTTCTTCCTCTTCCTTGTGCTGCGCGCGTTCCTGCGGCGTCAGGCCGTCCACGCCCTGCACATATTGCTCGACGATATCGGGACGGCGGGTGATGTTGCCGTTGATGAAGAAGTTGGCGGCGTCGGTGCTCCAGACCGCGTCTTCGCGGCTGAACCCGTTGTCCTCGCCTTCGGAGTCGGCGCCGCCCGTGGGAGCGGCTTCGCCCCGCGTGGCAGGGCGTTTTTTCACCTCAAAATCCACTATTTGCGGCCTCGCCCTTTTTATTGCTCTTGTCGTTCCTGGGGCCGCCCGGCGGCGCTTTGCCGGGCGCATGCCTTATGATCTCGTATCCGGCTTAAGCTTCGATAAATTTCTCAAGGTATTTTAAGTAATTTTGTTTCGTTCCGATTCCGCCACCCTCTGCGTGGCCGCTTCGCTGTCGGTTCAGATCGTGATCGAACCGTCGATCAGCGCCTCGGCGCACGCGTAATGCCAGTTCGTGCGCGTCGTGGTGTCAAAGCGCCGGAATTTGCATCGATCCGCGCGGGGGATGTCCCTAGAATTGTAAAACACGACGCGCCTGCTGGCGACGCCGTCGGTCAGCTTGTAGAACAGCGGCAGGTAGTCCTTGCCGCCGAGAAAGACAACGTCGTCTTTTCGGTCGCGCGGCAGCATCCGGAAGTCATCATACATGTCGTCCGCCAAACGTCTCTTGTAGGGCTCTACATTGGCGCTGAAAGTGATGTCGTAATTCGGGGTGAGGAAGTCGGCGGGGATCAGGCCCCATCCCGCCGACAGGACATAGACGTTTGACATGCCGAACCGGCCGACCAGACGCCGGTAGACGCCTCTCTCATACAACACGCAGGCGGGACAAAGGCGAAAAGGGTTATAATCCGGCGTTTTATTGTATTCAGCGACAAGCTGCCGCCACGACTTTCCGCCGCCGGCATAGTCGTCGGGCCGCGCGTAAATCCGGCCGTCGTTGAAAAGCATCATCTTCGGATTGGCCACGAACATCACGGGTCTGCCATCGGGCGCGATCATGTGGCCGGCATCGCGCTGTTTGCGGGCGGCGCATTGTATGACCACGATCATGGCCAGGCCTCCGTCCGGGCAACCAGATCCTTCAATGCGTCAAGGAAAGCGGGATCGTAGGTTTCCTCGACGTGGTTCTGGTTCCACAGCCCCGAGTTCCTGACACGCGCCCGGTCAGAATGAAGTCCGAGCCAGCGCGGGGAAGGCGGATCAAGTATCGGCTTGCCGCTGTTGCTCAGCAGCGCGATCGCATTGCGCTCGATATAGCCGCGCCGGCTATCGGGACCGGCCTCGTCGAGAACGGGCAGCCAGAGAAAGGTCATGTCGCCGAGGATTTGGCTGACTGCGTGTTCCAGCGTCAGTTCGGCGGTGCGCATGTCCGCCCTGGCCGTATTATCCTTGCCCCATGTCGGGCAATAGAGACCGTCGCGGCGGATCAGCGCCGCGCCGACAATCAGCCGGAAGATCGATCCCCGGTGATGGCCGCCGCCGGTATGCGCGTGGCCCTTGTGTTGGGACAGGCGTTTCCACAGGCTGGTTTGAGAATTTTCCTTGAGCGCGTGCGTGCCGACGCGGACGATGCGCGGCCCTTCGCCGGTGTCACTGCGCTGCTCGCCCGGCTCACGAAAGAAATAAACACCGCGCTGCGGCCATCGCATGTGGCGCACGCAATCCGCAAGCCGGCGCGCGCCGCCGAGCTTGTATTCGAGGCGGTTCAGGATGGAATAGAATTGGACCAAATGTGCGCGTCGTTCGGAATCCATTTTTTACATATAATTGGAAGGCGACGGGCCTTCCTAAATAGCGATACACAGCGCAAGGCGACAGCTCAAGAATGAACGATGTTTGGGGCCATTTCTACGGTCGATAAGCATAAACCCGGCGCGCAACAGGGCGGCCCGTGGCGAGGGCGTCTTTGCGTTCCTTGATGCCGAGCAGGTGCGCCATCGCCGGGTCTTCGCCGTAGAGATAGGCAAGCTCCGAGGCGAGCCGTCCCCGCCGGTCGCGTATCAGAAAATCCGGCCAGTGCTGCACGAGCACGCGGATCGCGGGCCGCGCCCGCGATCCGGCGGCGGCGTGCAGGGCCGTCTCGCGGTTGCGGTCCTCCGACCAGGCCATCGGGAACCCCTCTTCCATGAAGGCGCGGACAAGATCGCCGTCGCCGTCGCGCGCCGCCTCGATAAATTCACGCCCCAGCCGCACTTGCGCGCGCCGGAAGACGCGCGCGAGGGTTTCTTCCTCCGCCGTCAGCTCGTGCGATGGCGCCCTGAATATATTGGGCAGATCGTCGTCCCTTATGCGCAGATCGCCGAACACCGCCGCGTCGAACATCGCTTTTATGAATTCCTTGCTCTCCGGCGGCGGCTCTGCCAGCGCGAAACGCTTTTCGCGCGGGCGCGATTCGATGGCGATCCGCCGCCGCTCGATGCGCGCACGATAGGACGCGACATGATCGGGGATGTTTTCGACGGTGAACACCGTGGCCATCAGGCAACCCTCCTGAACACGACGATGTTCTCTCCGGTCTGCTCCAGGATCGCGCCGCGAACGTCGTCCTCGATGCGGTTCGCGGCTTCCGTCTGGATGGGATAATCGTGTCTCAACAGGAATAGCCGCCCGGCGTGGGTCTGCGGGGCATACCAGTCAGCCGCAAGCGTGAACTGGTACAGGTTCTTGCCGTTCCCGGCTTCTTTCAAGAACACCATCACATTGTCCTCGGGCGTGAATATCGCCCAGCCCGCATAGACGGTGCGCTTGCGGCAATGGCGGCGTCGCTCCTCCGGGTCCCACCCGTCGATCTTATCGAGAAGATTTCTGTCGAACGCCTCTTCGGTGTGCGTGACCGGCATCATGCCGGGCTCGCGCGAGCGATGAAGCGTGAGATCGAATTCCCGGACCACGCGTTGTTCCACAACACGCGCCTTGTACCGGCCATCGAACATGACCGGCGTGATGACGCGCACCCGGTCGTTCCTCGTGTCGAGATATTCGAGCAGGCGCTGCGGCGCATGAAATGACGGCGCCGGCTCCTCCAGCTCTTCGGGCACGAGCAGGCGCAGCTTCATCGCGAACGCGACCACATGCTCCAGGGACTCAGGTTTCAGCGTCCCGAACTTGCGCATCGCGCCGTCCTTGCCGCGGTTGCCTTCCACGAACTGGCGCAGGCGCTCGGCGGAAACCGGAAGATCGTCCCGGTCAAGCTCTATGGCGATCGCTTCGGCGACCGAATTCCAGTTGAAGTCCTCTTTCAGCGACCGGCCGCCGTGGTCGTGATACGCGCGCAGCGCGTCACGCAAACGGTTCAGTTGCCAGTCCGAATAGGCCATCCCGCCATAAGTCCCGAGATGCGCGCCGGGGCGCCATGCGCCCGCGAGGTTCGCGCGAGGAATCCTGTCAGGCCGTCATTCTACATAAGACGCGTCGGCAGCAACAACGCCGACAGAACAGGAGAGATGAAATGAGCAATTCAGACGCCGCGTGGAAGAAAGGCTATCAGGCCGCGCAGTCCGGCAAGGGTATGCCGAACACCTACGGCAAGCCGGACGTGGTCTCGAAGGCCGTCGTGTCTGGCTATCAGGCAGCCAAGAACAACTCCGGTAAGTCCGGAAAGTAACGGCTTAAGCGGCCCGGTCCCCCCTGGTCCCTTGGCCGGGCCGGGCCGATTTCCTGCCGAAAGGAGCATTCCCATGACACAGAAGACACGTTCCCCCTTTGCCGGAAAGCCGACGACCTGGCAGGTCACCGACCGTAACGGCAATCCCGCCTTCCGGATCGAACCCCGCGTGTTGACGCCCCTGCGTCATTCGCTGGTTCGCCTTGTCGGCGGTCTCGGCACGCTGGGCCTGTTTGGCCTTAGCCTCGCCTCCCTCGCCGGGGCCAATAACCCTGACGGCAGCGCGGTTATAGCATCTCTCGCCGTCCCGGCGGTCGGCGGCATCGTCCTGCACCAGATGCTCGGCGCGCTTTTCCGCAAGCGCGTGGAGATCATGATGACGCTGGAGCAGTTCAGTGTACGGACATTGTTTGGCTGGAAGCGTTACGACCGGCTGCTGCCGCACCGTTTCGCCGTCCTGCCGCATGACTGGACGCAGGCCGAGCATGACGGACAGGAGTATCGGATGCAGCGCGCGCAGTTGCAAAAGCAGCCGATGAAGAAGCAACGGCTCTACTCCAACTCCTTCCATATCTCGTTCGACTATCTCGGTCAGCGCAACGACGTGGTTACGGTGTTCGGCCAGAAGGAAGCGGTCGCCATCGCCATGCGCCTGAAAGCCTGTGACGAGGTGCTGGACGCCCTCGCCCGGCGCGGACAGGGAACGCCGCTTTCGCCCGAGGACGAATGGGGCGATCAGCCGGGCGCTATCCCGGAGACGGTGTAGCCAAGGAAAGGCCAGGCCATGCCCCGCGAACCCTATCTCGATCTGCGGCAGGAGGCCGAACGCCGGGTGGAACAGCGCTTCGCGCAGCAGTGCGAGGCGCTGTTCGCCCAGCACCGGGAGCAGCGCGAGCGCGACCAGCGCGCACAAGCGCAGGCCGTCGAGCGCGTGGCGAAAGAGCAGGCCCGGCTTGCCGAACAGAAGCGCCAGTCATTGGAGGCGCATGAGCTTAAGTGGGACGAGATGCGCAACCGGATCGCCTACAAACCCGCGCCAGCCCCGTCCTTCGGGTTCGGCCCCACGCGCGACATCGAGCGCGAATACCGCGAGATGCGCCGCCAGTGGATCGACGTGCGCGATACCATCGAACAGGGCTTCAACGAGCGTATCGAGAAATGCCAGAGCGCGCAGGACGATCTGCGCTTCGCTTTCGACGCGGCGAACGAGATTCAGGCCCAGCGCGACCGCGAGTCCTATGAACGGCTGACGGAATCGCAGGACCGCACGCGTGAAAGCGCGATCACGCGCGAGGAATCGAGGATCGAGCAATCCGTCGCGCGTGAATTTGGGGAACGCAGCCGCAATGCAGGAGCCGAGCGCGAGATATAGAAGGATGATGTGACATGCCGAAAACAGCCCGGACCCAAGCTTCCGGCAGGGGCCATGACGATAGCGAAGGCGATCGCAGCGCTACGTGGTGAGGCTCGCTTGGCAAGCCGCTCCTGAGAGCGCATGAGATTCCCCCTCGGACGGGAACGCAAAGATATTATTTATAATCAATAAGTTAGGCTATTATCATTGACATAACACAAAGTCTCAAGTAATGTTCACGCAATATTATTGTAGTATTGAAGTAATAATTGGCGTGGCCAGCCGGGCGCAAAACACCGATAACGACAACAGGAGACAGTATTATGGGGAGAAAAAATGAATTTAACGAAGTTGTGGCGGAACGAGCGGTGAAAGACGACCGGCCCGCCCGCGCCCAGGAAACCTTGCGCAGCGATGTCTCTCATAGAGTTGTGATTAAATCGACCAAACCCAGATTGCAGTTTGCCGCGACGCGGAATCCTGTTGGCTTTGTGTTGTTATAAAGTTGACGCACGATGGCGGTCTGAAAACCGCGTGCGGGAAAACCGCAAGCGTGGTTTGACGAGAGGCCGTTGAGCAGATGACCTTCAAACCAGGGGCTACTCTACGAAAAGCACCGGCGCGGCCATGGGCCAGCGCCGGTTTTGTATTTAGGGAGTGCGGCATCGCGCTTGCGTAACGCGGCGCGACGCGATTTCGCGTCTTACCGTCCTTCGGCGTCGGGATGACGCGCACGACAGCGGCGCATACGCCGCGCCATCGCGCCGTTCAAGTCAGATCATAGTGGGTAAACGGGAGCGCTAGCCGCAATGCAGGAGCCGAGCGCGCGCTTTAGATCGCGCTCGGCGTCTATGCGTCAGGCGCGGATCGCGCCGTGCTTCGACGCTTCCTCGGCGTAAGCCGAAAGCGTCTTGTCGGCCTCGAACGAGAGGTCGCGCTCGATGGGAAGCCCAAGCCGCCCGCGCATGGATTCGAGTTCCGAGACGCTGACAGTGCCGAGTTCGGGACAGCCCATGCCGAGATCGCACAGGCCGAAAGCGATGTCCGGCTCTTCCGGGTCGAGTTCGGTCAGCAGCCATGTGCAGCCCGCATCGGGCGTGAACAGCTTGACCACCGGCTTGTGGTCGATGGCCTCTTCGAGCGGCCAGCCGTTCTCGTCGCGGTTGGCGCGTCCGTTGGCGAGCAGTTGCTCACGGATGTCTTTGGTCAAGAGTTTCATAGGTGTCTCCTTTCGCTAGGGTTTCTCAAGACGCGAAAAGGGACAGGCCGGGCGGGATGAGCGCCGGGGTCACCCAAGATTGTCTTCGTTTCGGGAGGGCTCCCTCCGGGATGCCCGCAAACGAAACAATCTCTGGATTGATGACGGCGCGCGCCCGGCCAGATTGAAGCGTCGATGCTTGAGGAACACGGCTAGCGAAAGGAACGCCGGTGTTGGCCGAAGACACCCGCCGCGCATACGATGGTATGCAGCGCCGACGCGCCGTTCAGGTCAGAGCATTGCGGGCAAAAGAGCGCTAGCCGCGCAGGCGGGCGAGCAGCGCCTCGAACTCGGCCTCGGAAATCGTCCGGGCCTCGCGGCCATCGAAGAATATATCGGCCTCGATCTCGGTGTTCTCGACGAGTTCCTTGCGCGCGCGGTCCCATACTTCCGTGCGTTCGGGAAGCTCCTTGTCGTCCAGCGTCATGCGGACGGGACGGCCCTGATAATCGAAATACCGGAATGTCATTGCGCTATCCTATCCCTCGCGCATGCGGTCAAGCAAACTCGGCTCCAGAAACCGCCCGACGGCGGTACGCGCGGCCTTCGGGCGGGCATCGTCGATCAGCGCGAACAAGGCCGGTTGGTCCGGCCTTGCCGCCTTCCACGCCGCGATCTGGGCACGGCGCATTTCCAGAATGTCGCGCCAGCGGTAGGCGCGACCGCCGATAACGATGGTGTCGGGGCGACTCATTCCGCCGCCTCCTGCACCGCGCCCGGCTGCAAGCCGTGCAGATAATCGGCGGCGCGCTGCGCATGGGCGGCGGCGCTGAAGATGGCCCGCTTGTCGCCCTTCAGCACCTTGAGCCAAGAGGCGATATAGGACGCGTGGTCCTCACGCGGCTCCGGCGTCAGATCGAGGTCGGCAGACAGGAAGGCCGAGCCGAGTTCGGCGACAAGTTCTTCCATCGCGTAGCCTTCATCGCCCCAGCGCTTGCGCCCGAATTCGCGCTCAAGGCGTTTCGGGTGGCGCGTCCAGTGGGTGATCTCGTGCGCCAGCGTGGCGTAATAGCTTTCCGCGTCCTGAAATGTCTCGAAGGGCGGCATCTGCACGCGGTCGTCGGCCATCGCATAGTAAGCCTGATTGCCGCCGTGCTTGATGGCGGCACCCGTCGCGGCAAAGAACGTCTCCGCATGCTCGATGCGCGGGACGCTCTCAAGCCGGGGTGCGGGCTTGGCGTAGAAATGTTCGGGCAAGCCGTCGATCTGCTCGACGTTGAACACGGTATCTCCCTTCATAAAGGGAATGTCGCGCTCTACCTCGCCGCCGCTGTCGCCGTCGATCTCGGTGCGCGTGATCTTCGACGCATAAACGACAAGGCTGCCCTTCTCGCCCTTGCGGACACAGGCGTTCAATTCCAGCGCCTGCTTGAACGTCAGCCACATCGGCGCGGCGTAGCCTTTGGCCATCGCTTCGGCCCAAAGCATCAGCACATTGATGCCCCGGTAAGGGATGCCGTTGCCGCGCAGGGGCCGCGTGATTCGCCCTGCTGCGTGTTCGGCGTTCCAAGGCTTGAACCAAGGACGGACTCCCTGCTCAAGTTCACTGACAATCCGGGCGGTGATCCGCTCATAAACATCTGCTTTCACTTTCTTCCTCCTAATCTTTGGTTTGCGCATGCAAACCAGCTAGGCACCCGCCAATGAGGGGGTCGGCTGTCACAGGCCGCCGGCGGGGTGAGGGGGATCACCCGGTCTGCACGACCAGCGGGAGGAAGAGCGGGGATACGCCCCGCAGGCGCCCCTGAAGGGCTTGGCCTTGACAGCCAGGGGGCCGCAGGCCCCGAACGAAACGGAAGGAAGTCAGCCGCAGGCTGGCCGAATTATTTTGCTTCGCTGAAATTCAATTTACGGCACATCGTGACGCGGCTCACGTTCGATCACGGCAACGCACGGCACCGAAAGCAAGATGAGGAATCGTGATGCGCGCTATCAATCGAAGATTGCTGCGACGCACGTTCAGCAACCTTTAACTTCGGTTAAGCTACAATGAAGATACAAAGAATATTTTAAGCGATATTCGAACGACGATGGCGAAGAGGGACAAGGATAGAACCGGCAACGAGCTGACGATCACCTATCAGAGCCTCGGCACGATCACGCTGGACGAACAGAAGCAGGCGATCTGGGAAGACATCCAGGCCCTCAGCGACGAATTCGGCGTCTCGTATCTCAACAGCGTCGAACTTGTCATTCGTGCCACCAACGAATTCGGCGACCCCGTGCAAATTCGCAGGCTCTCGACCGGCGCAACCGTCCGCCGGCTCGACACGCATCACTACCGGCCCGCCTGCCTCGATTACAAGCTATAGGGAGGCCGCGCGATGAAACAGCCCTGCTATCTCGATCTCGAAGAAGCCCGCCAGGTGCTTGCGGGAATGGGCATCGAACTGAGCGAGCGGCAGATGCAGCGTGCCGCCGAGCAGGATGCGCAAGGGCGGCGCAAGCTGCCCTTCTTTGTCGATCCGATCCAGAACAGGCTTTTGATAGAGAAGAACGATCTGCTGAGCGCGTACTTCAAACGGCAAGTCGAAGCGCAAAGAAACCTGCGCCCAAATTGACGAAAATCCGCATAATTACTTGCTTTTTTTGACTTCCGTCATGCATGATTCGGGTGAATGGCCGACATAAGAAAAAGAACTGGCAGTAAAGGGACGACATACCAAGTCAGATACCCAACCAAGGCATCCCCCAACGATATGCTTACAAGACCTTTTCGACGCTGAAAGAAGCGCGTGACTTCCGTGAAGACTCTGCCGCTCGCGCGAAAAGCGCACCGTTATCCACGGAAATCCGGACTGTCGAGCAGGGACTCCAGAAATGGCTGGATGTTTGTGCGAACGAAGGTCGAAACGGGCGTGATCCCGTCACGGCCGGAACAATGGAGAATTACGAGTATCGTGCGGCGATCATTAGGCGCTACGAGTGGCAAAAGCCTCTCCACGAACTCACAGCCCCCGACATCGTTGAATTTCGGTCATGGCTTCTGCGGAACCATAGCCGTGCCGTTGCGCGCAAGGCGCTTACGTCTCTTCACTCTATGGTCCGGGAGTTGATGACGCGGGGAATCCTCGCGCATGATTTTGTATCGGGTGTGACGATTCAAAATAGCTCTCGATACGACGAACCAGTGACGATACCAAGCGAGGCCGACATACATGCGTTGCTCGCAGCCGCTGACCGGCTAGCCAACTCGAAAAATCCGAAAATCCAGCGCTCGTGGCGCCGCTACCGGCCTATGCTGTACTTGGCAGTTGATTCTGGTATGCGACCGCAGGAATACGTGGTCCTGCCGCAAGAAAACATCTTGGACAACGGCGTCAAGGTTGACCGCGCGCTTGAGCGGATGGGCGAAATTTCGGTGACAAAGACTCCTGCGGGTCGCCGGTTTATCGAACTCAGTGCCGGTACTCTGGACATGGTCCGTCATTACGCCAAGCACCATGCCGTGCCTAACAAGTACGATCTTGTATTCCCGACCGAAACGGGACGGTGGATTGAGCCGCTGGCTTGGCTAAGGCGTGGTTTCTATAACGCTTGCATTGAGGCGGGGCTCGTGACAGAGAGCGAGGAAGATGGAGAGATAATAGTGCGCCCGAAATACCGGGCCTATGACCTGCGCCATTTCTTTGCGTCGATGCTCATAGAGCAACGCGTAAGTCTAAAGCGCCTACAGTACCTCATGGGCCATGAAGATATTCGCACAACGCTCAACGTCTATGGGCATCTGATTGAGCGCATGGAGGCAAAGGCAGAACCGACGCCGGGCCTCTTGGCAGCTATCGGCGCAAATTGATGTGGCGAGTCTGTGGCGCAGACGCACTAACTAACTAATCTATCAGTGTTTGAAATTGCTTCGGGAGCAAGAGGTCGCAGGTTCGAATCCTGTCGCCCCGACCATTTGAAAATCAATACGTTGGCTAAAGACTATGGAAAGAAACGGCCCGAAAGGGCCGTTTTTCTTGCCACACGGCACCCCCTCTGAAACCCGCATGAATCCTAGCTTTTCCGCCGCGCCCTGAATCGCTCTGTGGCGCGTTTGTGGCGAGTTTCGGTTCGCATCCCTTGCTCATGTATTGCCGCCGCTGATGATTCGATCTGCCTTTGCGTGATCGGCCTGCGGCTGCGCCGGGCGTTGCTGCCTCATGTGTTCTTCCGTCCTTTCCAGAATCTTTTGCGTTGATCCCTGACGGTCTTGCCGCGCCGCCATCGAAGGCGCGTGGCCGTCTTTCTCCTCTCCTTGTCCTTGATCGCGTCCGCCGCCCATGCGGGGGCCGTCCTGCTGCTGATTGTGACCTCGGGACCGCATGCGGCCCCGATGGTCGGGGCCGCGAGGACAACGAGGAGACATTCATGTCCACGGTCTTGACGATAGCGACACTGCAATCCCGCAGCGATCTTGAGCTGCAAAACCTTCTGCGGAAGGCCCGGTACGATCTGGCCTGCACCGCCACCGGCTCCGCCGAACAGCGCGACACGCTGGCGACGATCGACAACATCACCCGCGTCATGCGCCAGCGCACGATGCGCCCGCGCCCGCCGGGCTTCTGAAAGCCCGGTCTCGCCGGCCCGGCTCCCAGCCGGGCCGGTTGGCTTTTCCCGCGCGAGGTTGACGCGAGGAAGACTTGCGGGGTGTACATCCAGATTGCTGTCATGGAACGGGACATCCATGACAGGCTGCGCGGGCGGGAATGGCCCGCAGAAAGGGCGGCAGACGATGCCGGTCCCGGCTTGTCTGCGCCATCCCGGAAGGCTAGGCGCCATAGTGCCGATGATTACACCGTCATCGTCGATCTGCCCGATCCGCTGCCGATCACGGAAGCCGAGATCGAATTGCTGGAGTCGGAACTGGCGGATTTCATTGCCGAGTTGCTGAAGAAGTAGGAAGATTCGTTACGTCAAATATCGGGTGCGGATATGAAAGTCGCTCTTTATCTGCGGGTCTCGACTGCCAGACAGGCGGAGAAAGACCTCTCCATCCCTGACCAGCGCAACCAGTTGGAGCGCTGGTGCAAGGACCGGGACTGGACGGTGGTGGCCGAATATGTCGAGCCGGGCGCATCGGCGACGGACGACCGGCGACCGCAGTTCCAACGCATGATGGACGACGCCACGCGCCCCGATAAGCCGTTCGACGCTGTGCTCGTGCACAGCTTCTCGCGCTTCTTCCGTGATTCCTTCCAGTTCGAGATGCACCGCCGCACTCTGGAAAAGCATGGCGTGACGCTGGTCTCGATCACACAGGCTGTCTCGGAAGACCCATCGGGCCAGATGTTCCGCCAGCTCTGCGCGATGTTCGACGAGTATCAGAGCCGCGAGACGGCCAAGCATGTGCTGCGCGCGATGAAGGAGAATGCGCGGCTCGGCTTCTGGAACGGCTCGCCCGCTCCTTACGGCTACAAGGCGGTCACCGTCGAGGTCCGTGCCGATGCCGTCAAAAAGAAACTCGAAATCAATCCCGCCGAAGCGGACGTGGTGCGAGAGATATTCGATCTGTGCCGCGCCGGGCGCGGCATCCGCTTGATCGCCGATCACCTGAACCGCAAGGGGCTGACCTACCGGCGCAAGGACCGCCGTTGGACTTCCGGCCTCGTGCACCAGGTGCTTACCCGCGAAGCTTACGCGGGAACGCATTACTTCAACCGGGTCGAAGCCAAGCGCAAGCGGGGCAAGGAGAAGAGCGAATGGGTCGCCTTCGCAACGCCCGTGATTATCGACCCGGAAGTCTTCCATGCGGTGCAGAAATTGCTGGAAGCGCGGCGGCCGACGCGGACGCCGCCGCGCGTCGTCACCGGTCCGACGCTGCTCACGGGCCTTGCCCGGTGCGAGACTTGCGGCGGGGGCATGACCCTTCGTACCGGCAAGGGCGGGCGGTATCGCTATTACACCTGCAACAACCGGGTGAATGAAGGCCCGACCTCGTGCAAGGGGCGCAGCATCCCGATGGAGATGCTGGATACGCTGGTCATCGATAACCTCGAAGAACGCATCCTGGCACCCGAGCGTCTGGAAGCGCTGCTCAAGACGCTGCTCGATCGTGCGCGCAACCGGACGACCGAGAATGCGGCCAAGGCGAAGGACCTGCGCAAGAAGCTGCGCGGTACGGAAAGCAAAATCGAGCGGCTATATGGGGCGCTCGCCGACGGCATGGTCAGCGACACCGATATGTTCCGCCGCTCGATGACGCAGGTGGAAGAGGAACGCGACGAAACCCTGCGGATGATCGCAGCCCTCGAAAAGCACCGTGAAGTGCCGCGCCACCTTCTGACCAAGCGTAATATCGAACGCTTCGCCACGACGGCCCGCGCCCGGCTGCGCGATGAAAGCGCCCGCCTGCGCAAGGGCTATATGCGCCAGCTCGTCAGCCGCATCGAAGTGGGAGACCGGCAGATCAGGGTTTGCGGGCCGGAATCGGCCCTCGCCAACGGCGTACTGGACTCCGGCAGCGACCCCGCTGCCGGAGTGCCCAGTTTTGTACAGGGTTGGTGGGCACACAAGGACTCGAACCTTGGACCCGCTGATTAAGAGTCAGCTGCTCTACCACCTGAGCTATGTGCCCGTCACCAAGGCGGCGGTTTATACAAAAATGACTCCGCCGTGTCGACAGGGAAACCGCAGAAAATTTTCCCCGCCGGCGCATCCCGCCCGCGCTGCAGCCGGGCGTCACGGAGCGGCCGGGGGCGCGCCCTCGGGCGGCGTCTCCCCGATCGACGCCTCCCCGGGCGGCGCCCCGCGGCGCGGCGGGCGCTTGCGGTCCCAGCGTGTGCCCAGCAGGGTGTCGCACAGGCCGGGGCTGCCGAAGCCGTCGCTGAAGCTGACGTCGGCGAAGCGGTGGTGCTGGCCGTGGGCGTGGCTGCTGGCGAGCGGCGCCGCCGCGCGGGCGAGCCGCGCCAGCAGACCCCTTCCGCCCACGCCGGCCAGCGCCGGGGCGAAGTCGTAGCCGGAATGCTCGTAGAGGCCGCCCACCGCCCCCAGGCTCACGGTCAGCAGGTGGAACGCCACGTCGGCGCCGCCGCCGCCCACCAGCACCAGCGGCACCAGGTAAGGCAGCACGATCTGGAACACGAAGTCGGCCGGGTGCATGTAGCAGGCGCTCACCGCCCGGCTCGCGCCGGTGCCGTGGTGGACGCGGTGGCCGAGGAAGCGCAGGCCGAGGCGGTGCATGGCGGCGTGGCCGGCATACTGCACCACGTCGTGGCCGATGCCCATCAGCGGCAGGCAGGCGACGAACCATACCGGGTTCAGGTGGCGCGGGCCGGCATAGGCGAGGCCGGCGCGCTCCAGCAGCAGCATGGCGGGCAGCAGGATGCAGCACTGGTTGAACAGCACCAGCGGCAGCAGCGCCCGCCAGCCCCGTCGTTCGGGCCGCCGGACGCGGAAGCGGCGCAGCCGGCCGCTGCGGTCCAGCGCCTCGAAGCCCAGGGCGACGCCGTGGTAGACGACCATGTGGAACGCCCAAACGAAGAGCGACAGGCTCCCGAAGGGAAAGAACATGTCGGATGGCGCCATGGCGGCACGTCTCTGCAGCGAGGATGGCGCAGGGTATCACAACGCCGCGCCGGCGGCAGGCCCAACCTGCAGCGCGACGGGGCCGAGCGCCGATCACCCTAGCGCACCGTCCCCTGGCGCGACAGCACCACGCCGCGGTGGACGTAGACGTTCATCAGCAGGCCCATGCCGATCAGCAGGGTCATCATCGCCGAGCCGCCGAACGAGACCAGCGGCAGCGGCACGCCCACCACCGGGATCAGCCCCATCACCATGGCGATGTTGATGAACACGTAGAGGAAGAAGGTGCTGGTGACGCCGATCGCCAGCAGCCGGGCGAAGTGGCTGCGCGCCGACAGGGCGATCATGAAGCCGTAGGCGATCAGCACCGCGTAGAGCATCAGCAGGGTCACCCCGCCGATGAAGCCGAACTCCTCGGCCAGCGCGGTGAAGATGAAGTCGGTCTGCTTCTCGGGCAGGAAGTCCAGGTGCGACTGGGTGCCCTGCATGAAGCCCTTGCCGGTCACCCCGCCCGAGCCCAGCGCGATCTTCGACTGCTGGATGTGATAGCCGGTGCCGAGCGGGTCGCTTTCCGGGTTGAGGAAGGTGAACACACGGTCGCGCTGGTACTCGTGCAGCTGGTAGAAGCCGGCCACCGCGCCGACGCAGGCCAGCACCGCGCCGATGGCGAACACCTTGCGCGGCACGCCGGCGACGAACAGCATCACCGCCGCGGCCGCCGCCAGCAGCATCATCGTCCCCAGGTCGGGCTGGCGCAGCACCAGCAGCGCCGGCATGCCCACCAGGATGGCCGGCACGATCAGCGTCCGGTAGGTCTTCACCTCGTCGAGGGTGAGGCCGTGATAGTAGCGGGCCAGCGCCATCACCAAGCCGATCTTCATGATCTCCGAGGGCTGCAGGCGGATGATCCCCAGGTCGAGCCAGCGCTGGGCGCCGCCGCCGATGTCGCCGATCACCTCCACGGCGATCAGCATCGCCAGCCCGACGCCGTAGACGACGTAGGAGAGCTTCCACCACCATTTCAGGTGCACCAGCGCGGCGCCCACCATGCAGCCGAAGCCGACCACGAACACCAGCATCTGGCGGCCGGCCAGCGCGCCGAAATCGCCGCCGGAGACCGAATAGAGCATGCCGAAGCCGATGGTCGCGATGCACAGCAGCACGATCATCATGGTGCCGTGCAGGTCCATGATCTTGCCCAGCAGCGCCGTGCGCCCGCGAGCCCCGGTCTCAGCCATCCGCCTCTCCCATCGCCATGTAGGGCGTGCCGCCGGTCAGGCCGCACGGGTCCCGGATCAGCGCCTCGCGCAGGATGTCGCGGGCGATGGGCGCCGCTACCGCCGAGCCGCCGCCACCGTGCTCGACGATCACCGAGATGGCGTAGGACGGCTTGTCCACCGGGCCGAAGGCGACGAACAGCGCATGGTCGCGCTCCTCCCACGGCCGGTTCTCGTTGCGGGGCACGCCGCCGGCGCGCTGGGCGGCGGTGATGGTCCGCACCTGGGAGGTGCCGGTCTTGCCGGCGATGCCGCGCGGCCAGTCACGGATGCGGGCGCCTCGGGCCGTACCGCGGCCGCCCTCGACCACGGCGATCATGCCGTCGCGCGCCACCTGGACGATCTCGGGCGACACGCCCAGCGGCGCGAACCGCCGGGGCCAGCCCGCGTCGACCTTCTCCTTCATCAGCGTCGGCTCCACGGCGTGGCCGCCATTGGCGATGCGCGAGGCCATCACTGCAAGCTGCAGCGGCGTCGCCAGCATGTAGCCCTGGCCAATGGCGACGCTCAGCGTCTCGCCGTCGTGCCACCGCGGATCGCGCCGGTTGTGGCGCTTCCAGGCCCGCGTCGGCACCAGCCCCGCCGCCTCGTGGTCCAGCTCGATGTCGTGGGCGTGGCCGAGGCCGAACCGGTTGGCCATGGCGGCGATGGTGTCGACGTTCAGCCGGCGCCCCATCTCGTAGAAGTAGACATCGCAGGACTGCTCGAGGGCGCCGCGCATGTCCACGTTGCCGTGGCCGCCATGCTTCCAGCAGTGGAACAGGCGGTTGCCGTAGGCCATGTAGCCGGGGCAGAACACGGTTGCCGTCGGGTCGATCACCCCGGCCTCCAGCGCCGCCATGGCGACCACCGGCTTGAAGGTGGAGCCCGGCGGGAACTGGCCCTGCACCGCCTTGTTGAGCAGCGGTTTGCGCGGATCCTTGAGCAGCGCCCGCCAGACGTCGGGCTTGATGCCGAAATTGAAGTCGTTGGGGTTGAACCCGGGCGACGAGGCCATCACCAGCACCTCGCCGGAATGGGCGTTCATCAGCACCGCCGCGGCGCTCTCCTCGCCCACCCGCTCCATGGCGAAGCGCTGCAGGTCGCCGTCGATGGTGGTGACCAGGTCCTTGCCGGGAACGCTGTCGACGCGCGCCAGCTCGCGGATCTCCCGGCCCAGCGCATTGACCTCCACCCGCCGCAGCCCGGCGACGCCGCGCAGGCTCTGATCGTGGTAGGCCTCCAGGCCGCGCTTGCCGATGCGGAACTCGGGCAGCATGAACAGCGGATCGTCGGGCAGCTTCTTGAGCTCGTCCTCCGTCACCTGGCCGACGTAGCCGGCAAGCAGGGCGAAATCGGCGGGATAGGGATAGAAACGGCTGCGGCCGGCGTCGGGCTGCACGCCGGGCAGCTCGGGCACGATGCTGTTGACCCGGGCGAACTCGTCCCATGTCAGGTTGTCGGACACGGTGACCGGCAGGAACCGCCGCGACCGGTGTGCCTGGCGGATCACCGCCTCGATTTTCTCCTCCGGCAGCGGGATCAGCTCCGAGAGGCGCACCAGGGTGCTGCGGAAGTCCTTGGCCTGCTCGGGGATCACCGACACCCGGTAGTTGAGCTGGTTGTTGGCGATCTCCAGGCCGCGCCGGTCCAGGATGCGGCCGCGCAGCGGGCTGATCAGCCGCAGGTCGATGCGGTTGTCCTCGGCCAGCATCTTGTACTGGTCGGCGTCGAGGATCTGCAGCTGGACCATCCGCGCCACCAGCGCGCTCAGCGCCACGGCCTGGCCGGCGCCCAGGATCATGGCGCGGCGCGTCAGGGTGCGGTAGCGGTCGCCCTTGATGTCCATCCGCTCAGGCCTGCTCGTACAGCAGCTGGTCGAGCCGGCGGAAGCCCATGGCCAGCGGCACGTAGACGGCGACGCCGAGCCCCCAGTGGACGAAGAACGGCATCACCGCGAAGGCGTGGTTCCACCATAGGCCGGCGACGACCCAGGCCAGCGCGGTGAGCAGGCCCGATGCCACGGCGAAGACCAGCCAGACGATGGCGAACGACTGGGTCAGCAGCACCTGGCGCTGGTTGTCCACCAAGCCGCGGGCGAGCACCAGCAGCAGCGCCATCAGGCCCAGCGAACCGCCCACCAGGATGTCCTGCCACAGGCCGATGACGAAAGCCGCCCAGAACGGCATCGCCTCCGGCCGGTGCAGCGACCAGTAGAACACCAGCGGCAGGGTGAGCGACGGCATGACGATGCTGAGATCCGGCGAGCCGTAGGGCACGAAGGACAGCACGGCCAGCACCAGCCCCAGCAGGAAGGGGACGGCGAGGCGGGTGGCGATCAGCGCACGGTGCAGGGCCTGGGCCATCAGGTGCCTCCCTCCCCCGCGCCCGCCGCTTCGGGAGCGGGCGTCGCGTCCGGCACCGGCGTCGGCGCGGCGCGCTGTGGTGGCAGCGGCGACGGGCTGGGCAGCACGGGCGGGGCCACCGGCGGCGCTACGCGGACCTGCGGCCCCCGCTCGGCGACCTGCGCCGCGGTGCCGTCCGCGGGCGGCGCCGGGATGTCGGCAATTCCCGGCGCGGCCTCGGGCCGCTCGACCGGCTCGTAGGCCAGCACGTTGACGAAGTCGAGCCGTGCCAGGTCGGCGGCCAGGCGCACCCGCACGGTGCTGCCCCGCACATAGTCCACCACGCCGACCGGCAGCTTGGCGGGGAACACGCCGCCGTCGCCGGAGGTCAGCACCTCGTCGCCCACCTTCACCGACGATTCCATGGGCAGGTAGGCGAGCCGCGGCCGGTCGCTATTGTCGCCCACCAGGATCGCCCGGTCGCCGGTGCGGCGGATGAACACGGGCACGCGGCTGTTGAGGTCGGTCAACAGCAGCGCCCGCGCCGAATGACGGCCGACGGTGACAATCCGGCCCACCACGCCGGCGGGGTCCATCACCGGCTGGAACTTGCTGATGCCCTTGGCGCCACCGGAATCCAGGATGATCGCCCTCACGAAGGGACCGCCCGGGTCGCTGATCACCCGGGTGGTGACGGCGGGAATCTTGGTCTCGTCGCTCAGCCGCATCAGCGAACGGAGCTGGGCGTTCTCGCTGTCGAGCCGCAGCGCCACGTCGCGCCAGCGCTTGAGGCGCTCGTTCTGGGCGCGCAGCGCCTCCACCCGGTCGGCGCCGTCCAGGGTGTCCGCCACCCGTCCGCCGAAGCTGCGAAAGGCCAGCACCGGCTCGCCCAGCACGTCGACCACAGGGGCCGCGACGTCGATGAGCACGCCCTGAACCTGTTCCGTAAGGGTCGGATAGAGCTTGGTCACCAGCAGCAGGCCGAGCGAAACGGCGACGAACACGGCGAACGACGCCCGCTGCGCCATGTTGCGCTCGGGATTGGAATTGCGCGCGGCACGGCCGTTGGACCGTCTCACGAACCGGCTCTCCCAGTGTTGACGCCCGGCGGACCTCGCGGTCGCTTCCGGCCGGGGGCCCTACCCTAATAACCCCGCAGGAGGACGGCCTGCAACAGGTTGTCCTCCAAGGACTTGCCCGTCCCCAGCGCGACGCAGGACAGGGGGTCTTCGGCCCGAGTGACGGGCAGTCCCGTGGCGTCGCGGATCACCTGGTCCAGGTTGGCCAGCAGCCCGCCGCCGCCGGTCAGCACGATGCCGCGGTCGACGATGTCGGCCGCCAGCTCGGGCGCCGTGTGCTCCAGCGCCACCTTCACCGCGTCGACGATGGCGCCGACCGGCTCGGCCAGCGCCTCGGAGACCTGGACCTGGTTGATGATGATTTCCTTGGGCACGCCGTGCATCAAGTCGCGCCCCTTGAGCTGGATCTCGGCGCCGATGCCGCTGGTCGGCGGCCGGGCGGTGCCGATCTCCTTCTTGATGCGCTCGGCGCTGGATTCGCCGATCAGCAGGTTATGGTTCCGGCGGATGTAGGCGATGATCGCCTCGTCCATCTTGTCGCCGCCGACGCGCACCGAGCGGGCGTAGACGATGCCGCCCAGCGAGATCACCGCCACCTCGGTGGTGCCGCCGCCGATGTCGACGACCATGGAGCCGGTCGGCTCGGTCACGGGAAGGCCGGCGCCGATGGCTGCGGCCATCGGCTCCTCGATCAGGAACACCCGGCGCGCGCCGGCCGCCTCGGCGGATTCCTGGATGGCGCGGCGCTCCACCGGCGTCGAGCCGGAGGGCACGCAGATCACCACCTGCGGGCTGGCGAAGGAGCGGTGATTGTGCACCTTGCGGATGAAGTGCTTGATCATCTCCTCGGCCACCTCGAAATCGGCGATGACGCCGTCGCGCAGCGGCCGGATGGCGGCGATGTTGCCCGGCGTACGGCCCAGCATGGCCTTGGCCTCGTTGCCGACGGCCAGCACCTGCTTGCGGCCGTGCGGGTCGAGGATGGCGACCACGGAGGGTTCGTTGAGCACGATGCCGCGGCCCTTGACGTACACAAGGGTGTTTGCCGTACCGAGATCGATGGCCATGTCGTTCGAAAACAGGCCAAGCAGACGTGAGAACATTAAGACCTATGCCTGATCTTTAGGAGGAGTCGCCCCGGACTCACGGGTTGATGTTTGCCCTGACGGCTCGCCAGAAGCGAATCGGCCTTCGTTTGCGCGACTTTACACCTTTTTCCTCAGAGGGGATTTGATAAATCCGCTGGGGATCGGTGCACCGTCTCCTCGCCCTGGAGGATCGAAACGGGTCCGCCCTCCACAGACCCGCTCGCCAGCGCACGGGCGGTTTACAAAATTCACGTGCCGGCGGCAAGGGGATTGCGCGGCACCGGCCGCTCGATCAGGCGAGCCGCTCGCCCAGCGGCAGGTTCAGCAGGTCCGGTTTGCGCACCTTGGTGGCCGACATCGGCCATTCGGTCACGAACCGCACGTAGCGCGGGATCTTGTAGCTGGCGATCTGGCCCCTGCAATGGGCGATGACGCCCGCCCCGTCGAGGGCGCCGCCCGGCGCCAGCTCGATGAAGGCGGCCGGCACCTCGCCCAGCCGCTCGTCCGCCACGCCGACCACCTGGGCCAGCTTCACCGCCGGGTGGGCCATCAGGAAGCTCTCGATCTCGACGGCCGCCACGTTCTCGCCGCCCACCTTGAGCATGTCCTTTACCCGCCCGTGGAACCGCACACGGCCGCCCTCGTCGAGCGAGCATAGGTCGCCAGTATGGAGCCAGCCGTCCCGCAGCGTCTCGGCGGATTTCGCCGGGTCCTTGTAGTAGCCCGAGAAGATCGCTCCCGAGCGGATCAGCAATTCGCCCTTCTCGCCCGGACCCAGCGTCTCGCCTGTTTCCCTGTCGACCACGCGCAGCTCGACACCGGGCAGCGCCCGGCCGTTGGTGGTCAGCCGCTCCTCCAGGCCGTCCTCCGGCATGCCGGCGCAGACGATGCCGCAGGATTCCGTCAGCCCGTAGGCGGCGGTCTGTACGGCGCCCGGAAACGCCTCCTGGAAGCGCTGCAGCAGCCCCCTGCCCCCGACGGCGTTGATGCGCTTCACCGAGCTTAGGTCGCGCCTCGGAAAATCCGCGTGGTTCATCAGGTCGGCGCAGATTGCCTCGAAGCTGGGCCAGATCCAGGTCGCGCACTCCCGCTCGATCAGCATCAGCGCCTCGCCGGCGTCGAAATGCCGTTGGGAGACCATCGCGCCGCCGCCGCAGAATACGCACATCAGGGGCAGCAGGAACGAGATGTGGAAGGCGGGCAGCGGGTTCCACATGCGGTCGTCCGGCCCGATAGCGTAGCGGTAGCGCCACAGGTCGACCGCGCTGCCGACGAGGGCGTGATGCGGCACCAGGCAGCCCTTGGGGTTGGCGGTGGTGCCCGAGGTGTACATGATGATGCCGGTGTCATCCGAATCGACCGGGACCGGCAATGCCAGGTCCGGATCCGTCATGGCCTCGAAGGCGGCCTGGCCGACGAACCCCTCGCCGGCGCCCGCCCCGAAGATCACGACGGACCGCAGCCGGGGCGCGCCCGCCGGATGCAGCGCCATCGGATCGCCGCCGAGGCCCGGCAGCGCGTCCCGCAGCAGCGCCTCGAAGTCCACGTGCGGCTTCATGGCGTCCGAGGTCAGCAGCACCGAGACGTCGGCGTTCTCCAGCACGTATCGCAGTTCGCGGGCCTTGTAGCGGACGTTGACCGGAACCAGCACCGCGCCCAGCAGGGCGATCGCCCACACCAGCTCGACGAACTCGATGCCGTTCGGCATCAGCAGGCCCACATGGTCGCCCCGGCCGACGCCCAGCGCGGCGAGGCTGCGCGCGCGCCCCGCGGCGCCCTGCCGCAGCGCCGCATAGGTCCGTCGTCCGTCCGGAAACACCAGCGCGTCGCTGTCCGGCCACAGCGCCGCCGCCCGCTCGAAAAGCCCGGCGGCGGTCCTGATCTCGTCCATGTCTACCAAGGCGTCCTCCCTCGCCGGCCGAACGTTAGGCCATCCCGGCGACAAGGAAAACGAGGATCGGCCGTCTGCCCAAAGCGAAAGACCCCCGCTCGAGGGCGGGGGCCTTGGATTTCGGCAGTGGCTTGAGCCGCCTAGTTGCGGGCCTTGTCGACCAGCTTGTTCTTGGCGATCCAGGGCATCATGCCGCGCAGCTTCTCGCCCACTTCCTCGATCTGGTGGGCGGCCTGGTTGGCGCGGATGGCCTTGAAGCTGGGATAGCCGGCCTTGTTCTCCAGCACGAAGTCGCGCACGAAGCGGCCGTCCTGGATGTCCTTCAGGATGCGCTTCATCTCGGCCTTGGTCTCGCTGGTGATCACCCGCGGGCCCGAGGTGTAGTCGCCGTACTCGGCGGTGTTGGAGATGGAATAGCGCATGTTGGCGATGCCGCCCTCGTACATCAGGTCGACGATCAGCTTCACCTCGTGCAGGCACTCGAAATAGGCCATCTCAGGCGCGTAGCCGGCTTCCACCAGCGTCTCGAACCCGGCCATGATCAGGTGCGACAGGCCGCCGCACAGCACCGCCTGCTCGCCGAACAGGTCGGTCTCGCACTCCTCGCGGAAGTTGGTCTCGATCACGCCCGAGCGACCGCCGCCGATGGCGCTGGCATAGGACAGGGCGACGTCGAGGGCGTTGCCCGACGGGTTCTGGTGCACCGCCACCAGGCAGGGCACGCCGCCGCCGCGCAGATACTCGGAGCGGACCGTGTGGCCCGGGCCCTTCGGCGCGACCATCATCACGTCCAGGTCGGGGCGCGGCTCGATCAGCCGGAAATGGATGTTCAGGCCGTGGGCGAACATCAGGGCGGCGCCCTGCTTCATGTTCGCCGCCAGGTCGTCGGCGTAAAGGCCGGCCTGGTGCTCGTCGGGGGTGAGCACCATCATCACGTCGGCCCACTTGGCGGCATCGGCCGGGCTCATCACCGGCAGGTTCTCGTTCTCGGCCTTCTTGGCGGTGGCCGAACCGGGACGCAGCGCCACGGCCACTTCCTTGACGCCGCTGTCACGCAGGTTCAGCGCGTGGGCGTGGCCCTGGCTGCCGTAGCCGATGATGGCGACCTTCTTGTTCTTGATGAGATTCACATCCGCGTCGCGGTCGTAATACACCCGCATGGTGGCTTCCCCTGTGGACTGGTTTGTTCGGTTGACGAGGTGCGCAATGCCTTAACGCCCGAGGGCCGATTGCGCAAGGTTAAGAAGTGAGGCTACATGCCCTCCGCGCCGCGCCGGATGGCGACCACGCCGGTGCGCGACACGTCGACGAGGCCCAGCGGCTTCATCAGGTCGACGAAGGCGTCGATCTTGTCCGAATTGCCGGTGATCTCGAAGGTGAAGGAGCCCGTGGTGGTGTCGATCACCCGCGCGCGGAACGCATCCGCCAGTCGGAGGCTCTCGACCCGGGCCTCGCCCGTGGCGGCCACCTTGACCAGCGCCAGTTCGCGCTCCACCGACGGGCCTTCCACGGTCAGGTCCGAGACCTTGTGCACCGGCACCAGCCGGTCGAGCTGGGCCTTGATCTGCTCGATCACCATCGGCGTGCCGCGCGTCACCACGGTGATGCGCGACAGGCCCTCGGCGTGGTTGGTCTCGGCCACGGTCAGGCTCTCGATGTTGTAACCCCGGCCCGAGAACAGGCCGATGACGCGGGCGAGAACGCCCGCCTCGTTGTCGACGATCACGGCCATGGTGTGCCGTTCGATCGGTTGCTGCGGTCGCATGATCGGCCTCTTCTTGCCGGAGACTTCGGGAAAGCTAGACGAGGGCAAGGTCGTCGCTGCGCACCAGCCCCGCATCCTTGGCGTTGAGCAGGATCTCGTTGTGCGCGGCGCCCGACGGCATCATCGGGAAGCAGTTCTCCAGCTTCGCCACCTGGCAATCGACGATGACCGGCCGCTTGACCGACATCATCTCCTCGATGACGCCGTCCACCTCCTCGGGCTTGGTCGCCCGCAGGCCGACGCCGTGCATCGCCTCGGCCAGCTTGACGAAGTCAGGCAGCGACGCCGAGTAGGAGTGGGCGTAGCGCCCCTCGTAGTTGATGTCCTGCCACTGGCGCACCATCCCCATGTACTCGTTGTTGAGGATGAACACCTTGACCGGCAGCTCGTGCTGCACGGCGGTGCTGAATTCCTGGATGTTCATCAGGATCGACGCCTCGCCCGCCACGTCGACGACCAGCGCGTCGGGATGGGCGAGCTGGACGCCGATGGCCGACGGCAGGCCGTAGCCCATGGTGCCCAGGCCGCCCGAGGTCATCCAGTGATTGGGATCCTCGAAGCCCAGAAACTGGGCCGCCCACATCTGGTGCTGGCCCACCTCGGTGGTGAAATAGGGCTTCCGGTCCTTGGTGAGGGCGTGCAGCCGCTGCAGCGCGTATTGCGGCATGATCACGTCCTGCCGGTTCTCGTATTTCAGGCAGTCCACGTCGCGCCACTTGTCGATCTGCGCCCACCACGCGGCCAGCGCCTGCTTGTCGGGCCGGTGCACCCCGGCCTTCCAGACCTTGATCATGTCCTCGAGCACGTGGCCGGCGTCGCCGACGATGCCGATGTCCACGTGGACGTTCTTGTTGATGCTCGAGCGGTCGATGTCGACGTGGATCTTCTTCGAGCCCGGCGAGAACGCGTCCAGCCGGCCGGTGATCCGGTCGTCGAACCGCGCGCCGATGTTGATCATCAGGTCGCAGTCGTGCATCGCCAGGTTGGCCTCGTAGGTGCCGTGCATGCCCAGCATGCCGAGCCACTGCCTGTCGGTGCTGGGATAGGCGCCCAGCCCCATCAGCGTGCTGGTGATGGGATAGCCGGTCATGTGCACGAACTCGCGCAGCAGCTGCGCCGCGGCCGGGCCCGAATTGATGATGCCGCCGCCGGTGTAGAACACCGGCCGCTTCGCCGCGGCGATCAGCTCCACGGCCTGCTTGATGGCCTTGAGATCGCCCTTCACCTGCGGCTGGTAGCTGCGGTGCTTGGTCTGTGGCGAGCCCGTATAGGGCCCCTCCTCCACCTGGATGTCCTTGGGCAGGTCGACCACGACCGGGCCGGGCCGGCCATGGGTGGCGACGTAGAACGCCTCGTGGATCACCCGTCCGACGTCGGCGACGTTCTTGACCAGGTAGTTGTGCTTGGTGGCGGCCCGGGTGATGCCGACCGTGTCGGCCTCCTGGAACGCGTCGCTGCCGATCAGGTGGGTCGGCACCTGCCCGGTCAGGCAGACGATCGGGATCGAATCCATCAGCGCGTCGACCAGGCCGGTGACCGCGTTGGTCGCGCCGGGGCCGGAAGTGACCAGCACCACGCCGGGCTTGCCCGTGGAGCGGGCATAGCCTTCCGCCGCGTGCACGGCGCCCTGCTCGTGGCGCACCAGGATGTGGCGGATGTGGTTCTGCTTGAAGATCGCATCATAGATCGGCAGCACGGCGCCGCCCGGATACCCGAAGATGGTATCGACGCCCTGCTCCTTGAGGGCGCGCAGGATCATGTCCGCGCCCGTCATGATGTTGCCCTGTGCTTCCGGCGGCATGTTCGTTCCTTCTCCTTCGGAGGCCTGCGGGGACGGTTGCAATAGCATCGCAGCCCAGGGCGCGCAACGCCCTCACCCGCGCCCCGAGGCACGAGAGGGGCGCACCCTACTGGCGGAATATTGCCCCGTCAAGCCCCGTCATATAATTTCTGGAAAGACCAAATCGACAATTCTTTCCAATTGTTGCTCTTCGATCATGGCCCAGTCGGCGCACTGGTTGCGGAACCAGGTGGCCTGGCGCTTGGCGTACTGGCGGGTCGCCGCCTTCGCCGCCGCGACCGCCTCGTCCAGCGGGAGCTGGCCCGCCAGCGCCGCCCGCAGCTGGGGAATGCCCAGCGCCTTGAGGGCCGGCAGGTCCGGGTCGTGGGGCGGCAACGCCGCCACCTCCTCCAGGGCGCCCGCCTCCAGCATGACATCGAAGCGCGCGTCGCAGCGGGCGCGCAGCCAGTCCCGCGGCGGCATCAGCACCAGCCGGGCGACGGCGCCGGCCGCAATGTCTTGCGCCAGCGGGCCGGCCGCGTCGGCCGCCTGCCATTCCGCCAGCGACCGCCCGGTGGAGCGAGCCACCTCCAGGGCGCGGGCGATCCGCTGGGAGTCGCCGGGCCGCAGCCGCGCAGCCATCGCGGGGTCCTCGCGCGCCAGCAGCCGGTGCGCCGCCTCGGCGCCTTCCGCGGCCACCAGGCCGCGCACCTCGCGGCGGATGCCGGGATCGATGGCGGGCACCTCGGACAGGCCCTCGAGCAGCGCCCTGAAATAGAGGCCGGTGCCGCCGGTCACGATCGGGAGGCGGCCACGCGCCCTCACCTCGCCGATCGCACCGGCCGCGAGATCGAGCCAACGGGCGACGGAAAACGGCTCGCGCACCGAAGCGACGCCGTAGAGGTGATGCGGCACCCGCACCCTGTCGGCGGCCGTCGGCGCGGCGCTCAGCACCGGCAGCTCCCGGTAGAGCTGCATGCTGTCGGCGTTGACGATCTCGCCGTCGGCGCGGGCCGCCAGAGCCAGCGCGAGCGCCGATTTGCCGCTTGCGGTCGGCCCGGCAATAAGCATAACTTGAGGCCGCGTCTCGGGTGTCATCACACCATACTTCGGTAAATACTGAACGGGGACAAGCTGCTGAAGACGAGTGCAGGGAATCGCTCAGGAGCCCCCGGTCCCAAGAGGAGAGGACATCAACAATGTCGAAGATACTGACCTTCCAGGCCACCCCTGGGATCGCCAGGCTGACGCCGGTGCACCTTGAGCTGGTTTCGGCTGCGCTGAAGCGTGCCGGAGCCGCGGGCCTGAAGCCCAGGTGGATCACCAAGCACGTCCAGGCCGAGTTGCGCTACGAAGGCATCGGCGAGGACGAGGCCATCGAGGTCGCCAACGGCGCCGTGAAGGGCTCCGGCCTCAAGATCGAGAACAAAGTCGACGCCTAGTGTCCGTTCGCCTGCTGATCGCGGACATGGACTCCACGATCATCGAGAACGAGTGCATCGACGAACTCGCCGACGCCATCGGGATCAAGGACAAGGTCGCCGCCATCACCGAACGGGCGATGCGCGGCGATCTCGATTTCGAGGCGGCGTTGCGCGAGCGCGTCGCCATGCTGCGCGGCCTGTCCGAGGACGCCCTGCAGCAGGTCTATGACGGCCGCATCCGGCTGACCCGCGGCGCCCGCGAGATGACCGACGCGCTGCACCGGCACGGCGTGAAGTGCGTCCTGGTGTCGGGCGGCTTCACCTTCTTCACCAGCCGCATCGCCGAGGCCGCCGGCTTCGACGCCCACCACGCCAATACGCTGGAGATCGAGGACGGCAAGCTGACCGGCCGGGTCGCCGAGCCGATCCTCGGCGCCGACGCCAAGCTCGCGACCCTGCGGCGCTACGCTCGAGAACTCGGCATCGGCACCGACCAGATCGCGGCCGTCGGCGACGGCGCCAACGACCTGCCCATGATCCGCGAGGCCGGATTCGGCATCGGCTTCTGCGCTAAGCCCAGGGTGGCCGAGGCGGCCGGTTACCGCATCGACGAGCGCGACCTGACCAAGGTCCTCGACATCGTCGGCCTCGCCTGACCGCGCGCCCTTCGGCGGCGATCTCACGATGCCCTTCTATCCGCTTTCCTGGCGTCTGCGATTGGGCTGACCGCCAAGATGGGCGCTCGCCCGGTAGACGAACGACAGGGGATCGGCGCCGACCTTGAAGGAGGAAAGGTAGTACATCCGTGCCACGATGGCGGCGAACAGTCCAAAGATCCCCCACTGCAACGGCGACGCCGCCCACTCCGTCGCCCTCACGCCGATGTCGAGAGCCTTGAGCAGCAGCACCACGAGCAGCAGCCCCGCGACCATGCCGAGGAACGACCGGGATCGCGGCGGGGGCCGGCTAACCGCGAACGCCAGGAACGGAAGCGTGCCCGGCAGGAGCATGAGAATGATCCTTCGCTGCAATTCGGCATGGACGAAGTGGCGGAGCGCTCGACCTCGCGAACGATCGCCCCACTCGCGCGCCAGCTGCGGCAATGTCATCTCCTCTTCGGCCGTCGTGCCCGGGCGAAAGCCCAAAGACCGCGGCACGACGACCGGAACGTCGTACTGATCGAAGTCGATCACCTGCATATCTTCCATCCGGTTCTTCTTGATGACCGCGCGCCCGTTGCGCAGCCGAAGGAGGATGCCCCGCGTTCGGGGAACCTTGATGAATTGGCCCTCTTGCGCAGTGGCGACAAACGACCTTTTGCCCGCAACCGCCGACTGTAGGAACATTCCCGTCATTTTGCCGGACCCCGCGTTCATGGTGTCCATGCGCAGCGTGACGTCGTCGGCCAGCCGATTGAAAACGCCGACCTGCATCGGAAGCCCGAACGCACCGGTTTGCACCAGATATCCGAGCCGGTAGTAGGCAGTCGTGCTGAGCGGCTGGACGAACCCGAGCATGAGGAAGCTGAGGCACGAGATCGCGGCGGCATAGATCATCGGAACCCGCAGCAGTCTCACCGGGCTGGCGCCCGTCGCCGTCAGCGCCTCCATTTCCTGGTCGAGAACGAGCCTGCGGAAGGCGAGCAGTACGCCGAGAAACAGGCCTATGGGAAGCCCCAGATCCAGATATTCGGGGATCAGCAGGTCGAGCATCTTCCAAGCGACGTGCATCCCGCCGCTCTCCTGGATGATCCGGTAGAACAGAACCGGCATGTACTGGAGAAACATCAGGGCGACTGTGATCAGGATCACCGAGAACAACGGCACGGCGATGAGCCGGATGAGGTAGGCGTCGATCCTCGACGGGCGACACGACGTCAGTCGGCCGACAATGCTTCCGCGACGCCATCCGGCCCCGAACGGTGAGCGAACCACGCTCCGCGCCCGCATGATCCATTCGGGATTCACGACCGTGCGGTCGACAGGGGGCTGGGTTGTCCGTCGCCGCCCAGGGATGCATCCGTGAGCGACTTCCAGAGGATACTGAACACGAGCCGGGAGTCCCGCCGCATCGGATGGCCGCCGGGCACGGCGACACGCCGCACATTGGCCTGCGGCAGCAACGGGCAGAGGCTGTTCCTTTCCTCCCTCCCGTGCACGCACAGCACCGGCACCCAGTCGAGTTCGCGGGCCGTCGGCATGGCGGGGACAGAGGGCTCGCCGCCGTTGAAGAGCGCCGAGGGCGAGGCCCGGTACTGAAATGTGTCTCCGGGCACGATCAGCGCCACGAACATCACCCGGGATCGTAACGCCGCCGGCAGCGCGGCAAGCCCGGCTTGCAGCACGTCGGCGCCAAACGACTGGCCGATCAGCGCGACCCGTTCCACCCCGGGCATCGCCAATGCCCGTTGGACCGAAGCGCGGATGAGCGCCCGGTTCTCGTCCGGCGAGCGGCGACGGCGGAAGAAGGTCAGGGAATTCACCGTCAGCAGCGGAACGCCGTTCCTCACCAGCTGCTTGCCGACGTCGCGCCCCATCCCGACGCGCAGCCCCAGGTCGCCTGAGAACAGCACCGCGCCGACGCCCCGCATGGTCGCCGGCGGCCTGGTCCTCGGGGAAAACGCCGTGTAGACCGGCCCCCCGAAATAGCCGACGAACCCCAGGAATGCCGCGATGGAAGCGACGAGCACCAGGAGGGCAAGCAGCAGCTTCATGGTCTTTCCTCCAGCACACACTGGAACGCCCTTCGAGGGAACGGCACGTCTCGAATGCTCAGGCCTGCCGGAGCGGCCGATCCTGCGAGGCGACCGGTCGCGGCATTGCGCAAATCTATTTGACTGCCTTCGTGACCGCATCGAACGCGCCCAGCGGACACGGACCGTAAATCGAGCCGCCCCCTTCAATGGGCGTAATGGAATCCCCATGGCAGAGCTTGTTAAGCGCCTGCAACGTATAGCTGAAGCCGTTCTCGAACTTCAGGCCGACACACCGCCGCGGCAGGTGATTGAGGTAATATCCGTGAGCCGTCCGAAAGAGGACAGTCTGGTCGTCGATGACCTTGGCCTCCTCGATGGCCGGCGCGTCCAGACAATCGACCGTCTTCCCCGTCGGGAGATAGCGAGGCGTCTTGCCGGATTGGGCCAGACAGGCCTCCGGCAACATGAAAGAGGCTGCCACTGCAAACGCAATGGTGGCGGGGAGACCGACCGATTTCATTGGAGCCCACTTTCCTGGGTGGCTGACGATTGAGATGTAAATGCCGCCCAGTCTTGCGCAAGTATCCACCAAACAAAAGAAGCGCCTTGTTTGAGTAAGCCTCGGGCGCCCCTCTTGCGAGTAGTGCGTCAACGGCCAATATTCTTGTCGTTCGCCGGTGGGTCTGGCCGCCACCGCCGGACGCGGCCCGGTGGGTCGCTGCGCGACGCCACGTTCACAGTGCCCCAGCGCGATCGGCCTCCTCGGCGCCGGTTTACGTCGCGGTCGTTTGGGGCCATGCTGCGACCGCAAGACGAGCCCAGGGAAACCGCGAGTCAATGTCCTCCATCCATCAGATGCGCGTCGAGTTCATTCCGCCGGAAGACCGGCTGCTGCTGTCGGTGATCTCCCGCGACGGCATGGAGGTGAAGCTGTGGCTGACCCGCCGCTTCGTGCGCCTGCTCTGGCCGAACCTGCTGAAGCTCGCGGAATCGACGCCCGAGGCGGCCGCCCAGCAATCGCCCGAGGCGAAAAGCAGCATCATGCGCTTCCAGCACGAAAAGGCGCTGGCCGAGGCGCGGTTCGGCAAGAAATACGATGGCGACAAGGTGGTCGACCGCCCGTTCGGGGAAGCGCCGCTGCTGGTCACCAAGGGGCAGATCCGGCGGGTGAGCGAGCCAAAGGTCGGCAATCGCCTCGCCTTCGTCTCCCAGGACGACAAGCCGATCACGCTCACCCTGGACGACGTGCTGCTGCATTCTCTGTGCCGCCTGATCCGGGAGGCAGCGCGCAAGGCGGAGTGGGACCTGGGCCTGGGCGGACTTTCGGCCGAGTCCGGCGCGCCGGGCAGCGCCAGGCCGGGCGCGGCCATCAACTAGGACACCGTCGCCGCGCCGATTCCCCCGCTTCATCCGACGACCATGTCGTTCAGGGGGAATGGGTCGGACCGAAGGTCAACCCGATTCAGGCTGCGACCGGTTGCCGGTGCCGACGAGCGGTCCCGTCAAAAGGACCGCGGCGGCCATGAGGCCGGCGGCCGCCCATAGCGTGCCCTGCAGGCCGGAAAGCTGGAAGATCACGCCCGACAGTAGCGTTCCGGTAAGGCGACCGATGGCGTTGGCCATATAGTAGAAGCCCACGTTGAGCACCACTCGATCGCTGTCCGAATACGCGACGATCAGGAAGGAATGAACTGCCGAGTTGACGGCGAAGATGATCCCGAACAGCAGTAGACCGCCGATCAGGAGCACGGCAGAGGGCGTGATGGTCATCGCGAGGGCAAGGAGGCCTGTCGTGCCCGTCAACAGCAAGCCCCAGCTGAGCGCGGCGCGCGCGCCGGTCTCCGGGCTGTCGGTCGTTCGCAGAAGACGGGGGGCGCCAGCCTGCACGACGCCGTATCCGATGACCCAGAGCGCCATGAACGCGCCGACGCGGTCAAACGACCAGCCCAGCTGATCGTAGAGGAAGATCGGCACCGCCACGACGAACCAGACGTCGCGGCTGGCGAACAGGAAGATCCGCGCGGCCGAAAGCCAGTTGATTTCGCGCGTCTTCGAAAACAGCTCCGACCGCCTGACCTTTGTCTTCGCCTTGCCCAGGTCCTCGTTCAGCAATGCGATCAGCGCCGCGAGAATGACGGCCAGGGCGCCCGCCATGGCCAGCAACGCCCCTTGAAAGCCGATGCCGGCGAGCAGCGCGCCGCCGAGGAAGAAGCCGACTCCCTTCAACGCGTTCTTGGAACCGGTCAGCAAGGCCACCCACCGGAACAGCAGGCTGTGTCCCTCTTCCTGGACGACGACCTTGATGGCCGACTTCGAGGACATCTTGGTCAGGTCCTTGGCGACGCCGGACAGCGCTTGCGACGCCATGACATAGGCAACGGACAGGGCGACCGACCAGTCGGGCTGGGTGAAGGACAACATGGTCAGGGCGACGATCTGAACGCCCAAGCCGCTTAGCAGCGTCAGGCGAAGGCCGAAGCGCGCGCCGATCCAGCCGCCGAAGAGGTTGGTCAGCACGCCCATGAATTCGTAAAGCAGGAACAGGAACGCCAGGTCGACGGGCGAAAAGCCAAGCCTGTAGAAGTGCAGCAGCACCAGCATGCGCAGGGCGCCGTCCGTCAGCGTGAACGCCCAGTAGGCGGCGGTGACGGCGGCGTAGTTCTTGATGTCGCGGCGCGCCATGATCCGTTCAGAGGCTCGCGGCCACTTTCGCCGCAAGTTCCGCCATCCGGTGGACATAACCCCACTCGTTGTCATACCAGGCGTAGACCTTCACTTGACGCCCATCCACGACCATTGTCGAGGGCGCGTCGATGATCGACGAGTGCAGATCGTTGACGAAATCCGCGGAAACCAGCGGACGCTCCTCATAGGCCAGAATTCCCTTCAGGAAGCCATCCGCCGCCGCCTTGAACAGCCCGTTCACCTCCTCGACCGTCGTGTCTCTCGACACTTCGAAGACGCAATCGGTCAGGGAGGCGTTCAGCAGCGGCACGCGGACGGCATGCCCGTTCAGCTTTCCCTTGAGCTCCGGGTAGATCAGCGCAATCGCCGTCGCCGAGCCCGTCGTGGTCGGTATGAGCGAGTTCAGGCCCGAGCGCGCGCGGCGCAGATCCTTGTGGGGCGCGTCGACCATGACCTGCGTATTGGTGACGTCATGGATCGTCGTGATGGCGCCGTGAACGATCCGCAGATTGTCGTGTATGACCCTGACGACAGGCGCCAGGCAGTTGGTCGTGCACGACGCCGCCGTAAGCAGGTGATGCCGGTCGGGCTCGTAGAGATCGTCGTTGATCCCCATCACCACATTCAGGGCGCGGTCGTCCTTCACCGGCGCCGCGACAATCACCTTCTTGATGCCGGCGGCGAAATAGGCCTGGAGGGATTCTGGCGTTCTGAATTTGCCGGAGCATTCCAGGACAATGTCGACCGTCTCGCCGGACCATCCGGTTGCATCGGGCGCTGCAGCCTCCGAAAACCGAATGCGCGTGTCGTCGATGTGGAGCGCGCCGTTGCCGGCGCTTACGCGGTGCCCGGTCCAACGGCCGTGGACCGAGTCGAACTCCAGCAGGTGCGCGGCCGTTTCAGGCCCTCCCGCAATTTCGTTCACGGCGACCAGGTTCAGCCCTGGCAGGTCCCCGCGATCGAGCAGAGCCCGGGTAACGAGGCGCCCCATGCGACCGAAGCCGTTGACTGCAATGCGTGAGGCCATATTGGAATTGTCTCCACTGCACCAGGTGTTCAAAGTCTTCCAGTGATGCCGGCGACACGACGATATCTCGCCCGGCGTCGCCGCTGCTGCCATACCGTCACCCGCGGCCGGACCACCTTCGATGTTCGTGTGCCTGGCGGAGCAGCGAACGGCAGCGACAATAACTTCTATCTTTCCAGGATAATAGAATTATAGGGTTTGGCAATCCAAACCGCCCCATTCGGGCGGCCCGTCGCCTGGCTTGACTGTGGTCGAGATCGTCGGCTGCGTCGGCAGGACGCAGAGCATGCCGATCGCCGCAATCATGGCTTTGCCGCAACCGCTCGCGGGTTCTTCTAGACGCAGTCCAGACAAGCCCCTCAAGCGAAAGCCATGCGCGACCGGCAGGTATTTGGAGTTGGATGGTGCTGCTGGTCAGGATTGAACTGACGACCTCTCCCTTACCAAGGGAGTGCTCTACCACTGAGCTACAGCAGCGCTGGCCGGGCTTATGCCAAGGAAGCCGGGCCGTTGCAAGTTGTTTTGCCCGGCTTCCGCCGATGACGGGTTTCAAGCCGCCAGGCCTTGCCACGAGGCGCCCTGAGACACCGATTCAGGGGTACTTCACCGAGCAGCCATAGGCCTTGGTGAGCGGCGTTCCGACCGGCTCGCCCGCGGCCACCGCCGCCAGCGCGTCGCGCACGAAGTTGTCGGCCTTCGGGATGTCCTCGATCCGCGCCGAAGGGATGCTGTCGATGGCCCCCATATAGGCGATGGTCTGGTCGGGGCGGATGACGACCATCGTCGGCGTCGCGCCGGCGCCGTACAGCCGGCCGATGGTGCCGGTCTCGTCGAGGATGACGTGGGCGGGCGCCGCGCCGCGCGAGGCAGTCAGTGCATTGGCCTCCTTGGCGGTCACGTGGCCCTGTTTGCCGGGCGCCGAAGAGACGATGGTCAGCCACACGGCGCCCTGATTGGCCGCCTCGCGCTGCAGGCGCTGCATGTTGCCGCTTTCATAGTGCTTGCGCACGAACGGACACTCGTGATTGGTCCATTCCAGCACCACCGTGCGGCCGGTGAAGTCGGCAAGGCTGATCGCGCGGCCCTGCGTATCGTGGCCGCCGAATGCAGGGGCCGGTCCGCCGATCGTCGGCGCGGCGCGCGCGGGCGAAACGCCGGCCAGAACCGTGATCATGAGCAACAGCAGGACAACGCGACCGGTCATCGACTTCTCCCTCCGGGTCGGCCCGGCCGGCGAGAGGCGGCGCCTCAGCCGGAACGCGCCTGCGCGTCGGCCTTGTCCATCGCCCCGATCACCGTCTCGGGCGTCAGCAGCTGGGGCAGCACCACGGCCTCGTCGCTGCCCGGCGCGAAATACAGGTAGAGCGGAACGCCGCTGCGGCCATAGGCGGCGAGCGTCCGGGTGATCTCGGGGTCCCGCCGCGTCCAGTCGCCCTTCAGGTATTTCACCGCCCCTTCCCGGAACCGGTGGGCGACGGCGGCGCTCGACAGCGCCACCCGCTCGTTGGCGAGGCAGGTGATGCACCACGCGGCGGTGAAGTTGACGAACACCGGGTCGCCCGCCGCCCGGTAGGAAGCCAGCGTCTGCGGATCGAACGGCTCGGCCGCCACGGCGTCGCCGGCAGTCGTGCCGCCGGCCGGTCCGGGAGCGCCGGTGGACCACACCAGCCATCCGGCCGCCACCAGGGCCAGCACGGCCAACGTCCGGGCGACGGCCCGGCCCGGCCCGCCGGCGCCGCCGCCGACTTGCCACAGCCAGAGGGCGAAGACGATCAGCAGCAGCACGGCGAGCAGCGCCGCCACCGCCTCGATTCCCGCCTGCTGCCCGAGCACCGTCACCAGCCAGACTGCCGTGGCGAACACCGGGAACGCCAGGAACTGGCGGAACCTCTCCATCCAAGGCCCCGGCCGCGGCAGCAGCCGGCCGATGGCCGGAATCTCGCTGATCAGCAGCATGGGAAAGGCGAGCCCCAGCCCGAGGGCGAGGAAGATCGCCAGGGCGCCGGCCGGCGGCAGCAGCATCGCCGCCCCCAGCGCCGTCGCCATGAAGGGTGCGGTGCACGGCGTCGCCACCACCGTTGCCAGCACGCCGGTGGCGAAGGCGCCGAGCGCCCCGCCGCGGTCGATCAGGCCCTGGCCCAGGCCGGTGAAGCTGCCGGCCAGTTCGAAATAGCCGGAGAGCGACAGGCCCACGGTGAACAGGATGGCCGCCAGCAGCGCCACCATCTCCGGAGACTGGAGCTGGAAGCCCCAGCCCACCGCCGCGCCGCCCGCCCGGAACGCCAGCAGCGCGCCGGCCAGCACCAGGAAGCTCAGCACCACCCCGGCCGCATAGAGCAAGCCTTCGGTCCGCTTCTGCCGCAGGCTGAGGCCGGACGCCTTCACCACGGCCAGCGCCTTGAGCGACAGCACCGGAAAGACGCAGGGCATGAGATTGAGCAGGATGCCGCCGACGAAAGCGAACAGCGCGGCCTTCCAGACCGGCAGGGAACCAGCGGCCTGGGCGCTGCCCGGCGGCGCGGACGCGGCGCTTCCGCCGCCCGGCTTGGGCGTCTGGGCGGCCACGGCTGGCACCGCGAAATCGCCCGGCACGGCCTTGATCTCCCAGGCGTGGCCGCCTCCCTCGATCACCCCTGACACCGTATCCCCGGTCTTGCCGCCGCCCATGGGCACGGCGAGGACGACCCCGTCGCCGCTCGGGCGCGCGGTCTGCGGCGCCTCGTAGCGGATCAGCGTCTCGTCATAGGGAAAGAACCGCGGCGATTCACCCACCGGCGCGCCCGTCAGCCGCAGCCCGAGCACGCCGTTCTCCACATGGAACGCGGCCTTGCCCGGAAACGGCGCCGGCACGGCCGCGCGCGCCTTGCGGAACCCCGACGTCTGACGCGGATCGCGTACCGGCGCACCGGCGACGGGCAGGTCGAGCGTCAGGTCGGCGCCTTCGGGAATGCAGATGTCCTCGCACACCAGCCAATCGGCCCGCACCCGGATGGTCACCGAACTCGCCTTCAGCGACTCCGGCGGCGTGATCGTCACCAGCAGCCAGTGCTCGCCGTCGTAGCCGTAATTGATCAGTGGCCCATAAGGCATTACCTCGGGCGCCGGCCAGGCGATGTCGCCGACAGAAAATCCATCGGGCAAGCTCCAGTCCAGCGTCGTCGCCATCCCGGAATCGCCGGGATTGCGCCAGTAGGTGTGCCAGCCCTTCATCGGGGTGATCTTGACCGCCGCCTGGAACGGCTTGCCGGGGGCGATGGCCGCATCGGCCGCAACCAGTTCGGCCGTGGTATGGGGCGTCTGCACCGGCACGGCGGACGCGGGCCCGGCCCCGACGGCCGCGACCATGAGCAAGGCGGCGGCCGCCCAGTTGAGCAGGGGTCCGGTCCTCAGGCAAAATTTCATCGGCATCCTGCTCCGTTGCGTGCGCCACCATCCTTCCGGTTGCGGGGCGTCCTATCCATAATATTGTACGCGGCGCAGGTCCATTCAGGTTACGGACGGCCACGAGGGGATGCCATGAGCGATTTCGACCGGTACGCCATCAAGGGAGGCCTCAGCGGCCGCGCCCGCCTCACCCTGCTCACCCGCATCTTCACGCCGTCCACGTCGCGGCTCCTGGACGAGGCCGGAGTGCCGCCCGGGGCAGCCTGTCTCGACGCCGGCTGCGGCGGCGGCGACGTCGCCCGCGACCTGGCCGTCCGCGCCGGTCCCGGCGGACGGGTGGTCGGCATCGACCTGGACCGCGCCAAGCTCGCCGTCGCCCGCAAGGAAGCCGAAGCCGCCGGGCTCGCCATCGAGTATCGGACCGGCGACATCCTCGATCCGCTCGGCGAGCCCTTCGACGTGATCTACATGCGCTTCCTCCTCTCCCACCTGAGGACGCCGGCCACCGCCCTCGCCCACGCGGCCGAAGCCCTCAGGCCCGGCGGCGCGATCATCCTCGAGGACGTGGATTTCAGCGGCCATTTCAGCTACCCGGACAGTCCGGCGCTGCGGCGCTACGTGGACCTCTACACCGCCACCGTCGCCGGCCGCGGCGGCGACGCCAACATCGGGCCGCGCCTGCCCTCGCTGCTCGCCGCCGCCGGCTTCAACGACATCCGCGTCAACGTGGTCTGCCTCGCCGCCACGGACGACAAGCTCAAGCTGCTCAACCCGGTCACCATGGAGGCGATCGCCGACGCGGTGGTGGCCGATGGCCTCGCCCCGGTCGACGAGGTCCGGCGGCTGATCGACGATCTCTACGAGGAGGCCCACGACCCTGGAACGCTGACGAGCCTGACCCGTGTGGTCCAGTGCTGGGCGCGCCGGCCGGACGATCTTATCTGAACCCCGTCATGACCGAACGCGATGCACCCAAATCCCAGCCCCGGAAGGACGAGCACCGCCGCCGTGCGGCCGAAGCGCTGCGCGAGAACCTGCGCCGCCGCAAGGAGCAGCAGCGGAAGGACCGGCAGCCGGACGATTCCGCGCCGGAGCACCAGGACTGAACGGGCCACGCGGCGGCCGGAGCGCCCGCCTAGTGGGATGTCGCCACATAGGCCAGGACGAAGGCCGTGGCGCCGATCCCGGCGGTGCACAGGCTCGCCACGGTGATCCCCGCGTCGCCGATCGCCAGCAATTGTTGGGCCAGGAAGGCGCCCAATGCGGCGCCCACGACGCCCAAGATGGCCGCTGAAAGGGGCCTCACCGCATGCTTGCCCGGAAACAGGAAACAGATAACAAGGCCAACCATCAGGCCCACGGCCAGCTTCGACAACCACACCATCCCAGACTTCCCTCAGGGTCTCAGACATTGTTCGTTGTTGGCCGACATGATTCTGCCACATCTTGCACAAAATACCAGCATTCATGTCGGTATGACTTGCCGCCCCCTTGGGACGGCACGGCAATCGTTGAGCCCGGCCCGTCTCTCCATTAAGAAGTGAACAGTCCGAACGCCGGGAGAGAGACGCTTCATGGCCATCATGTCCGACCTGTGGATCCGCGATCAGGCCCTCGCAAACGGGATGATCGAGCCGTTCGTGGAGAAGCAGCAGCGCCAGGGAGTGATTTCCTACGGGCTGTCATCCTACGGCTATGACGCCCGGGTCTCCGACGAGTTCAAGGTGTTCACCAACGTGGATTCGGTGATCGTCGATCCAAAGGAATTCTCCAAGCAGAGCTTTGTCGACCGCTCAGGCGACGTCTGCGTGATCCCGCCCAATTCCTTCGCCCTGGCGAGCACGGTCGAGTATTTCCGCATCCCGCGCGACGTGCTGGTGATCTGCCTGGGCAAGAGCACCTACGCCCGCTGCGGCATCATCGTCAACGTGACGCCCCTCGAGCCCGAATGGGAAGGCCACGTGACCCTCGAGTTCTCCAACACCACGCCGCTGCCCGCCAAGATCTACGCCAACGAAGGCGCCTGCCAGTTCCTGTTCCTCAAGGGCAACGAGCCCTGCGAGACCTCTTACAAGGACAAGTCGGGCAAATACATGGGTCAGCGGGGCGTTACCCTGCCGAAGCTCTGACATGGACCAGCTCGTCATCCGCGGCGGCAAGCCGCTGCGCGGCACCATCCCGATCAGCGGCGCCAAGAACGCGGCGCTGCCGCTCATGGTCGCCAGCCTGCTGACCGAGGACAGCCTCACCCTCTCCAACGTCCCCGCGCTCGACGACATCGTCACCATGTCCGAGCTGCTGAAGAACCACGGCGTCGCCGTGGAGGACGTGCCCGGCGCCAACCGGGGACGGACCCTGCGCCTGACGGCCGCGCCGCCCGTCTCCACCGTCGCGCCCTACGAGATCGTCAACCGCATCCGCGCCTCGGTGCTGGTGCTGGGCGCCCTGCTGGCGCGTACCGGCGAGGCCACCGTCTCCATGCCCGGCGGCGACGCCATCGGCATCCGGCCCATCGACCAGCACCTCAAGGGCCTCGAGGCCATGGGCGCGAAGATCGAGCTCAAGGGCGGCAACGTCATCGCCAGCGCGCCGGGCGGCCTGAGGGGCGCCACCATCCGGTTTCCCTTCGTGTCGGTGGGCGCGACCGAGAACCTGCTGATGGCCGCGGCGCTGGCCAAGGGCACCACCATCCTGGAGAACGCCGCCCGGGAGCCGGAAGTCACCGACCTCGCCCACTGCCTCAATGCCATGGGCGCGACGATCCATGGCATCGGCACCGAATGCCTGGTGGTGCAGGGCGTCGAGGCGCTGCACGGCGCCGAGCACGCGGTCGTCCCGGACCGCATCGAGGCCGGCACCTATGCGGTCGCCGCCGCCATCACCGGTGGCGAGCTGGTGCTAGACGGCGCGCGCACGGACCATTTGGGCGCGGTGTTCGAGACGATGGGCAAGGCCGGCGTCAACGTCTCCAACGGCCTGGGCAAGGTGCGCGTCTCCCATCCCACGGGACGCTGCCGCGGCTTCGACGTGATCACCCATCCCTACCCCGGATTTCCCACCGACATGCAGGCCCAGTTCATGGCGCTGATGGCGGTCGCGGACGGCGCCTCGCTGATCACCGAGACGATCTTCGAGAACCGCTTCATGCACGCGCCCGAGCTGTCGCGCATGGGCGCCGACATCACCGTCCACGGCTCCTCGGCCATGGTGCGGGGCAACCCGCGCCTGCGCGGCGCGCCGGTCATGGCCACCGACCTGCGCGCCTCGGTCTGCCTGGTGCTGGCCGGGATGGCGGCCGAGGGCGAGACCGTGGTGAACGGCGTCTACCACCTGGACCGCGGCTATGAGCGGCTGGAGGAGAAGCTGCGCGCCGTGGGCGCCGACATCAGGCGCACCCAGGACGACAGGGCGATCGTGCCGTGAGCCTGAAGCTGCGCGCCGAAAGCCCGGAGGACGTGATCGTGATCGGCGGCTATCTGCAGGATGCCGCCATCAAGGTTGCCGACATCGCCTGGCTGCCGACGGCGCGCCGTTTTGCCCTGGTCGGCAACCGCTTCATGTGGGAGCGCGAAGGGCCGCCCCATTTCCGCACCCGCGCCGGCCTGCATTTCGAGACGGTCACCGCCGCCAGGATCCGCGGCATCTCCCAGGATCAGGAGGACCAGGTGCTGGAGCTGCTGACCATCCACGCCGTCGAGCGGGACGGCCGCGCGCTCGTCACCCTCAGCTTCTGCGGCGGCGGCGACATCCGCCTTGAGGCCGAGCTCATCGAAGCCGGCATGGACGATCTGGGCGAGCCCTGGGAGACCACCCACCTGCCCCGTCACGAGACCTGATCATTCCGCGCTCAGCGGCCCCCTGTAACGGGCGCGCGGCCGGATCAGCACGCCTGTCTCCACCTGCTCGATCGCATGGGCGATCCAGCCCGCCGAGCGCCCCAGGGCGAAGATGGCGAAGGCCTGCTCCGGCGACAGGCGGAGCGTGTGGGCCAGCGCCGCCAGCGCACCGTCGACGTTGAGCCGCATCGCCCACACCGTCTCGGCGGCGTCGATGACGTCGCGCAGCCGGTCGTCGAGGTCCATCCGGCCGATCAACGCCTGGGCGCGCATGTCGCCTTCCGGATAGAGCGGATGGCTCAGCCCCTCCAGCCGCTCTCCCCGCGCCAGCCGCGCGGCGAAGAATGCCGCCGCGTCTTCCGCCTCCATCGCGGCTTCGAACATGGCGATGGCGCGCGGCGTGGCGCCGCCATGGATCGGCCCCGAAAGTGCGGCAAGTCCTGCCGCCAGGGCCGCCGGCAGCGTCGCGCCCGTCGAGGCGACGATGCGGACGGCGAAGGTCGACGCGTTCAGTTCGTGGTCGGCGAGCAGCACCATCGCGCGGCGCACAAGGTCGCCTCCCGCCGGCGACAGGTCCCAGGAAGCGGCCGCCATCTCGTGAGCCGGACCGCCGGCATGGCCGCCGAGCAACACCCCGGCCAGCCCCTTCAGCAGCGCGGCGCCTTCGGCCGCGATCGCCTGGCGGCTGCGCCCGAACATCGGCGGCGCGCCGGCCAGGGCGCGCGCCAGCAAGCCGACGGCACCCGCGATGCCCGACGACTCGCCCGTCGGCATGCGCGGCGGTTCCTCGTCGGGCCAGTCCTCCACGCCCGACAGCAGCGCCGCGGTTTCCTCCAGGGTCGCGTTCTCGGACCAGTCCGCCGCGTCCTCGCCGCGGTAGATGAGCCGGCCCCGCCTGACCGTGGAGATGCTGGTCTCCAGCACGGGATCGCCCCAGTCGATCGCGCGGGCGGCCACCGCGGGACGGCTGCGGCCCGCCACCTTGCGCGCCGCCATGCCGTCCACGTCGGTCCTGCGATAGAGACTGCGCCGGGAATCCGCCGGATCCGCCACGGCGTCCAGCAGGCCGCGGCTGACATAGGCATAGAGCGTCTGCGGTCGGATTCCGAGACGGTCGCAGGCTTCTTCGGCGGTGATCAGGTCGCTCATATGTTGATTATATTGATCGATATTGACTAGCACAATCGATTGCCACCACATATCGGGGAGGAAGAAGGAGACCGCAGATGACCGCGAAGATCGACATCGATGCCCTCAGTGCCGTCGTCGGGACCCGCTATCCCGCCCCTTTCGACACGCCGTGCCGGGCGCGCGAGCGCAGGCGGCTGGGCGATGCGGCGGGGCTGACCCAGTTCGGCGTCAACCTGACCCGCCTGCCGCCGGGCACCTGGTCGAGCCAGCGCCACTGGCATACGAGTGCCGACGAGTTCGTCTGCGTCCTGGAGGGCGAACTGGTCCTCGTCACCGACGCCGGCCGGGAGATCCTGCGCCCCGGCGACTATGTCGGCTTCCCCGCCGGCAGGGCCGACGGCCACCAGCTGCGCAACGAGGGGTCGGCGGACGCGGTGATCCTGGAGATCGGCACCCGCGGCCCGGACGACGCGGCCCATTACAGCGACATCGACATGGTGGCGCCGGCGCACGAGACCCCGTCGGTCTACACCCGCCGGGACGGCACCCCCTATCCGGCCGGTCCGAGGACCGGACCGTGAATGACCTGGAGGCCGCGTTCGCCCACCAGGCGGCAGGCTGCGACCTCCTCGGCTCACCGCTCACCGCGTGCCTGCTGCGCGGCCTCCTGGACGACTACCGGAACGGCGGCGCCAGCCGCGATCTGCTGGCGCCCTGGGAGGCCGGCGACCCCATGAAGGACGCCGTCGCGCTGCGCCTGGCCGGCGCGCTCCACTGCCTGGTGCTTTCGGGCCGCGCGCCGGCGCTCGCCGACTACTACCCTTCGGCCGGCGGCCGCTTCCGCGAGGACGGGCTCGCGGGCGCCGCAACGGCGGTGCTGCACGCCGAGCATGCCTTTGTCGCATCCTTCCTGCGCAACACCCCGCAGACCAACGAGGTCGGCCGCTCCGGCGTTCTGATCGGCGGGTTCCTCGCCGTCGCGGGGGAAACCGGCCTGCCGCTCCGCTGCCTGGAGGTGGGCGCCAGCGCCGGACTCAACCTGCTGTGGGACCGCTTCCGCTATGACTTCGGCTCGGCTCAGTGGGGCGACCCGGCAAGCCCGGTGCCGGTCACCACCCGCTGGACCGGCCAGGCGCCCGACACCGGCATGTCCGCTGTCGTGACGGAGCGTATGGGCTGCGACCTCAGCCCCGTCGATCTGTCGAGCCCCGAGGCGGCCCTGCGCCTGAGGTCCTATGTCTGGCCCGACCAGCCGGCCCGATTCCGCGCCGTCGACGGCGCCCTCGCCCAGTGGCGGCGAACCCCGGTGACCGTCGAGCGCGCCGACGCCGGTCAGTGGATCCGCCGGCGTCTTGCCGAACCCGTTTCCGGCGCGGCCACCGTGGTCTACCATTCCATCGCCGCCCAGTATTTCCCGCCGGAGACCAGGACCATGTTCGAGACCGCCATCCGCGAAGCCGGAAGCCGGGCAAGCGCCGCGGCGCCCGTCGCCTGGCTGCGGCTCGAGGCGCCCGACATCAGGAGCTATCCGGAACTCCGCCTCACCCTCTGGCCCGGCGGCGCGGAACGGCTGCTGGCCACCGCCCATCCCCACGGCGCCTTTGCCGACTGGACGGCGCGGGCATGATCCTGGAAGCGGCGCGCCTTACGATGCTTAGAGCGCTGCGATTCAGCACGCGCTGGCGGGTGTAGATTGTGGCTGTAGGTCCCGGCGTTCGAAAGTAGATTCCTGAAGGTTCGGGTCCGAAAAAATCGAACGAAGGTTACTCCGTCGTACGGCCCATTATCGTGAGAAGCGCTTTGCGATCCTTCCGCTAAAAATTGCCAACGTGACGGCGACGAGACCAAGGAACAACCACATCAAGTCGAAAGCTAGGTAGGCCGCCTCTCGTGCTTCCTCGGGGGGATCTCGCAGATAATATAGCTTTGCTTCGCTCCCCAACTTATAGATCCCGTTTCCTTGAATGGAGGTCAGGTGATAGCGGCGACCATTCACGGAGTACGCTAGAACGCCTTGGTCATTGCGGTCGCCGACGACTCCCGTGTGGCCGTCGAATACACCGACTGTCTCTACACCCTCGCGTCGGTACCGAACATCGTCAGGCAACTCTGATAATGCCGCCGCGAGGGCGGCAGTGCCCCACACCCCCATGAACACCCTGAAGAACGTGAGCCTGTACTTCCGACGTGGCTTTTCTGAAGAGGTGACAGCCCGGTCGCCTCCGACCTGTGCATGGCTACCGAGACTGTCAATGAAGCCGCGCTCATCGTTCAAGCGCAACTCAATCGGCGCGAGATCGCCCGAGTTAAATGAAATCCGCAATGCACTGCCCCAGAATTGCCGCATGGGTTCGACACGGGCAATTGAGGCCGTCGAAACACGTATGTCCAAGCCGTAGATTTCAGGCAAAAACATCAGTGTGAAAGGGAACCTCGGCGAGACAACGAGTTGGCCGTTTGAAATGTAAACAAGCAAGCAATTGCGAGCGCCCCCGACGCGAGTAAGGCCATTCCGGAGTGACCGGCCGGAACACCAGTCTTCGCAAAATGCCGCATTTCGTGGCTTCTGAGGTATGATGGGCTTGCCGCGGGCGCGACGAAACCAGATGGATGCCGCTATCCACCCACCAAGCCAAAGCAGCGGCAGCAGGAATACAGTTGGGCTCACCATTTTCCTCAGGATCGGGACGCGAAAGGCGCCGCAAATGCGGCTAGAGCGGCACTCGAATCATCCAGATCACCCCCGCCGAAGCGATAATAAACTAACGTTTAGATTAGATGTCACAAGTTTCTCCTCCACTCCATTTGACGATGGCTATTTCGTCCCCGTTCCCGAACAAAGCTGGCACAACGGGGGCGAATGACCTTTCGATTTTCGCCAAGTTCGGGCCGCTCGAATGCCGCGTTTAGGCGCGAAATCCGCGCAAGTCCAAGGCCATGCTTTCGGCGAAGATGGTGCAGAATTGCCGGCTTAGGGCATACAGCCTAAAACCGGCTTGACCGGCGCGCCTCACCGTCCGCCCCGGCATGGAAGCCGCCTTCGAGGCGGCCATGCGCCAGGCCCGGCCGCTGATCGAGGCTTCCGCCGGTTTCGCGGGCATGGAGGTGCGCCGCTGCATCGAGCGGCCGAACCTTTATCTGCTGCTAGTGCACTGGGAGTCGCTCGAGGCGCACACCGAAGGCTTCAGGGGCTCCGAGCGCTACCAGGAATGGAAAGCGCTGCTGCATCGTTTCTACGATCCCTTTCCGTTGGTGGAGCATTTCGGGGCATCCTTCCTGCCCTGAGATGCGAAAACCTGATGGCGAGCGTCGCGCCGGATGCTAGTTCATAGCGGGTAGGTCGACCGGGAGAGTTCCGTGCCCAAACCCATATCGTCGCTTGCCATCGCGCTGCTGGGCTGCCTGGCGCTTGCCGCCTGTTCGTCGGGGCCGCGGCCCCACGGCTCCCTGCCCCGCGACCGCAATGCCGTCGACCGCATGAGCGACGCCTATGTTCGCGCCGTCGAGTTGCAAAACGCGGGTAAGTGCGACGAGGCGGTCAAGCTGCTGCGGCGCGCCGCCGAGCAGGGGCCCGGCTACGAGGACGCCCAGCGGCGCCTGGGGGAATGCCTGATCCAGCTCTCCAACGGCGACAAGGAAAAATATGCCGAAGGCCTGCTCTGGCTGAAGCGCGCCGCCGAGGCCGGCTGGCCCGAGGCCGAGGGCGCCCTCGCCTACGAATACGTCACCGGCCCCGAGCCGAACCTGATCGCCGCCGCCAAATGGCTCACCCTCTACGACACCAACCCGCGCAAGAAGCGCGTCGCCTTCACCCCGATGCTGCCGTCCCGGGTCGACCGCATCCGCGCCGCCCTGACGCCCGAGACACTGGCCGAGGGCCGGGCGGCCGCCGCCGGGTTCGTCCCGACGGTCTGGGAGCCGCCGCCCGAAGAATCCCGCAAGGCCCGCAGCGACCGGGATGACGACGAGGACGACGGCGAACGGCCGCGTTTCCATCACCGCCCGCCGAACGACGACGATGACGACGGCGACCGCCCCGTCGGCGGCAAGTTCCCGCAGCCTTCCGAATAGACGCTGCGCCGATAGAAGCTAGCGGAAGACCGGCGCCCGCTTCTCCAGGAACGCCGCGACCGCTTCCTTGTGCTCGGCCGAGACGTAGCATTCGTTGAGCAGTTCGCCCTCGCGCCGCTGCACCGCCGACATGTCCGCCGCCGGCCCGTGATCGCGTAGCAGGCCCTTGATCAGCCGGAGCTGCCGGTCCGGATTGGCGGCCATCTCGCGGCCCAGCGCCTTGGCCCGGTCCAGCAGGTCGCCGGCCGGCACGACGTGGTCGGCAAGCCGCAGCCGCCCTGCCTCCTGCGCGTCGATCAGCCGCGCCGTCAGGCACAGCTCGTTGGCCGCGCCGAAACCGACGCGGCGCTCGAGGAAGTGCGACGATGCCAGTTCGGGCACCAGGCCCATCTTCACGAAGAACATGCCGAAGCGCGCTTCCTCGGAGGCGATGATGACGTCGAACGGCAGGATCATGGTCGCCCCGACGCCCACCGAGGCGCCGTTCACCGCGGCGATCAGCGGCTTGGAGCGGCGGCACAGGTCGGCCCAATCGGTGCCGCCGGGCATGCCGGTCTCCTCCTCCTGCGCATCGGCCGCGCCGTCCATCCGCGCCTTGAAGGCGTCCTTGATGTCGGCGCCGGCGCAGAAGCCCTTGCCCGCACCGGTGAGCACGATGGCGCCGACCGCCCTATCGCCGTTGGCCCGCTCGAACGCGTTCACCAGCTCGCGGGACATCTGCCGGGTCCAGGCGTTGCGCTTCTCCGGCCGGTTGAGCGTGACGACCGCCACCGGGCCGTCGGTTTCGTAGATGATGGTTTCGTACGACATCCTGCTCCCCTGTTCTGAAACCGCGACATTAGGAGGCGTCCGGGCGAGGTGCAATGAAGTCGCTCGCTCGCGGACCATCAATGGCGCATGATCCCGGAATTCAATTGTCGCCGCGCGGAGAGTGACCCATGCCGAAGCGTGTCGTAGCCGCCCTGTCCTTCCTCCTCTTTTCGACGGGTATCGCCGCGGCGGCTGTCCCCATGCTGCCGCCCGACTTCGCCACCACGACGGTTCACACCCCGGCGGATGCCGACATCTACGTCCGCTACGGCGGCACGGGCCCGGTGGTGGTGCTGCTGCACGGCTACGGCGACACCGGCGACATGTGGGGACCCCTGGCTGCCGACCTGGTCCGCGACCACACGGTCATCGTCCCCGACCTCCGCGGCATCGGCCACTCCTCCCATCCGGAAGGCGGCTACGACAAGAAGACCCAGGCGACGGACATCCGCGCCGTCGTAACCGCCCTGGGACACGACAAGGCGGCCGTCGTCGCCCACGACATCGGCAACATGGTCGCCTATGCCTATGCGGCGCAGTTTCCGGACAAGGTGGAGAAGCTGGTGGTGATCGACGCGCCCCTGCCGGGGATTCCGCCATGGGACGACATCGTGCGGGATCCGCGCCTCTGGCACTTCAACTTCCACGGACCCGACGCCGAACGCCTCGTCGCCGGCCGCGAGCGCATCTACCTCGACCGCATCTGGAACGATTTCGCCGCCGACCCCTCGAAGATCGACGACGAGACCCGCGACCACTACGCCGCCTTCTATGCCCTGCCGGGCGCCATGCGCGCCGGCTTCGCCCAGTTCACCGCCTTTCGGCAGGATGCCCAGGACAATCAGGTCTTCGCGCGGAACAAGCTGACCATGCCGGTGCTGGCGGTGGGCGGCGAGGCCTCGTTCGGCCCGGTCATGGCAGTGGTGATGCGCAATGTCGCGACCGATGTCCGCGAAGCCGTGGTTCCGGCGTCCGGCCACTGGGTGATGGACGAAAACCCGGATTTCACCGTCAAGCTGGTCCGCGGCTTCCTGGACGGGAAGGAATAGCCTCAGGGATTGTCGAGCGGCTCGGCCTGGGTCAGCCGGCGGTAGTCGGCGTGGTCCGGCCCCGTACGGCCGATCTGGTTGAGCATGCCCATGTCGCCCTCCATCGCCATTTCGGTGAGGGGCGCGCCGCTGACCTGCAGGTGCTTGCGGGCGACGATGCCCCACTTGCCGCCCCGCTTCAGCAGCCGGTCCTTGTAGAAGCCGAAGAACGAGGCGTAGCCGGCGCCGCCCGCCGGCTCGAGCTGCGGGATCGCCAGGCTGAAATTGTAGCTTTCCACCTCGGCCGTATCGCCCTGCAGGTCGATGCTGACCTGGGCGGTGAAATGCCACCGGCGCGGCACGCCGTGCTCCAGCTCCATCAGCACCGGCTTGAAGTCCTTGCCCGAGCCCCGGAAGAAGCCGTAGTCGATCTCGGCGTCGTCGTAGAACACCGTGTCGAGCATGGGATCGTTCAGCCAGTCCAGCGCCCGCGAATAGCGCGCCAGCACGTCGTGGATCGCCTGGATGTCCTTCTGGCGCTGGAGTTCGCTCTCCACGGCGTCCAGCCGTGCCATTACGTCCTTCATGTCGGTCATCGGTCTCCCTCCCCGGATCAGGCGGCCAGCTTAGGGACCGGCGGGCGGCGGCGCAATCCGCCCGCTTGACGGCCCGCCGGCTTCGGCGGAGCATGGCGGCATTTCCGGGAGCAGCGTTCATGGCCAGGGCATTTCGCACCAAGCTCAAGCCGCCCTTTCTGCGGCGCATCACCGGGCCGGCGCCGAGCGCGGAGCAGCGCCGCGAGCACCCCTGGAGCATCCCCTTCCTGCACCACGGACTCGACCTGGAATTCGACCGCCCGGTGACGATCATCGTCGGCGACAACGGCTCGGGGAAATCGACCCTGCTGGAGGCCATCGCCGCGAATTGCGGCTTCAGCCTGTCCGGAGGCACCCGCAATCACATCAACTACGCACAAAGACAGGAAAGCCTTTCGCCGCACCTGCGCTTCGCCTGGACCCCGCGCGTCTCGAAGGGATTCTTCCTGCGCGCCGAGACCCTGTCCCAGTTCGTCGACACCATCGACCTCGTCGCGCAGGTCGATTCGGACGTCTACAGGGCCTATGGCGGCAGTTCCCTCGATGTCCGCTCCCACGGCGAAGCGTTCATGGCCCTGTTCGAGCATCAGTTCGGCCGTCAGGGAATCTACGTACTGGACGAACCCGAGACGGCGCTGTCGCCGGAGCGGCAGATCCAGTTCCTGCGGCTGCTCAAGCGCATGGACGAGAGCGGGCTGTGCCAGCTGATCATCGCCACCCACTCGCCGCTGATCATGGCCTATCCGGGCGCCCGGCTGCTGGCGGTTACCAAAGACGGCCTCGAGGCCATCGAGTTCCACGAGACCAGGAATTTCCGCATCCTGCGCGAGTTCTACATCAACCCGGACGGCTTCGTCGCCGGCGTGCTGATGGACGACGAATGACGCCGCGCCGTCACGGCACGAGGAAAGGCAGGTTGGCCGTCGCCGCCACGCCCCGCCCGTCCCGCACCGTGACGAACAGCCGGTAGGCGCCGCCGGGCAGCCCGCCGATACGGGCGCCCGTCGCGTCGGACGAGAGGATCGCCCCGGGAAAGGCTCGCGGTACGGATTCGGCGTCGCCGGCCTTGCCCAGGTCGGTGCTCTCGGCCATGACCTGCCATTCTACCGACAGGCTGTCCCCGTCCGGGTCGCTCGCCTCGAGGACCGCGCGGCCCGCCTCCATGTCGAACCGGCCGATGCGCGGCGCATGGTCGCCGCCGGGCGTGCGCCCGCCCCAGGCCTCCGCCATGGCCTCGGCCGCCTCGGTCCAGCTGCCGTCGGGCAGCAGCAGGCTGTGCCATGTGGGCGTCACCTCCTGCTTCTGTCCCCAGTAGAACAGGATCTGCCCCGCCGTCTGGCCGGCGAGGCTGCGCAGGTAGCCGCGCAGCCGTGCCGCCTTTTCCGTGCTGGTCGGTTCGACGGCGGCGCCCCAGGGCTTGCGCGGCGCCTGCCACTGGCCCACGGCACCCATCTCGGTGACGACGATCGGGCCCGTCCAGCCCTGGGCGCGAACCCGCGCCGGCAGGCTGGGCAGCGCGTCGCCGTAGGAATTGACGCCGAGCACGTCGACATCGGGCGCCGCCCGCATCAGCTTGGTCACCTTGTCGACGCCGGTCTCCTGCAGCACCGCCATGACCGGGTGCCGCGGGTCGAGCTGCCTGACCAGCCGCGCCGCCGCGCCGATGCCCGGCCAGACCGCGCTGTCGTCGTCGAGCTCGGCCTCGACCTCGTTGCCGACGCCCCACATCAACAGCGCAGGATGATCCCTGTAGCGCCGCACGAACGCGGCCAGCCGGTCGAGCTGGGCCTTGACCTGGGCCGGATCCCGGTAGTCGAAGCCGCGGCGCGGAGGCTCCAGCCAGAGGCCGACGATCACCTTCAGCCCGAGCCGCTGCGCCGCGTCCAGCACGGCGTCCGGCGGCTCGCCGTAGGTCCGCACCACGGTCGCGCCAAGGCCCTTGAGCATGTCGAGCCGGGCGGTGCCGTCGACGCCACGGACCGGGAACGGCCTGCCGTCCACCAGCAGCCGGTCGCCGGCCACCCGCACCCCGGCCATCGCCGTGGCGCTGTACAGCAGAAGGGCGAGACAGAGGATTGCCGAAAACAGGAAAGGCCCGGGCGGCGAACCGACCGGGCCTTCCGAAACGTGCCGTTTCCGCAGGATCAGTTCTGCAGGATGGTGCAGGCCGACAGGCCGGGCGCGCCGTAGACGTGGGTGTAGCCGGTCTTGGGATTGCCCGGCACCTGGCGGTCGCCGCACTCGCCGCGCAGCTGCGCCACGACCTCATAGACCTGCCGCAGGCCCGACGCGCCGATCGGCTCGCCGTTGGCGAGGCAGCCGCCGTCGGTGTTCATGGGCATCCGGCCGTTGATCTCGGTCGCGCCCTCGCGCAGCAGCTTCTCCTGTTCGCCGTCCTTGCAGAAGCCGTTCTCGGCCATGTGCATGATCTCGGCGCCGGACTCGGTGTCCTGGATCTGGATCACGTCCATGTCCTCCGGGCCCAGGCCGGCCATCTCGTAGGCGGCCTTCGACGCGAACACGGTCGGCGCCGGCGCCCGCTGCAGCGCCAGGTACGGGCTGAACACCTCGAACGAGCCGTAGTGGCGGGTCTTCATGGTCACCGCCCGCAGGAACACGGGCCGGTTGGTGTAGCGCCGCGCCACCTTCTCGCTGGCCAGGATCAGCGCCACGCCGCCCTCGGCCGGCGAGCAGAACATGTACTTGGTCAGCGGATGCGACAGCATGTCCGAATGCATGATGGTGTCCAGTTCCACCGGATCGCGCCGCCAGGCGTTCGGGTTCAGCGAGCCGTTACGGAACGCCTTCTGCGCCACCAGGCCCAGCGTCTCCGGCGAGAGGCCGTGGTCGTGCATGTACTTCTGGATCTTCATGCCGAAGAACTGGGTGGTCAGCATCAGCCCGGTCTCGCCGTACCAGGTTTCGAGGCCCGAGGCCTTGGGATCGGCGTTGAAGGCGCCGCGCGGATGCTTGTCGAAGCCCACCGCCACGCCGACGTCGTACTGGCCCGACTTAATCGCCGTATAGGCCGACAGCAGCGCGGAGCCGCCCGTCGCGCAGCCGTTGGACACGTTGACGAACTGGATGCCGGTGAGGCCCAGCTCGTTGACCAGCGAATCCGCGTTGCCCGCGGCGGCCGAGCCGCCGAAGGCGAACTGCATGTCTTCCCATTCCAGGCTGCAGTCCTTCAGCGCCTGGCGCACCGCGTAGGCACCCTGCTGGCGGCCGCTGACGCCGTCCGTGCGGCCGAACTTGTGGATGCCGATACCGATGATGCAAACGTCGCTCATTTCCCGTCTCCTCTCAGAACCGGCTCAGCCTTCGACCGGCTTGAATGCGTAGGTGATCACTTCGTTGCCGTTCTCGTCCTCGCGGAACGGGATGATGGTGAGTTCCATCTCCATCCCGATCTTCAGCTTGCCCGGATCGGCGACCGTAAGCCGCGATTCGACGATGACCTCGCCCGGCAGCTCGATATAGCCGACGCCGTAGGGCTTGAAGGTCTCCACCGTCTCCGGACCCTTGTAGGGCGGATTCTTCGGCAGGAAGCCCTGGATCGTCCAGGTCCAGAGCTTGCCGCGGGTGTTCAGCAGGACCTCTTCCGAGTCCTCGTCCGCGACATAGTGATGAATGGCTGGAAAGTAGACGCGTCCCGTCTTCTTCTCCCGGCGGCCGATGAGGCGCGGGCTGTCAGACGGCCACGTGAACAAACCTTCCTGAACCGGAACCTGCTGCTTGGCCATGTTTCCTTGGCTCTCCCCTGCAAACGAAAAAAGTCACGCGCGATCCTAGAGAGGAACGCCCGTGGCGGCAAGCGGTGAGGCCTGCCCGTTTCGGCACGCAGGATAGCAGACTTGCGCACCGAGGGAACGGGCGGATTCAGGAACCGAGCGCCGGCTTCACGTCGGTTTGGGAGAAGTCGTCGCCCTTGAACAGCAGGGTGTCGTCGTTCGCCATCGCCAGCGCATAGGCGATGCAGTCGCCGAAATTGAGCCGCGCGGGATGGTTCCCTTTGCCGTATCTGCGGTAGGCCTCTCTGGCAATCGTTGCGTGCAGAGACGTTACCGCCGTCACTTCCAGATCGAGCGTCGCGACAATGCCATCAAATGCTTCGCTCAGGTCATCACGCTTGGCGCTATCGATGACGATGCATGCTTCCAGGAGATTCGCACTGGAAATCATGGGTCGCGGAGTCTCGGCCAGTACCCGGAGAAAGTCGTTCTCTTCCGGCTCCCTCCGAACCAGGGCCACGAGGACCGAGGTATCGACGATCACTTGGGCAGGCCCCGCTCGTCATAGAGCAGTTCGTCGTGATCGGGCAGCGGGCCGACCGGGCCCAGTTGGTCGAGCAATTGCTTCACGCGCCGTATCTTGGCGTCGACATCCTGACGCTTTCTCAACCGCTCCAGGCGCTCCCGAAGAGCGACCGTCACGGCCTGCGTCAAGGTCTCTCCGGCCAGTTCGGCCACTTGGGCAGCCAGAGCGTGGGTCTCTTCCTTCTTGATGTTCAGGCCCATGAGGCGCTCCCTGGTAGAATTTCCACCCAATTCTACCATACCATGCCGCCTCGCTGCCGGGAATACGGCAATCCGGGCGCCACCCGGAATCCCGGTGATCTGATGGCCGGTGCCAGCCTTGCTCAAGCAGACCCGCTCTCAGGCCACGTCACCGCCGGCAGCGCGCGGAAGCCGGGCCGCGCGAAGAGGAATCCCTGCATGAGGGCCACGCCCGCGTCGGCGAGCGTCTCCATCTCGGCCGCCGTCTCCACGCCCTCGGCGATCACCTGGATGCCGAGCCCACCCCAGATGTCCATGATGCCGTCCAGGATGCGCCGGCGGGCGCCGCTGCCGTCGATGCCGCGGACCAGTTCCATGTCGATCTTGACGATGTCGGGCTGGAAGTTGGCCAGCAGGGAGAGCCCGGCGAAGCCGGAACCGAAATCGTCGATGGCCGTCCGGAAACCGGTCTCGCGGTACTCGCTCAGGATCTCGATCAGCCGGCCCTGCCGGGTGATCCGCTCGGTCTCGCTGGCCTCGAAGGTGATGCGGTCCATGGGGAACCCGGTGCGGCGGCACGCCGCCAGCGTGCTCTGGATGCAGTGCCGCGGCTGGTAGACGGCGTTGGGCATGAAATTGATGCTGAGCGGCACGGCCACGCCCAGTTCGGCCGCGGTCTCCACCGCCTTCACCCGGCATGCCTGGTCGAAGCCGTAGAGCATGCCCTCCTCGAGCTTCTCGAACACCGCGCCCGCTGGCTCGCCGCCGCCGCCGCGCACCAGCGCCTCGTAGGCGAAGACGCTGCCCGACCGGATGTCCACGATCGGCTGGAACGCCATGCCGATCTCGAACGGCAGTTCCTGTCGGCACTGGCCGCAGCCGCCCACGGAATCGTCAGGTTTCATGCAGCCCCCTTGCGTTTCCCGACGGTAACATTGTCCGTCGAGGGTTTCCAACGCGCGAAGCCCCGGAGAGTTCTCGGCAACACGCGCCGCGAAGGCCGTCGGCGTTGATTTCCGTGCCGTGCGCCACTAAACCTTGCCCCGCGCGGAAGCCGGCCCACATAGCCGGGCCAGCACCGCGGGAAAACAGCACTGGAAACGACCATGAGCGCGACGGACCCGATCGTCATGGCCCTGCCGAAAGGGCGCATCCTGAAAGAGGTGCGCCCCCTGCTGCATGCGGCCGGCATCGAGCCCGAGCCCGAGTTCGACGACGAGAACTCCCGCAAGCTGCGCTTCGCCACCAACGATCCGAAGCTGGAGATCATCCGGGTGCGCAGCTTCGACGTGGCCACCTTCGTGGCGTTCGGCGGCGCCCAGCTCGGCGTCTGCGGCAACGATGTGCTCATGGAGTTCGACTACGACGGCATCTACGCGCCGCTCGACCTGGACATCGGCCACTGCCGCCTGTCCGTCGCCGAGCCCAGGGCGCTGAGCGAGAGCGACGACCCGCGCACCTGGAGCCATGTGCGCGTCGCCACCAAATATCCCAACATCACCCGCCGGCATTTCGCCGCCCGCGGCGTGCAGGCCGAGTGCATCAAGCTCAACGGCGCCATGGAGCTGGCGCCGGCGCTGGGGCTGTGCCGGCGCATCGTCGACCTGGTCAGCACCGGCTCGACGCTGAAGGCCAACGGTCTCGTCGAGATCGAGCGCATCTGCGACATCAGCTCGCGGCTGATCGTCAACCGCGCCGCCTTCAAGACCCGCCCCGGCGAGATCGCCGCGCGCATCGAACGGTTCCGCGAGGTGATCAATGCCAAGGCGGCTTGACGCCTCGTCCCGCGACTTCGACCGCGCCTTCCAGGCGCTGCTGGGGCTGAAGCGGGAATCCGATCCGGACGTGGCCGCGGTGGTGGCGGAGATCATCGCCGACGTGCGCCTGCGCGGCGACGACGCGCTGTTCGAGTACACCAGCCGCTTCGACCGCGTCGACCTGTCGCCCGAGACGGTGCGAGTGCGCCCGCAGGAGATCCTGGAGGCGCGCGAGGCCTGCTCCCGCGAGGCGCTGGACGCGCTGGAGACGGCGGCGGCGCGCATCCGCGCCTTCCACGATAAACAGCGGCCGGCGGACCTGCGCTTCACCGACGAGGCGGGCGTCGTGCTGGGCTACCGCTGGACGCCGATCTCGGCGGTCGGCCTCTACGTGCCCGGCGGCACCGCCGCCTATCCCAGCTCGGTGCTGATGAACGCGGTGCCGGCCAGGGTCGCCGGCGTGCCGCGCGTCGCCATGGTGGTGCCGACGCCCGACGGCGTCGTCAATCCCATGGTGCTGGCCGCCGCCAGCACCGCCGGCGTGGGCGAGATCTACAAGGTGGGCGGCGCCCAGGCGGTGGCCGCCCTGGCCTACGGCACCGAGAGCATCGCCCCCGTCGACAAGGTGGTCGGCCCCGGCAACGCCTTCGTGGCGGCCGCCAAGCGGCAGGTGTTCGGCACCATCGGCATCGACATGATCGCCGGTCCCTCCGAGATCCTGGTGGTCGCCGACGCGGCCAACGACCCGGCCTGGATCGCCGCCGACCTGCTGAGCCAGGCCGAGCACGACACCGCCGCCCAGTCGATCCTGATCACCGACGACGCCGCCTTCGCCGACGCGGTGGAACGGGCGGTCGAGATCCACCTGCAGCGGCTCGGGCGGACCGAGATCGCCCGCGCCTCGTGGGAAACGAACGGCGCGATCATCGTCGTGCCCGCGCTCGACGACGCGGCGCCGCTGGTCGACAGGGTGGCGCCCGAGCACCTGGAACTGGCCGTCGCCGATCCCGAGCGGCTGGCCGGCCTCGTCACCCACGCCGGCGCGATCTTCCTGGGACGGCACACGCCCGAGGCGATCGGCGACTACATCGCCGGGCCCAACCACGTGCTGCCCACCTCGCGCACCGCCCGCTTCGCCTCCGGCCTGTCGGTGCTCGACTTCGTCAAGCGCACCTCGCTGATCGCGTGCGACGCCGCCAGCTTCCAGGCCATCGCGCCCGCCGCCGAGCGGCTGGCGCATCTGGAGGGGCTCGACGCCCACGCGCTCTCCATGGAGATTCGCCGGCAATCGTGACGCGGCTGCCGCAAGGCGGCACCTTTGTCATTCCCCTGAAACCCATTCCGCTTTAGCTTCCCGCCATGCCCGGGAACATCACCAGCATCAGGCTCGACGAGAAGTCCATCGTCCGCCGCAACGCGGACATCGAGCACGAGCGCAAGGTCGCCATCTTCGACCTGCTGGAGGACAACCACTTCGTGCTCGCCTCGGCGCCCGGTCCCTACGACCTGGTGCTGCGACTGGAGGAGAGCCGGCTGGTCATGGAGGCCCGCGGCGCGGACGGCACGCTGCTGGAGGAGATCAAGCTCCAGGTCACGCCGTTCCGGCGCATCATCAAGGACTACTTCCTGGTCTGCGAAAGCTATTTCTCGGCGATCAGAACCGCGAGCCCGTCGCAGATCGAGGCCATAGACATGGGCCGGCGCGGGCTGCACAACGAAGGCTCCGAACTGCTCCGCGAGCGGCTCGCCCAGCAGATCGAGATGGATCTGGGCACGGCGCGCAGGCTGTTCACCCTGATCTGCGTCCTCCACATCCGGGGCTGACGCCGCATGAGCGAACCGCGGCGCGACGAGGACCTGCCGGACAGCGTGCTGTTCGCCTGCAACCTCAACGCCGTCCGCTCGCCCATGGCGCTGGGCATCGCCCGCTATCTGTTCGGCAAGAAGATCTATTTCGACGCGGTGGGCGTGCGCACCGGCGAACTCGACCCGTTCATGGTGGCGGTGATGGACGAGATCGGCATCGACATGGCCAAGTACCGGCCCAAGAGCTTCGACGAGCTGGAGGACACCTCCTTCGACCTGGTGATCACCCTGACGCCCCAGGCCCAGCACAACGCCATCGAGCTCACCCGCACCATGGCCTGCGACGTCGAGTACTGGCCGACGGTGGACCCGAGCCTGATGTCGGGCAGCCGCGACCAGATCATGGACGCCTACCGGGAGCTGCGCGACGAGCTGATGCGCAAGATCAAGGATCGCTTCTCGACCGGGGCCGCCCCTTCGGGCTAAAACGGTGGGGAGCCGACGCCCCACCACCCGCGCCCACCGGCGCCCGCCAGGAGACCCCCATGGCCCGCTTCCCGAGACTCGGCTTCTGCGCCCCGCTGCTGCTGCTCGCCGCCTGCGGCAGCGGCGACGAGGCGGTGCTGGTCGAGGCCTGCGAGAAGGACGGCGGCACCACAGAATATTGCGAGTGCCGCTCGGACGTGCTGATGGACGCCCTCGACAAGGACGACCGCACGCTGCTGGTGAAGCTGACCCGCCTGCGGCTGGACGAGGGCCTCGCCGACGACAAGGCGCTCGCCAGGCTGTTCCAGGACCGCAGCCCCACCGAGCTGATGACCTTCCAGTTCGCCGTCATGGCGCCGCTGGTGAAGGCGGAAGAGAAATGCCGCTGAGGCGTGCGCGCCGCGCCGCCCTGCTGGCGGCGGCGGCGGGCCTGCTGGCGTCGTGCGGGCCGGACTACCAGGAGATGGTGACCCGCGAGTGCGTCCGCGACGACCAGCCCCGCGACTACTGCGAATGCCTCGCCAAGGGCATGCGCAAGGCGCTCGGGCCGGAACGATACAGCCTGTTCACCGACTTCATGCTGTTGGGCGGCCACCGCAAGGCGACGCCCGACGACATTCTGCGGCTGATGGAGAAGCACAAGCTCACCCCGGAGCAGCTGACCGACGCCCGCAACGCCATGGACGACGCCATGCCCGTGGTCGACCGCCAATGCCGCTGACGCGCCGCCGCGACTGGTGCGGCGCCAAAGGCCTTGCATCTGCGCCCTTACTCCCTCATTTATACGCCACCTTAAGATCAACAGAGGGCTGAACACCCACGCATGGCCAAAGAAGAACTGCTCGAGTTTCCCGGCACGGTGGTCGAACTGCTTCCCAACGCGATGTTCCGCGTGAAGCTGGAAAACGATCATGAAGTGCTGGCGCACACCGCGGGCAAGATGCGCAAGCACCGGATCCGGGTGCTGCAGGGCGACAAGGTGCTGGTCGAGATGACGCCCTACGACCTGACCAAGGGCCGGATTACCTACCGCTACAAGTAGAGCCGACCGTGGCCGCGCCTCGCCCTTCGGAACAGGCGCGTCTGGTGCTGGCCAGCGCCTCGCCCCGCCGGCGCCAGCTGCTGGAGCAGGTGACGCTCCCCCCCGACGAGATCGATCCCGCCGACGTCGACGAGACGCCGCGACGGGGCGAATTGCCGCGCCCGCACGCCGCCCGCCTGGCTGACGAGAAGGCCGCCGCCGTGGCCGCCCGCCACCCGGGTGCCTTCGTCCTGGCCGCCGACACAGTGGTCGCCGCCGGGCGCCGCATCCTGCCCAAGGCCGAAGCGGAGGACGAGGCCCGCGCCTGCCTGGCGCTGCTGTCGGGCCGACGTCACCGGGTTTTCACCGGCGTCGCCCTGGTCGGCCCCGACGGCCGCCTGCGCCGCCGGGTGGTGGAGACCATCGTCACCGTCAAGCGGCTGAGCCCGGCGGAGGCCGCCACCTACCTGGAGTCGGGCGAGTGGCGCGGCAAGGCCGGCGGCTACGCCATCCAGGGCCTGGGCGCCGCCTTCATCCGCGCCGTCTCCGGCTCCTACACCAACGTGGTCGGCCTGCCGGTCTACGAGGTGGTCTCCCTGCTCGCCGGCGCGGGCTACGCCCCCGCCCGCCGGCTACGGTGACCGGGCGGTGAGGCGCGAGCTGCTGATCGACGCCGTGCCCGGCGAGGTCCGCGCGGCGCTGGTCGAGGACGGCGAGGTCGCCGAGGTGCACATCGACCGCGACGGCCACCGCAGCCCGGTGGGCAATATCTATCTCGGCCGGGTCGAGGCGGTGGAGCCGTCGCTGCAGGCGGCCTTCGTCGCCCTGCCCGGCGGCGGCCAGCCCGGCTTCCTCGCCGCCAAGCACCTGGGCGCGCTGGCCGCCGGCCAGCCGGGACCGCGGCGGGTGGAGCGGCTGCTGCACCAGGGCCAGCTGGTGCTGGTGGAGGTCACCCGCGATCCGCTGGGTGACAAGGGGCCGGGCCTGACCACCCTGGTCACCCTGCCCGGCCGGCTGCTGGTCTATCACCCATTCCGCGACGGCAACGTGCTGTCGGGCGCGATCCGCGACGAGGCGGAGCGCGACCGGCTCGAGGCCATCGCCGCCCGCGCCGCCGGGGCGGTGGGCGACGGCGGCTTCATCGTGCGCACCGCCGCCCAGAAGGAGGACGAGACGGCGCTGCTGGACGAGGCCCGCGCCCTGCACGGCAGCTGGCTCGATCTGCGCGACCGGGCGGCGCGCGCCCGCGAGCCCGTCTGCCTGAAGCAGGACCTGCCGCCGCTGCAGCGCACCCTGCGCGACCTCGCCCGGCCGCAGCTGGCGCGCATCGCCGTGGAGGGCTACGCACTGCACGCCGAGGCGCGGGGCTACCTGGCCCGGCACATGCCCGAGCTGCTGCCCCTGCTCGAGGTCCACGACGACGCCGCACCGCTGTTCGAGGCGGCGGGGGTGGAGGCGGCCATCGACGCCGCGCTGGAGACCCGCCTCGACATGGCGGGCGGCGGCTGGATCACCATCGAGCCGGTGGAGGCGCTGACCGCCGTCGACGTCAATTCCGGCGACGGCACGGCGGAGTCGGGCCGCGAGCAGACCGGCTTCACCACCAATCTGCGGGCCGCCGCGCTGATCGCCCGCCAGCTCCGCCTGCGCGACCTGGGCGGCATGGTGCTGGTCGACTTCATCCACATGGAGAGCCCCAAGCACCGCGACCGGGTGCTCGATGCCCTGCGCGAGGCGCTGGCCGGCGACCGCTCACCCTGCGCCGTCCTCGGCTGGTCGCGCATGGGGCTGTGCGAGCTCACCAGGCGGCGCGGCCGCGCCACCCTGCCCGACCTGCTGGCCGGCGGCCACGCCGGTCCGGCCGGGCGCCGGGCGCGCTCGGTGGAGACCGCCGGCTACGACGCGCTGCGCCGGTTGCGCGCCGAGGCCGCCGCCCGCCCCGGCGCCACCCTTTCCGTGACGGCCCACCCCGATGTGATAGAGTGGCTGGGCGCGGGCGGCCGGCCCGAGGCGATGGCCGCGCTGGCCGGCAAGCCGCCGCGGCTGACCGCCGACGCCGGCCTTTCCGTCGAGGCCACCGTGATCCAGGCAGACCGCTGAGCCGCAGAAGATGAACCACATGTCCGACCCCCACCAGCCTTCCGGCCGCCCCGTCCGCACCTGCCCGGTGTGCGCCAAGCCCGCCGTGGAGCGCTACATGCCGTTCTGCTCCAAACGCTGCGGCGACATCGACCTGGGCCGCTGGCTGGACGGCCGCTACGTCATCCCCGGCCAGGACAGCCCGAGCGAAGGCGACGGCGACTGGTGAGCGCCGAAAAAGCCGTTCTGGCATCTGGACAAGGCTGGAACGAGGTCCTATAAACCGCCGTCCCGGGCCGGAAACCAACCGGCCGCGCGAACGGGGCCCAGGTAGCTCAGTTGGTAGAGCACGTGACTGAAAATCACGGTGTCGGTGGTTCGATTCCGCCCCTGGGCACCATTACACTTTCCCAAGGCATCGCATAGCTGCTCAAAAACCGCAGAAGTCTGCGGTACCGTAGCGCGGCGGTCGCTTTGGCGCAGATTTGCATTTCCTTTGGCGCCAGGGCGATCGCAAACGAAGTGCCGACAAGGCTTCATCGTCCGCTCGGCAACTCCGGCCAGCCTGCTGTCACATGCAGGCGGAATTTACCAGCGCGACTGGTCCAGGGTTGGGGGCGAGCTCAGCCCACCATGAACCAACACTGAAACCGGACCACCCTTCAGGGGCAGGCTAAGCCAGAGACTCCGAGCGAAGCAGCGAAAGCGCCACGGCATGGCTTCATCGCTTCCGTCCAGTTCATTACCAGACGTATCGCCGCCCGTTGCTCCGAAAATCCATTATGAGGCAGACTCCAACGTATTCCCAGCCAGGTAATAGCGCCTGCAATACGCGGCGCTATAAACTAGCGCGAGACCAGTTCCTCCAGGCCCGAAACAGGGGCGCTTTTGTTTTCCAGCCCGGATGCCGCCTGCCGGTATCGCGGCGCGCACGTTGAAAGGCAAAGGATCGATCATGTCCCGTACCGCTTTCGCCACCGTGGCCACCATCTTGGCCACCGTCATGTTTTCTGCGCCCGCCTTCGCCGACAGCAACGATAACGACTGTTTGAACAACAGCGATTGGAAGATAACAACCGCGAACGCCGGCGTCCGTTACGAGGTCCACTTCAAGAACAACACGAAGGAAACGCTGACCGCGGATTTCTACGAGAACCCCAACGCGACGACCGAAACGAAGTATGCATCAAAGGTGATGTCGCCCGGCCAGAAGATCGACATCCTCAGAAAGGTGCACTATGGCACCAAGTTGACGGTGCGGACCCAGCTGACCAGCAACGACGGCTCCTCGACCTATGTTTCCAACCTGTTCACCCTCCAGAGAAAGGGCGGCAACGGAGACAGCAAGTACTTCATGGGGTCGTTCGATCCGAAACTCACCTGTGACCGGCGGTGGAACGCGGCGATGGAGCGCTGGATCATCAACTACGTCATCAATCCCGGCTAAGGCATTCGGTCCGGTGCGGCCATGAGCCTGCGGAGAAAGGATAACAAGATGCGGAACGGTTTTGCGGGACTGCTGGCCGCGGCCATCGTGGCCCTGCCGATGGGCGCCCTGGCCAAGGACGACTGCCAGACGTCCAGCGGTTGGAAGCCCACCACAAACGAGAGCTTCAACCGGGTGAAGGTGCAGATCACGGTGACCAACAAGACACCGAACCTGGTGGCAGCAACGTTCACCTGGAAGGACACGGCCGGCAATGTTCAGACGGCACCGATCAAGTTCATGCTGCAGGACCAGACAGTGCGAAACACCGTGGACGTCAAGGGCGCCGATGGCACGGCGGATTTCACGACGGATTTCGGCAATCTCGGCACCGCCACCTTCCGGCTCAAACTCAAGAACGGCCACGAATCCCAGTTCAAGCCGGGCGGTTTTTCCGGCTGGGTGACGTGCGACCGGAATTTCGGCAACAACAAGAATATCTGGGAGATCGACTATGTGCTGGGGCCGGCCATGAAGCCAACCCAGAAGTGATCGGCCTCCAGGTAATTCCGTTGGTAGAGCACTGAAAATCACGGTGCCGGTGGTTCGATTTTGCCGCTAACCAACAACACTTCCTCGGCTTCTCTTAGAGAAATCATCTCGCTCGGTGGGAGCAGGACGGCAGTCTACTTCTCGCCGAGAAGCCGTCGAACCTTGGCTTGCCGCTCCTTCGCCTCCTGACGGCAAACGACGGTCTTATAAACGGCGGCCAAGGCCAGGGTGGTGGCCAGCGATCCCAACATGAAATAATGAACCATGGCATAAGTCCGCTCCTGACTATCCGTCAGGTACCGCACTGCACCTTTGATCATTAGGGGATGGCGATATGGCCCCACGGCAATGGCCGGTTGAGTGAGCGCCACGATCTCGAGATGCCCGTCCACCAGCAAGAGTGCAAGCCCGACAGCCCAGGCTGCAATCAGACCGATCACGAGCAGCCGCATTGGGACCGACAGCCCCCGCCAGAGGGGCGGTTTCTCTGGCAACGTCCGGTGCGACGGCGAAGACCGAGCCCGTAAGACCTGGAAAAGCGCCAGGACTCCGATCAACAAGAAAACAAACAATAGGTAGTTCATCCCAAATCTCATCGTCTGCTTGAGACAGCAGCTGCTGTACACGACTCCCGGGGGAGATAAGGCTCGTCTGCCCTCGCAGGATCGCCTACCATTCAAGGCATAGCCTCAGGGGGACGCGATATGCACAAGATCCTGTTGTTGGCGGCTGTTGCCCTGTTCGCGACGCCCGCCGCTGCCGAAACCTGCTCGATCCCGCCGCTGAAGCCGATCCCGCCCATCGGCTGCAAGGATTTGCTGCCCAAGTGCATTTGCGACTCCGGCGGCGAATGCCACTGGATCTTCGAATGCATCCGCAAGGGCGACTCCGGCTAGCCCGCGCCGGGTCCGGCGCCGAACCGCCGTCAATCGTCCGGATCGGGAAGGGCGGCGATCCTCCACAGCCCCAAGCTCTTGTCGCTCCAGCCGCCGTCGCCCTCCGTGCAGCGCTCGTCCACCAGGATCTCCGGCTCCGGCCAGCGGAACGGCGCGCGCTGCATGTTGAGGGCCCGCCAGTCCCCGTCCTCGCAGTCGGTGTTCTCGTTCCACGCGGGAAACGTGGTGGCGAGCAGCCACCGCGCGCCGCTGGCGCGGAAATTCGCGAGCACCCGGCCAATGTTGGTGAACGTCAGGTGCACCAGGCAGTCCCTGCACAAGACCAGCTCGGCGGCCGGCAGGGCATCGCGCGTAATGTCCGCCACGAGGAAGCGGGTGGCGGGCGGCCCGGGACGCTCGAATTCCCGGTTCGCGGCAATGAGCGAGCCGACGATGTCGACGCCGGCATAGTCCGCCGTCAGGCCGGCGGCCATGATCCAGCGGGCATCGCCGCAGGGAGCGTCGAGCAGCGAAGAGATCCGAAGGCGATCCAGAATCTTCGGCAGCGCCTCGCGCACGGCCGCCGTCGCGGCGTATTCGGACCCGAGGCCCGACACCGAACCCGCGGCTCCCCACAGGTTCAGCTTGTCGATGAGTTCGAAGCGCGCGGCGAGATCGAGGCCGGCGAACCTGTGCCGTTCGGCCTCGTAGCGCTGATGGGCGAGCACAGGCGGGCGCTCCCCGTCGTCGCAATTCGTCATCGTGGATGCTCCGTTCCTTCCCCGCCGGATCCGATCACTGAAACGGCCGCCGACGGCCACGCCCCGAGGCAGCATTGCCGCGACAATTCGCCAGATCGTGCGCCGCAGCCTTGTCGGACCGTGCGGTCCTTCGAATGATATATCTCGGGCAATGGCCGGGACAGCCGTCCGCGGCCGCCGAAGCGAGGCCGGAGGCCGGCGCAGGAAGCCCTGCTAGTAGACGACGATCGCCCGCTGCCAGATCTCCGCGAGGTCCACGAACGGGATGGACTGGCTCAGGAACGCCATCGGATCGTTCACCAGCAGCACCGGCTGCAGGCCGTCCGGCGTCGGCACCCATTTCATGCCGCGGATCACCACCGCGTGGCGGGCCGGCCGGATGGGGGACGGCTTGATCTGCATGATGATCGCATGGCCGCTCCTGAGCACCTTGTAGATCACCACCGGGTTGGTCGGGCGCGCGATCGCCGACGAGTGGCCGCCGTAATAGGCGATCAGCTCCTGGATCTGGTGCAGCGAGCCGCCTTTCAGGCACGCGGCGGGATGCTGGCAGCACAGCTCGGCTTTCTCCTTGTTGACGACGGCCACCATCTCGCACTGGGGCGGCGCGCCCTGCGAGCCGTTGATCGCCGCGATGACCTGCTGGGCCACGGCGGCCCAGCACCACATCGGCGTGGACTGGGGGATGTTCTGGATGCCCAGGTCGACCGGCGGCGGCGTCTGCGCGAAGGCCCCGCGCGGTCCGGCCAGGATCGCGGCGAGAGCGAGGGCGACGATCGGCCATAGCCGTCCTGGCAGGGGCGCGAGGCGACGGGAAGATACCAACAAGCTCTCCATTCGGGGTCGCGGACCGGGGCGGAACCGGTCCGCCCGGCGGCGCTCCGGTCCCGTTGCGCGAGTGGAAGTAGGCGCCGCCGCCGGCCCCCGCCATGGCGCCGCCGCGTGCGCACAAGGATGTGATGCGTCCGGATTTTTCGGCGGGCGCCCTGCCTGACCGGAACCGCCGCGTATGCGGCGCTCGTGGCTCGCGCGCATTACCGGGCCGGTAGTAACCTCTGCCGCCGACGCCTTCGTCGCTGTTCCTTGCCGCCGAATCCCAGCACTGTAGCGGGCGCCGGCGGGCGTGCCGGCGAGGCAGGGGGAAGCAGATGGGCGGACAGCACTCCCACGACGGTCAGGGACGCAACATGCGCAGCCTCGGCATCGCCGCGCTGCTGACCGGCTCGTTCATGGTGATCGAGGTGGCCGGCGGGCTGATGACCAACTCGCTGGCGCTGATCGCCGACGCGGCCCACATGCTGACCGACTTCGGCTCGCTGGTGCTGGCGTGGTACGGCTTCCGGCTCGCCCGGCGCCCGGCGGACTGGCGGCACACCTACGGCTTCGACCGGTTCTCGGTGCTCACCTCCTTCGTCAACGGCCTGACGCTGATCTTCATCGCCGTGTGGATCACCGTCGAGGCCGTCGGGCGCATCGAGCAGCCGGCGCCGGTGCTGGGCGGCCCGATGCTCGCCGTCGCCGTCGCGGGCCTCGTCATCAACATCGTCGCGCTGCTGATCGTGCGCAGCGGCGACCGGGAGAACCTCAACATCAGGGGCGCGGCGCTGCACGTGCTCGGCGACCTGCTGGGATCGGTCGGCGCCATCGCCGCGGCGGTCGTCATCCTCACGACCGGCTGGACCTATGCCGACCCGCTGGTGTCGGTGCTGGTCGCGGTCATCCTGCTGCAGGGCGCCTGGCAGGTGGTCAGGGACGCCGGCCGCATCCTGCTGGAAGCCGCGCCGCAGGACCTCGACGTCCGGACGGTCGCCGAGGAACTGCAAGCCGCGTTCGACGGCATCGAGGTGAGCCACACCCACGCCTGGTCGCTCACCCAGGAGCGCCGGCTCATCACCCTGGAAGTGGCGGTGCCCCGGGACCGGGACGGCGAGCAGGTCCGCGACGGCGTCAAGCGGCTGCTGCACGACCGCTTCAACCTGTCCCACGCGACGGTGGAGCTGCGCTACCGCGACTGACGGCGCCGGCGCGTTTCGAGCGGCGCGCCCGGCCTTCTACCACTTGACCGCCACGCCGGCGGAGCCGCCCACCGTGTTGCGCCGGGTGCCGATGCCGAGGCTGCCAGTCAAGTACACGTGGTCGCTCACCCGGGCTACGGCGCCGATGGCGAAGGCGTTCTCGCCCTGGAAGTTGCCGTAGCCGCCATAGATGGCGAACTTCTCGTTGTAGTCCAGCGACGGCGCCGTCGACATGGCGAGCGCCATGGCGACGCCCTCGGCGTTCTTGTTGATGCCGTGGAATGCGTCGTCCAAGGCGTTGCCCAGCGCCTCGAAGCGGCTGTTGATCTGCAGCTGGGAGTCGATGTTCTGGTAGAGTTCGGTGAGCGGCATGGACGCGATGTTCCCCGCCGCGTCATTGGACACCAGGCCGATCGGCGTGCCCTGCGCCGACCGGCTGGCCTGCGAGGCGATGCCCGGCAGCGTGTAGGTGATGCCCGAGGTGCCGATCACCACCTGGTTGTCGCGACTGGTGGCGGCGTGGGGACCGATCGCCACCGAGCCGCTATAGGCCGCCGAGGCGCGGTAGCCGATGGCGGTGGACTCCGCCGCGGTCGCCGTCGCCCCCTGGCCGTAGGCGGTGGAGCCCGACGCGGAGGCGACCGAGCCCTGACCCACCGCCGTCGCCTCCGCGCCCGAGGCCACCGACGCCTGGCCGACGGCAACCGTCCGCGCGCCCTGGGCCGGATCGTCGATGGTGACGCCGGCTCGGGCATTGGCGCCGATGGCCGTGGAATCGTTGCCCAACGCCTGCGCCTCGAGGCCGAAGGCGGCGGTCGGGTCGGCGGAGGCGACGGCGCGGGTGCCCACGGCCGTCGCCCCTGCGGACGTCGCCTGCGCGGCGTGGCCGACCGCCGTGGTCTCGTCGCCAATGGCCTGGGCGGCGTCGCCGGTGGCCGTCGCTTGGACGCCGACCGCCTGGGCCTCGTGCCCGAGCGCCGTCGCTTCCTGTCCGACGGCTTGCGCGAAATCGCCCGTGGCCGTGGTCCGGATGCCCGAGGCGACAGCGCCGGTGCCGCAGAGGTAGGAATCGGTGGCATCGCCGTTGGTGCAGATGATGCCCAGGTCGAGTTCGGCGGTCGCCAGGTTGCCCTGGGCGTCGGCGGTCACGAACTGGACGGTGTTCAGGTCCTGCGCCTGCTTGCTGGCGTCCGACTGGATGCCGGCGAGCGTGTAGGTGTTCACCGCGCCGCCGATGGCCACCTGGTTGGCCCGCGTCGTCTGGACGCCCTGGCCGATGGCGGCCGAATTGTCGAAATTGGCCTGCGAGCCCTCGCCGACAGCGGTGGCGTTCTGCCCCGTGGTGTAGGCGCCGGCGCCCAGGCTGGTGGATCCCTGGGCTCCCGCCGTCGCCCCGATGCCCAGGGCCGTCGCTGCCCCGGCCGTCGCCTGGGCGTAGGTGCCGACGGCGGTCGTGCCGTCGGACGTGGCCCGGGAAGAGACGCCCACGGCAACCGAGATGGTTCCGACCGAGGGATCGTCCGCCGAGCCGCCCGCCTGCGCGTCGTCGCCCAGCGCCACGGAGCTGTCCGCCAGCGCCCGCGCGTCGTTGCCGAGCGCCGAGCTGTGTGCGCCGTTCGCGGCGCCGCCGACGCCGACGGCGGTGGCGCTGTCGCCGACCGCGCGGGACGATTCGCCCACCGCCACGGTGTTCTCGCCCACGGTGGGGTCGTTGATGTCGCCGCCGGCCTGGGCGTTGGCGCCGATGGCGGTGGCGTTGTTGCCGAAGGCCGAGGCGTTCAGGCCGAACGCCGAGGTGGGATCGCCCGTCGCCATGGCGCCGTTGCCGACGGCGGTCGCTCCTTCCGAGGTCGCCGTCGCCCCTTCACCCACGGCGGTGGTTCCCTCGCCGGAGGCCGCCGCCCCGTTGCCGCAGGAGAAGGCGCCGCCGCTGCTGCCGCAGGCCGCGCCGAGGTCGATCTGGGCCGCCGCCAGGTTGCCGTCCGCGTCGGTGGTGATCACGCCCACCACCTCGCCCTGCGCGGCGGTGCTGGCGGCCGAGGTGACGCCGGCCAAGGTGTAGGTGTTCTGAGCCGTGCCCACGGCGACCTGGTTCGCCCGCGAGGTCGCCGCGCCCTGCCCCAGCGCCATGGAATCGGCGAACGTCGCCGACGCGCCCTGGCCCAGCGCGGTCGACCTGGCGCCGTTGGCGAGCGCCTGTTGCCCGACCGCCGTGGCGTTGGCCGCGCCCGCGACGGTGACGAGTGCGTCAGGGTCGTAAGGCCCGACCGCGGTCGAGGCCCCCTGGCCCAGGGCAGTGGACCCCTCGCCCGCCGCCACCGCGGCCTGGCCGAGGGCGGTAGTATTGGTGTCGGCGGCGAGCGAGCCGTTGCCGATCGCCGTCGGGTTGGGGACGACGCTAGTAGCATAGGTAGGGATGCCCAACGGCCCGCCGCCGCCGAACGACGTCGTGCGGCCCGTTGCCGCGCCGGTCCCCACGACCGTCGCGTTGGTCCCGTTCACGTCGAGATTGTTGCCGATGACCACCGATTGGTCGCCGGCTGCCGCGCCGACGCCGATCGCGATCGCATCCGGCCGGTCGGCAACGGCATTCTGTCCCACGGCGATGCCGTTCGATCCCGCGGCGGACGCGCCCTGGCCGAACGCCGAGGCGTTCGCGCCCGTGGCGCTGGCGCCCCCGCCAATGGCGGTGGTCTTGTCCGCCTCCGCCAGGGCGTCGGTGCCGACGGCCGTCGACAACTGACCGCCGGCGGTGGCGGCACCGCCGACGGCCACCGAGGAGGTGCCGATCGCGCCGGATAGGACGCCCAGCGCGGTCCCGTTGGTGCCGTTGGCGGCCGCGCCCTGGCCCAGCGCCGTCGACCCGTTTCCGTTGGCCTGGGCGCTGGTGCCCACCGCGGTCGAGGCGCTGCCGGCGGCCACGGCGCCGTCGCCGCACTGGAACGACAAGACGGCCGATCCGGAACCGCAACTCAGACCGAGGTCGATGGTCACGTCCGCGGTCGCCAGGTTGCCGTTGGCGTCGGTGGTCACCACGCCGACCACCGGCCCCTGCGCCGACGTGCTGGCCGCCGAGGTCAGCCCGGCCAGCGTGTAGGTGTTGGTGGCGCTGCCGATCACGACCTGATTGTCGCGTTCTGTCGTGACCTCGAAGCCGATGGCGATGGAGTTCACGTAACCGGCCTGACTGCCCGCGCCAACGGCGGTCGCGTAGGCTGCGTCGGCCCAGGCGCCGGTGCCCAGGCTTGCCGAGCTTTCGCCGGTCGCCGATGCGCCCTGTCCCACCGCCAGTGCGCCCGGAGCAGACGCGGTTGCGCCGCCGCCCAGCGCGGCGGTCGAATTGCCAATGGACTGTGCACCCTTGCCGACCGCGAGTGCCTCAAATCCGTTCGTCGTGGCGCTATTGCCCAGCGCGGTCGACGAGTTGCCGACGGCCGCGGCGCCGTCACCGCACTGGAACGAGTTCGCATTCGTACCGTTCCCGCAGTTCAGGCCGAGGTCGATGGTCACGTCCGCGGCCGCCAGGTTGCCGTTCGCGTCGGTGGTCACCACGCCGACCACCTGCCCCTGGGCCGACGTGCTGGCCGCCGAAGTCAGCCCCGCCAGCGTGTAGGTGTTGGCGCCGCTGCCGATCACCACCTGGTTGTCGCGTTCCGTCATCACCCCGAAGCCGATGGCGATGGAGTTCACGTAACCGGCCTGACTGCTCACGCCGACGGCGGTCGCGTAGGCCGCGTGGGCCTGGGAGCCGGTGCCCAGGCTGGCCGAGCTTTCGCCGGTCGCCGACGCGCCCTGCCCGACTGCCAGCGCGCCGGGCGCCGATGCCGTCGCGAAGGCGCCCAGCGCGGCAGTCGAATTGCCGATGGACTGGGCGCCCTTGCCGACCGCGAGCGTCGCAAAGCCGTTCGTGGTGGCGCTGTTGCCCAGCGCGGTCGACGAGTTGCCGACGGCCGCCGCGCCGTCGCCGCACTGGAACGAATCCGTGCCCGTACCACTGCCGCAGTTCAGGCCGAGGTCGATGGTCACGTCCGAGGTGGCGAGGTTGCCGGCCGCATCGGCGGTCACGAGCTGGATGTTGCCGGCGTCCTGCGCGTTTTTGCTCGCCTGCGACTGGATGCCCGCCAGCGTGTAGGTGTTGCTGCCGACGCCGATCGCGATCTGGTTCACGGCGTCGGTCGACGCCGCCGTACCCAGCGCCAGCGAGTTGTTGAAGTCGGCCGTCGCGCCGGCGCCGAACGCGCTGGCCCCGAACGCCGTCGCATGCGCGCTGAAGCCGACCGCCGTGCCCACATCGCCGGTCGCCGAACTCCCGGCGCCAATGGACGTGGCGTCGGATCCGGAGGCGGAGGCGGAATAGCCGATAGAGATGGATTCCTGGCCGACCAGTTGGTCGCTCACATTGCCGCCCGCGACCGCTTCCCTGCCGATGGCGACGGAATTGAGCCCGGTCGCCCTCGCCTGGTCGCCGAAGCTGCTGCCTCCCTCGCCGACGGCCAACGCATCGACACCGACTGCCGCCGACTGGTTGCCAGCCGCGCCGGCGCCGTCGCCGCACTGGAACGAGTCCGCGCCCGTACCGCTCCCGCAGTTGAGGCCCAGGTCGATGGTCACGTCCGAGGTCGCCAGGTTGCCGTTCGCGTCGGCGGTCACCACCTGGACGTTGCCTGCGGTCTGCGCGTCCGTGCTCGCCTGCGACTGGATGCCCGCAAGCGCGTAGGTATTGGTGGACAAGCCGATGGCGATCTGGTTCTCCGCGCCGGTCGCCACGCCCCGGCCCAGCGCCATGGAGTTGTCGTAGAGCGCCTGGGCGCCGACGCCGAGGGCGGTCGTGCCCTCGGCCGAGGCCGTCGCGCCCTGGCCGATCGCGGTGGCGTTGGCCTGGGTCGCCATCGCGCCCTGGCCGAAGGCGGAGGCGCTATCGCCCACGGCCGCCGCGGCGTTGCCGACCGCCGTCGTGTTGTTTGCGATAGGCGTATCGTCCGGAAGATTCGGATTGATCAATGTCGGATCGCCCGCGTCGGCACCCGCGCCGATGGCCACGGAGTTGCCACCCAACGCGAAGGACGTGTTGCCGACGGCCACCGAGTCGGCGCCGAGGGCGATCGCGGCGTCGCCGACGGCGGCGGACCGTTCGCCGGCCAGCGCGCTTTTGCCAACCGCCGTAGCATCCTGCTCGCCCGAGGCGAACGAGCCGACCACCGTTGCGTTGTCCTCGAACGCAGACGCGCCGCGGCCGACCACCGTCGTGTTCTTGCCCGTGGCATAGGTGTTCTGGCCGAACGCGCTCGACTCCAGGCCGGAAGCGATCGCGCTGTTGCCGACCGCGGTGCTGTGAGCACCGCTTGCAGTCGCGCCGTCGCCGCACTGATGGCTGTCGGCGCCCGACCCGTTGCCGCAGTTGAGGCTGAGGTCGATGGTCACGTCGGTGGCCGCCAGGTTGCCGTTCGCGTCGGTGGTCACCACGCCGACCACCTGCCCCTGCGCCGACGTGCTGGCCGCCGAGGTCAGACCGGCGAGCGTATAGGTGTTGGTGGAAAGGCCGATGGCGATCTGGTTGTCCGCGCTGGTCGCCACCCCCTGGCCCAGCGCCATGGAGTTGGCGAAGTGGGCCGAGCTGCCCTGGCCGATCGCCGTCGCATTGTCCATGGTGGCGGATGCGGATTCGCCCACCGCCACGGTATTGATGCCGACCAAGGGCGTACTGGAATCGCTGCCCGCTTGCGCGTTGGCGCCCAGCGCCGTCGCGTCGTTTCCCAGCGCCTGCGCGTTATAGCCGAAGGCGGCGGTCGGATCGGCGACCGCCTTCGCACCCTGGCCGACGGCGGTGGCACCGAGCGCAGTGGCGGCGGCTCCCTGACCGACGGCCGTGCTGCTCTCGAACGCCGCGTTCGCGCCCTGCCCTACCGCCGTGGCGTTGTTGCCGACGGCGCTGGAGGAAACGCCCAGGGCGGCGGACTGGTCGCCGCCCGCGGCCGCGCCGTCGCCGCACTGGAGGGAGTCGGCGCCCGCGCCGTCGGCGCACTTTGAACTGATCGTCGTGGTGGCGAGGTTGCCGTATTCGTCGGCGGTGACCACCTCGATGTTGGAGCCGTCCTGGGCGTCCTTGCTCGCTTGGGACTGCAGGCCGGCGAGCGTGTAGGTGTTGGTGGAAACGCCGATGGCGATCTGGTTGGCGGCATCGGTGGCGACGCCCTGGCCCAACGCCATCGAGGCCGCGAAATTGGCATGAGCACCCTGGCCCAAGGCCGTGGCGTTGTCCTTCAGCGCCTGGCTGCCCGCGCCGATCGCCGTCGTGCCGCTGGTGCTGTCGAAACTCTCGCCTATGAGGGTGACGGTGCCGTCTCCCGACTGAGCGCCCTGCCCCAGCGCAACCGAACTGGTTCCCTCCGCAGTGGCACCCTGGCCGACCGCCGTGCTCTTGTACTGGGACACGGCTCCCTGGCCCAGGGCGGTGGACTGGCTGAGGTGAGCGTGCGCGCCGTTGCCGAGGACCGTCGCATTGTTGGCGACGACGGTGGTGTCGTCACCGATCGTCGCGGATTGCCCGACCACGGTCGAATTGGTGCCGAACGCCGAGGCGCCGTATCCGATCACCGTGCTGTCGGCGTTGGGCGCCTTCGCGTCGACGCCGATGACCATCGACCGGTCCGAGGGGCTGCCCGCCGAAATCCCGACGCCCTCGGCATTGGCGTTGCGGCCGATGGCGATGGTGTCCACGCCGATCGCCTGCGCGCCCTGGCCGAGGGCGGTCGCGCCGGTGCCGTCGGCCTTGGCGCCGGGACCGACGGCGGTGGCATTGTCCTGCAGGGCGCTGCTGCCCGTGCCGAGGGCCGAAGCGCCGGTGCCATGTGCGCTGGCCCCGTGCCCGATGGCGGTGGCGTTGTCCTGCAGCGCGCTGCTGCCCACGCCGACCGCCGTGGTTCCGGAGCTGCCCAATCCCGCACCGAACGGCCCGGTACCGCTGCCGGAGACCGAGCCGCTGCCGATCGCCACGGCGTCGGTTCCGTTGGCATTCGCGTTGCGGCCCACCGAAGTGCCGTTGGCCTGCGCCCCGGAACCGCTGCCGATGGCGGTCGAATTGTCGAGCACCGCCGTCGCGCCGACGCCGACGACCGTTGTATTGTTGCCGCCGCCGGGGCCGCCGGTGATCCCTTCGTACCCGGCCGTGGCGCTGTGGCCCACGGCGACGGAATTGTTGCCGAAGGCGGTGGCGCCGTAGCCCACGACCGTGCTGTGGTTGACGTATGCCGTAGCGTCCGCGCCGACCGCTATCGACTGGTCGGCGGAGTGGTTGGTCGTGATGCTGCCGCCGTCGGGCGTGTCGATGGACGTCGAGTAGCCTGTCTCGGCGCCCCTGCCGATGGCGATCGAATCCGTGCCCCGCACGTGCGTCGCCTGGCCCAGCGCCGTCGCGCCGGCACTGTCCGCGAGGGCGCCCTGGCCGAAGGCCGAGGCGTTGTCCTCGGTGGCCATCGCCGACTCGCCCACGGCCACCGTGTTGATGCCGACGGTGGCGTCGCTGGCGCTGCCGCCCGCCTGCGCGTTGGCGCCGAGCGCCGTGGAATCGTTGCCGTAGGCCTTGGCGTTCTGGCCGTAGGCGGCGGTCGGATCGGCCTTGGCGACGGCGCCCTGGCCGACCGCCGTGGCGCCTGCCGCAGTCGCCTGCGCGCCAGCGCCGATGGCAATGGCGTCGAGGTAGGTGGCCTGCGCGTCGGCGCCCACCGCGATGGAGTCGGTCGCCAGCGCGTCCGCCGAGTAGCCGATGGCGATGGCGCGCGCGGCCGTCGAGCCGTCGTCGTCGGCTCCCAGGCCGGCCACGGCGCCATGGCCGAGGGCGAGGGTATTGTTGTCCCAGGCTGTGGAGTCCCACCCGATGGCGATGGCGTCGCTACCTGTGGTGGCCGGAGGACCATCCACTACGGTGACGGTGCTGTCGATTTCGCCCGCCCGGCCGAGAATGGCGATCGACTCGGTGCCGTACGCGCCCGCAAAATAGCCCAGTGAGGTCGCCTTATCCCCTATTGACTGCGCGTCCCGTCCGACCGCCGTCGCATTCGTGCCGTCCGCGTGGGCGGCGCGGCCTACCGCCGTCCCTCCTTCCTTCGCTCTCGCGAGATTGCCCACCGCGGTCGCGGCGGTCGCGTCCGCGGTCGAATCGTCGCCGACGGCCGTCGCATAGTCACCCTTCGATTCCGATCCGTCGCCGCAATGGACATTGTCGGTGTAGCTGCCTTGGCTGTCGCACGTGTCGTTCGCCAGCGCCGCCGACGCCCATAGGCTCAGGGCGGCGACGGCCAGCGCCGCAATTCCCAGCTGGCCGAACCGTCGTTCGCGCCTGACTGCGAGGGCGCCGGTAGCATGCGGTCGCAGCGTGCGTCGTGTCGATCTCCGGCGAGGCATCGCTGGACCGGCGTCCGGCGCGCGCCTGTCAGGTAACGAAAACGGAGCGAAGAGCAGGCGCAGGCGGCTACCGCCTCCCTGCGGAACGGACACGAACATCGGATCTTCCCCTCTTGCGGGCCGCGGCCTGGCGACGAGGGGCTTGGCGGTCCCTGCCGGCTTCGTCGGTGACCGACGCGGGGCGGCGTGCCCGCGACGCGACCAAAGCGGGCGCGCCGGCAGGCGCGCCCCGAAGTATTCGTTCGATTGACAGCAATAGCCGCACCCTCCTGCACCCTATGCGGTAGCGCGGAGACAACGGCATCGACATCCTCCTCAGACGCCTGGAAAAGGCGTATCCACCTTCGTCAGGGGTCCGGAGGGATCGTGGATCAGCTTACGGGCACGATGCAGCACCCTTGGGAAGCAAGTTGTCATCAGCACTCCTGCAGCAGACAACCACACTCAACGCAATTATGATGGCTGAGATGTTCCCACTTTAAATAGTTAAGAAATGTTAAGAGGATGTTTCTGTAACGTAAAAATTTCCTTATGTGCTATATTTCTACTGCAATAGAAACATACAGCAGATAAGTGCGAAATAATTTCTCATTCGCTTGCTGTACGTTTGGCTTTTTACTGGTAAGCCGGCCCCCAATGCGGCGTCTCCTGAGAGTCCTTGGCTAGGTCATCGTCTGCCCTTTCGACTCGGATGGGCGTCCGACGCTCCGCCCATTTCGGGCCCTGCCGGACGCCTCGGGAGAAAATGGGAATAGTGTTGGCGGGCTGCGGCGCGTCGCCGCGCGCACGGGCAACCCAAGCGACCGTACCTCCTCCCGGAGCGGCATTGATCGGCCGCAGCGACAGCCACGAGCTGCGGCCCCCATGTCGATGTCATGTCCCTCAGCAATCCCAAGTCAGGATCGCCCCCATGGCAGCATTGTGCGGGAGGCCGGCCGACGCGGCTATGATCTGGGTGGTAATATGTTAAGGGACGCAAAAGGCCTTTGGGACCGTGACGACGGTCCGCGGGCAACCCGCGCCCATGGCGCCGTCACCGCTATGCCGGCCGAGTTCGCGCCAGTGGTCGGCATCATTGGCCATCATTCTTGCGCCACGCCCAGGCACGCCAACGGTTCTCTTCGGCACCGCTACTGTGAGGGTGGAGACGCCGCCGCCGCATCGAGGCTGGCGGGATCGACGCATTTGTTGTCGCCGTCGAATTGGCAGCGGTTGTTCTTGGTCGTCGTGCCCTTGCCCTTCAGTTTCCAGGTGACGCCGTCGCTCCGGTAGTAGAGCCTGGTGCCGTCCTTGCGGCAGCTCTTGGTCTCCGGAGAAGACACATTGGACACGTCGTAGGAAACCCAGATTTCACGCTTTTTCACGATCCCGGGCTTTTTCGACAGGTCGAAAGTCCTGCTCGTGCCGGCGGTGATATCGGTCCCCACATCCCCGAGGGCGGCGACCTTAGTCTCGTAGCCGTCGCTATCAAACTGCTTGACGTATATTCGGACGATGGAATAGGCGCCCTTGTTGTTGATCTGGAACTTGGCGACGGCGCAGCTGCGCGGCTGCGGGGCTGCGTGGACGGGGCCAGCGGCAATGGCCATGGCAAGCGCGCCGCCCGCCAGGAGACACTTCGTGAGGCTCGGAGATATCATCGCGATGTACTTCCTGCACGGGCCGTTCGGCGGACAGGCGTTTCCTATTTGCCCGTCAGGCGGTTGGTGCGGAAGACCTTTTTGACCTTGAGGCTGCCGCAGTCGTTCTCCAGCTGTACCACCAGCACGCTCATCGGCTTGGCCAGCGCGTCGTTCTCGACGACGTATTTCTCCAGATCCTCGGGCTTGACGAGGCCGTCCTTGTCGCCGCCGCAGCCCTTGGTCGTGACGTAGGTCACCTTGTAGGTGCAGCCGGCGTTGAAGTAGCCGGTGAAGCCGTGGCCCTTCCGGAGATTGGCCGTGTGGACCTGGCTGTCGCTCTTGCACTGGTTGTCGGTGCGCTGGTCGATCTTGACCTTCTCGACCACCGACCACGAGCGGTTCTCGATCGTCGCCTCGAGGCACTGGCGTGTCGGCTTGCATCCCTTGGAGTCGCAGGCGGGCTCGCAGAACTTCACGGTGCTGCCGTCGGCCAGCGCGGGACGCGGCGCCAGCAGCGGCGCGGCGATCAGGCCCAAGAGCAGGAAAGCTGGTGCATATTTCATGTCGACTCTCCGTTCAGCAGTTAATGCGTCATCCCTGCGGCCACTCGCACGGAAGCGGGGCGCCGATAGGCGCCTCCCGCCCGCCTTGCGCGACCGGACCGTCCCGAGGCGCTCAGTTGCCGTTATACGTTTCCAGGTCGGTATTGAGCGACCCGCAAGCGCCGTGGAGCATGGCCGCGGTCTTGTTCTTCTTGACGTCGTCGGCGTTGATCCGGATGTCCTTGTCACCCACGCAACCCTTCGAGGCGATGCTGAACCGCACCTTGTAGTTGCACTTCCGGTTGAGCGACAGGTCGACGTGTTCGCCCTTCGACAGGTTGTTGCCGTTGCTGACCTCGGCCGCGGCGCAGCCGTTGGCCTCGAGCTGATGCACCGTCACCTTGCCGACGACGGGGGCGATGTCCTTCGGCACCTTGGTCTGGTTGGCGGCCTTGCCGGGCGCGCAATTGTTGGAACAGTTGGCGCCATTGGCGTCGCAGGTCTCCGAACAGAAGCTGATGGTGCCCGCGTGTGCGGCGGGGATCGCCGCAAACGGCGCGAGAGCGGTGAGCAGAACCAAGGCAGATTTCGTGATGTTCATCGTGTGACCCCTTCTCCGTTGAGAGAATAACATTTCATGATCTCAGGCAATGAAGTCCATTACCATTTAGATAGTAAACCGCATTTATCCCGGTCGCGCAGTCCTCATGTGATGCATTGCCGCGTTTTCTGCGACGCGTCGTCGCCCTTCGGCTGGACCGAACCGCCATCCGGCGGGGGCCTCGAGGCGAGAACGGGCGCATCCGCTATTACTGGCAAAGTAATGGATTTTGCCCGGGCAAGGCCGTGTAATAATTCCGTCTTGCCGCGGCCCTAGCGTGAAAGACGCGCGAGGCGAGGTGGTTTCGCCACTGACCGCCCGGGAGCCCATGCGCTTCCGGCGTCAGGATCCAGAAGACGAGGTGACCCTAAATGCCTTCGGCCACAAGCATCATTTCGCCGCGCAGGCGGCTCCTGGTTCCCCTGCTCGCCGTGCTCGCCGCCGGCCAGTCGACGCCGCTGCTGGCGCAGTCGTCGCCGTGGACCGCCGTCCAGCGGTACCAGTGGGCGGACGATACGAAAGGGAGTTGGGAAGGCAGTTCGCAGAAGACCGGCAGCTACAAGACCAAGATCACGGTGTACAAGCTCGACGACAACGGGAACACCAGCGCCGACTGGTACCGGGTCGACCTGACGATCCAGTCGACGATCGACCGGTACCGCAAGGGCGACAAGGAGTGCGGCTGGTGGACCGACAAGATCGTCGGCGTCTTCAACCTCACCGGTCCCGGCGACATCGTCGACTACGGTCCGCAGTCCAGCGTCGGCAGCAGTTCGAGCTCGTTCGCTGTGGGCGCCGGCCTCGAGCTGAGCGGCCCCCGCCTGCAGGCCTCCTACAGCGTGAACCAGACCAAGCCGGACGCCGGCATCAAGGTGGAACGGGATACGGTGAAGAACTCCATCGTCTGGATCGCCAGCCTCACGGGCTGCAAGAATCCGGGCGGCATTCCCTATTCGGGAGCGTCGAAGGTGGCCAAGGCGACCTTTGCCCTCAACCCTTCAGTGGTCGTCCAGGTGCCCGAGGGCAAGCAGGTCCAGTTCTCCACCAAGCTCGACAAGACCCAGAGCAGTATCGAGCAGGCCAAGGTCAAGCTGACGAACCTGAACGGGGAAGTCACCCGGTCGACCAAATACATGTTCAACTATGCGCTGAAGTGCGGCGGCACGACCTGCTTCAAGCAGACCGACAGCGTGACCTCGCAGTGAGAATGCGGAAGGAAGACGACCGATGACCAAGAGCCCCCTGGATCGTGCCAGTCATTCCCCGAGATCGCGCCGCCGACTGGCGGGTCGGCTGCTCCGCTGGGTGCCCGCGGCGGCCGCCCTTGCCGCCGTCGCCCTGCTGGCAGCGCCGCTGGTCTTGCCAAGCGCCCGGGCACAAAGCACCACCCCCTGGACGGCGTTCGAGAACTACCGGAAGACCGGAACCATCACCGGCCAGGGCAACTCCAAGGACAACGACGTCGCCACCTTCATGCACGTGGTCAACGTCTACAAGATCGACCCGGACAGCTACAAGGGCGGCGACTGGTACCGCATCGACATGATCATCGAGTCCGCCATCAAGAACGGCCGCTACGACAAGAAGCCGAACGCCTGCGGCTGGTACACCGACAACGTGAACGCGGGCTTCGACCTCCTCACGTCGCGCGGCAGGCTGGAGGAATGGGGTCCGCCGACCACCGTGGGCAAGAGCAGCGTGAGCTATTCCATCGGCGGCACCTTCACCACCGGCGGCCCGCGGCTGAACCTGGGCTATTCCATGACCCAGACGGTGCCGGACGCCGGCATCAAGGCCTATGAGGACGCACCGGGCAGCGCCGTGTCGTGGGTGGCGAACCTGAAGGGCTGCGACGATCCGGTCGGCTCGACCGCGTACTCGGGTGCCTCGGCCGTCGCGAAAGGCACCTTCACCCTGAACCCGACCATCGTCGTCAGCGTCCCGGAGGGCGCGGCGCTCAAGTTCACCACCTACACGAAGAAGCGGGATACCCGCATCCACATCATGAAGAAGCGCGGCGGGGCATCCAACTACAACGTCAAGGCCAACTTCCGGATGACGTTCACGTGCAAGGACCTCAAGTGCTCCAGGTCTAACAATTAGACGCCCGGTGATGTGCCGGATGTTCGGGAAGCGGATGGTATCTTGGGCCCGCGGACGAGGGATCCTCACAGTGTACGATAAGACCTTCTTTCCAAACTTCGCCGCGGCGCGGCTCGCCTCGCGCGGCGCGTTGCCGGCGATCCTCGCCGCCCTCCTCCTGTCGCCGCACGCCGCGACCGCGCAGTCCTCGGCCTACTGGAAGACCTTGAAGACCTTCCGCGCCGCCGGCGCCACCGAGGGCAGCTTCGAAGGCGACAAGCAGACCACCGGCAGCTATACGCACGTGGTTGCCGTCACCAAGGTGAACGACGAGAGCGATACAAGCTACGACTGGTACCGGATCGACCTGTCCATCGAAAGCGCCATCAGCAAGTACCGCAAGGGAGAGACGGTCTGCGGCTGGTGGACCGACAAGGTGACGGCCGGATTCACCCTCAAGACCAAGGACGGGATCATCCTGGACTACGCGCCCGAAACGTCCCAGGGAAGTGTCAGCAAGACCTACAACATCGCCGTCGAGATCGGCATGTCGGGCCCCAACGGCGCGGGCAACCCGTCGGGCCAGCTGGTCCAGGATCTCGGCTACAAGGTGACCCAGGAAGCGCCCGACCTGGGGATCAAGGTGCAGCGGAACACCACGGCGGAGACCATCGCGTGGACCGCCGGCCTGAAAGGCTGCAAGAACACGGGAGAGGGCGCCCTCTCTTATACCGGTGCGTCCAAGATCGCCAAGTCCACCTTCGTGCTGAAGCCGAGCATCGTCGTGAGGGTGCCGCAGGGCAAGCAGCTCGTGTTCCAGACCAGCGCGTTCGGCATCGCCGACGGGTTCGTCCACGCCAAGCAGAAGCAGATCGTCAAGAACGGCCTGAAGGTTCCGAAGACCAGATCTTCGAAATACACCTTCGACACGACGATTACCTGCAGCGCGACCTCGTGCTCGTCATCCCCCGGCTTCGACTCGACCCCCAGCCCGAACTTCGACTGACGCGCGCGTCCCGCTCCCGGACCGGCGCCTCCGGACCGAGGGCGGCCCGCCCGCCGTCACGACACCAGCGAGGGCAGCAGCGCGGGGTGGATGTCGGCAGGGGTGGCGCCGGAGAGCAGTTTCGAGATCATGGCGGCCGCCTCGGCGTTCGCGGGGATGACCGAGCCCACCAGGAAATCGAGAAACGCCAGGCCGGGTTGCGACGGCGGCGCCGAAACGTTCAGGATGACGAACTCGACCGCAACCGATCCCATCCGGGTCTGCGCCCGCAGCCGCATGCCGATGGTTCCCATCGACTGGTCGTTCAGCGACTTCCAGCTGCTGGGAACCTCGAACAGCCGCTGGATGCAGTTCATGAGTCGCGCGCCCACGGCAGGATTGCGCAGCATCTCGCGGTTCACGATCTGGACGTAGGCGGTGGCAAGCACATCCCAGTCCTCGACGAATTGCCGCAGGCCTTGCGGGTGGAAGATCAGCGAGGGCCACGACAGCCGGCCGTCGTCGTAGATCTCCTCGATACCGGCAACGCGGTTGAGCCACAGGGCGGTCGCGAGGTTCATCTTCTCCAGCCGGTGCCGCTCGTCGATGGTGTAGGCCGGATTGGGGAACATGCCCTTCATCCAGGCTTCCTGGATCATGGCGAGCCCGGACTCGTCGAGCGGAGGCGACGCCAGTTCGTCCTGCAGACTGCCAGAAAAACCCAGCAGATTCAGCAGCCTATTGCCATCACGGGCCGGAATGGCCAGCGCGTCGACCAGCCGCTCGACGGTGAGGCGGCTCGGCTTGGTGCGCCCGTTCTCGATGAAGCTGATATGGCGCTGGGAATGGCCGATCGCCTCCCCCAACGACTGCTGCGACAACCCCCTCATCAGACGCCACTGGGTGACGATCCGACTGAACTTTTTCGCGTCTTCGGAAGCTAACGGCATATCAATCCGTGCATCCACGCCTCCTGGTTGCAGGCCTCGGTAGCGGCCCCGAAGCGGTATTCACGCGCCTGGCCAGCCCACGGTGGGGCGGCGCGCGATGCCTTATTACCCACCTGATCATACACATAATGACATGAAGATTGTGAAACTCTATCGCTTCGCGCACCGGCGACTGCACAAACGGCCTGAGCATGCCTGTCCGGGGCGGGGTGTCGGCTCGACCGGCGCTACTTCGGTTCGCGGTTGTCGGGGTGAGCCTTGTCGAAGGGAACGGCCACCTTGCCGCTGGGCAGGTCCGGACGGATCAGCGGCGTTTCCATCTGCGGATTCCAGATTCGGGGCGTCAGATAGACCACCAGTTCGCGGCCGATTCTTCCCGAGGTTTCGTTCTGGGCCGCCAGATTGACGCCGGGAATGTTGCGCAGGCCCGGTATGCCCGCCTGCGACGTTGCCCGGCGGGAAAAGTTCAGCCCGCCGATAACCACGGTCTGGCCGCTGGGCACGCTGACCGTCGTCGTCGCCTTGTTCCGTTCCTTCGTGACCAGCGAACCGGCCAGGGCCGGGGAGAACGTCGACGCCTCGACCGACAGGTCGAGCCGGATCATGCCGTCGGCCAGCACGACGGGCGTCACGTTCAGGATGACGCCGGCGGAGATGCCGTCGGTGGTGGTGACTGACGCGCCCTCGACGCTCTTCTGCACGGCGACATACTGGTCCGTCACGATCTCGATGGACGCCGGCTGGTCGCTGCGGGTGGCGATATAGGGCCGCGACAGGATCTCGGCGTTGTCCTCCGTGGCGAGCAGATCGACCATGAGGGTGAGCTGCGTGGCGCTCTTCAGCCCGTCAATCAGGGTAAAGCCGATATTGCCTTCGGTGCTGCCGGGAAGGATGTTGATGTTGCTGAAGTCCCCTTTCGAGCCTTCCGTCAGCTTCGCGCCGAGCTTTTTCGTCGCGATGGTGTCGAGATCCACCACCAGCATCTCGATGAAGACGTGCGGCACCTCCCGGTCGGCGCGCAGCAGGGCGGTCCGTGCTTCGGACACCGCCTGGCGCGTGCCCGACAGGTAGATGGCGTTGAGGTTCGGAAGGGCTCCGTAGGTCACGCCCTTGCCTTCGGGATAGAGGCCCTGAAGCAGCGCGAGGCCGTCCTTCGCCGTGACATATTTGAGGTCGACTTCGGATTCGACGCTCCCGCCCTTGCCCTCGCCGGCATCATCGGACGCCGGCGTAGCGGCGGAAGCGGCAGAAGCGCCGTCGCCTGCGGCAGTGCCGTCGGAGACCGGCACGCCGTAGCGGAAGACGAGGATGTTGTTGCGCCAGACGACGGAGAGACCCTGCGGATTGAGCATCTCGTTGAGCGCGGCGGCCAGGTCGAGGTCGGTGAAGCGGGCGGTCACCGTCCCGGAGAGTCGGGTGCCGGACATGTTGTAGGAAACCTGGGTTTCCTTCAGCAGGCGTTCGACGACATCGGTCAGCAGGGCGTCCGTCAGGTCGGCGCTGACGAGGAAGCGCGTCTTGCCGCCCACGGTTTCCCGGGTCACGCTCAGCCGCTTGACCTCTTCGTTCTCCTTGACCTCCTCACGCTCCTTGACCGCCTTGGTTTCGGCGCGGAACGCCGCCACCAGCTCGTTGACGTCGCGCTCGTGCTGCTTGCTGGGAATCTGGGTGGCGCACCCCCCTGACAGTGTCGTCGCCAACACAAGGGCCGCTAGAATGGGAAAATGCCGCACTCTCCGGCGGCATTTTCCAACGAAATGGGTTTTCCCCCGGAAAGGACTGGCACTCAGGCGAAATGGCACGCCTTACGACTCCCCCTAGTAAATACAGGCCGCCCCGGAAGCCTAGCACGTCAGCGATCGAAATCCCTTCAAGATTCCCCCGGTATGCCGGCTCGTCGCCGCTACATCTTGCCCTGGCGCCCGCACGCATGCCCGTCGGCGTCGACGGGATCTTTCGGCAGCGTGGTGTCGGTTCCCATGAGCTTGTTCAGGTCGGCCGTCTGCGCCTTCGCCTTGTCCGAATAGTAGGTCTTCATGTGCCATTCGTTCGACGTGGTCGTGCCGTCGGTCGAGGTCTCGATGACGCAGCCCGGCGTCAGCCAGAGATCCCGGTCCTTGCTCCTGCCCGCGACGATGTCGATCGACAGCTTGTAGGCGCAGGAGGCGGGGACGATGAAGGTGACGTATTCGCCCGCCTGAAGCCCCGTGGGTTCGTTCCTGAACGAGCGCTTGTAGTCCGCGCAGGCCTTGTTGTAGGTCGGGTCCTTCGTCTCCTGGTTGTTGCTGCCCCGCGCTTCCACCGCGACCGGCTTGACGTAATAGCCGCCCTTGTTGGCGTAGACAATCGCCCCGCACGGGTAGTTGACCATCACCGGGTTGCCAGACTGGTCGACATAAGGCTGCCCGGTCTTCTGATTGATGTAGGGCACCTTGGTCTTGCAGATGTCCGCCTCGGCGGTTCCCTTGTTGACGCCTTTCGCCATCGCCGGGTGCGGTTGCACCATAACGGCGAACAGCAGGGCCACCGCTCCCATGGTCAACGACAAGCCGATACCGCGCATATTCAATACTCCCCAGCGTAAGCCCAAGAATCCAGATAACACGTTGAATAGAAACGGTACGGGCGGAACGGTAAAAGTCAAGCGAGGACGGCCGCTCCATCAGCCGTCATTACATCCAAGGTAATTGAGAACGAGCGGCCTACACTCCATGGTCAACTGGGCTTCCCGCGCGCCGGTCTTCTCCGATCGGGGAATGGCGCGCCGGGCGGGCCGGCTTTGAGTTGAGAGGCATGGAGAGAAAATGATGTCGATTTCGAGCAAGACAGTCGTGGTGGTTGCTGCCTCGCTCCTCGTCGCCGCCTGCGGCGCCCAGGA